>JAACFG010000086.1 GCA_009937605.1 Gammaproteobacteria bacterium | reverse complement strand
CTGCCGAGTTGTCCAAGGAAGACAAAAGTCGTCTCGACGCGCTGCTACTGTCCGGCGACAAGCCCGCGAAACTGGCGCGCGGCGTAAAGACCCTCTATACCGTGCCGCGGCCCGGGACAATCTCACCCTGGTCATCCAAGGCCACGGACATTGCGAAAGCCTGCGACATCGACGCGGTCGAACGCATCGAGCGCGGCATTTGCTACGGGTTGAAGTTCTCCGGCACGGTCGATGACAGTGACGTCCTGGCATTGAGCCACCTGTTGTCGGATCGAATGACTGACGCGGTCTTCCCCAGCGCGGCAGGCGTCGAAGCCCTGTTCGAAACACATGAGCCTGCCCCGGTTGGGATTGTGCCGCTGCAGGAACAGGGACGCGACGCACTCGTCGCGGCAAATACCGGGCTCGGGCTCGCGTTGTCTGATCAGGAAATCGATTATCTCGTCGCCAGCTATGCCGACCTCGATCGCGACCCGACCGATGCAGAGCTCATGATGTTTGCCCAGGCGAACTCGGAGCACTGCCGCCACAAAATATTCAATGCCAGTTGGGTCATCGATGGTCAGGAGCAGGACAAGCGCCTGTTCGGCATGATCAAGTCAACGACCGAGAAGACGCCAGCCGGTGTGATCTCGGCCTATAGCGACAATGCCGCCGTATTCGAAGGCTGGACCGGTCAGCGACTGATGCCACGCACGGCCGATCGTGAGTACGAGTATCGTGAAGAACCCATTCACGTGTTGATCAAGGTCGAGACGCACAATCATCCAACGGCCATCTCGCCGTTCCCTGGCGCAGCGACCGGATCGGGCGGGGAGATTCGGGACGAAGGTGCGACAGGTCTCGGTGCCAAGCCCAAGGCCGGGCTGACCGGGTTCACAGTGTCGCACCTGCGAATCCCGGGCTATGAGCAACCGTGGGAGGATGATTTTCCGCACCCGGAGCACCTTGCCACGCCACTCGACATCATGATCGAAGGGCCGATCGGAGGTGCTGCATTCAACAACGAATTCGGTCGCCCGAACCTCGCTGGCTACTTCCGCACCTACGAGAGTCATCTGCCCGGCCTGCCTGAAACCGAGATTCGTGGGTATCACAAACCGATTATGATCGCGGGAGGCACGGGCAATGTCCGCGCTGAGCACGCGAGTAAGATCGACGTGCCGGTTGGGGCGAGGGTCGTGGTTCTCGGCGGCCCCGCAATGCTGATCGGTCTTGGCGGTGGTGCTGCGTCGTCGCTCGCAAGTGGCACATCGAGCGCCGATCTGGATTTTGCGTCAGTGCAACGCGGCAACCCGGAAATGGAGCGTCGTGCGCAGGAAGTCATCGATCGCTGCTGGCAGATGGGCGCGGACAATCCGATTCTGCTGATCCACGACGTCGGCGCGGGCGGGCTGTCGAACGCCGTGCCAGAGGCTGTTGATCACTCCGGTCACGGGGCCGAAATCGAACTGCGCGAAGTCGACAACGCGGAACCGGGCATGTCACCGATGGGTATCTGGTGCAACGAAGCGCAGGAGCGTTACGTGCTGATAATCGGCGACGACCGCATCGACGAGTTCAAGACGCTTTGCGAACGTGAGCGCTGTCCGGTTTCGGTGATCGGTACGCTGACCGGCGACGGCAACCTGCTCGTCAACGATCGTGACTTCGACACTCGCGTTGTGGACATGCCCATGCAGATGTTGCTGGGTAATCCGCCGAAAATGGAGCGTAACGTCGAACGTGCGCCGCTGCCCGATGATTCCCTCGATCTTGATGGCATCGATCTCGAGGAGGCCGCACTGCGCGTATTGCGCTTTCCGGCAGTCGCTGCAAAATCATTTCTGATCCACATTGGCGACCGCACAGTGGGCGGCCTGAGCGCTCGCGATCAGCTCGTCGGCCCCTGGCAGGTTCCGGTGAGCGACGTTGCGATTACGGCCTCGGGCTTTAGCGGTCTCACCGGTGAGGCGATGGCGATGGGAGAGCGCACGCCACTCGCCTCGACCAACGCGCCAGCATCGGGCCGCATGGCCGTGGCCGAGTCCATAACGAATATTGCAGCCGCACCCATTGAAGATCTGAGCAAGGTGCGCCTGTCCGCAAACTGGATGGCGGCGGCAGGGCATCCCGGCGAGGATGCCAACCTGTTCGATACAGTCAAGGCGGTCGGCGATGAATTGTGCCGCGAGATTGGTGTCGCGATTCCAGTGGGCAAGGACTCGATGTCCATGCGCACACGCTGGGAAGACGACAACGGCGAACACAATGTCGTGGCGCCGGTCTCCCTGATTGTCTCAGCTTTCGCGCCGGTCACGGATGTCACGCGGCACCTGACGCCGCAATTGCAAAAGACAGACGAGCCGAGCTACTTGCTGTTGTTCGATCTCGGCCTGGGCAAGAACCGCCTCGGCACATCCTGCCTGGCGCAGGCTTTCGCACGCACGGGCGGGGCAACGCCGGATCTGGATGACGCCAAGCTGCTCAAGGGCTTGTTCGCCGCGGTGCAGGAATTGAACGTGCGCGACATGTTGCTTGCCTATCATGATCGCAGCGACGGCGGCTTGCTGGCGGCTGTTGCCGAGATGATGTTCGCGAGCCGGCTAGGCGTGTCGTTGACACTGAGTGGCTCTCGGGTGGAACTTCTGAAGCAACTGTTCAGCGAAGAGATTGGTGCGGTGGTTCAGGTCTCGAAGAGCAAGCTGCCGCAAGTGCAGATGGTGCTCGATCGTAACGGCATCAAAGCGGAGGCCATCGGCCGGGTCGATGATAGCGGCAGACTCGTCGTTCGCGGCGATAGCAAGACTGAGCTCGAGATGGACCGGGCGACCATGCAGCGCGAGTGGTCGGAGATGAGTTATCGCATCCAGGCGTTGAGAGACAACCCGACGACCGCGAAGGAAGAATTCGATCAGGTTGGCGACGACAACGACCCGGGACTCAATGTTCATCTGAGTTTCGACCCGCTGGACGATATTGCTCGCCCGCTCCGCAGCGGCGCCAGGCCGCGCGTCGCTATCCTGCGAGAGCAGGGCGTTAACAGCCAGAATGAAATGGCCGCGGCTTTCATGAAAGCCGGTTTTGCGGCCGTCGACGTGCACATGAGTGACCTGCTGGAAGGCCGCGACACGCTGGATAATTACCAGGGATTGGTCGCTTGCGGCGGTTTTTCATTCGGGGATGTTCTCGGTGCCGGTGGCGGCTGGGCCAAGTCAGTGCTTTTTCATGCGCGTACGCGCGATCAGTTCTCCGCATTTTTTGAAAGAGGCGATACGTTTGCGCTTGGCGTCTGCAATGGTTGCCAGATGATGTCGCATCTCAAGGACATCATTCCGGGTGCAGGTCACTGGCCTCGCTTCCTGCGTAACAAATCCGAGCAATTCGAAGCCCGGCTCAGTCTCGTCGAGGTTGTAGAGAGCCCGTCGCTTTTCCTGGATGGGATGGCAGGGTCGCGCTTGCCAATAGCCACCTCACACGGAGAAGGCCGCGCAGAGTTCGCGGATGACGGGGCGCGTTACGCGGCCTCGTACACGGTCGCGATGCGCTACGTCGACAACCACGGTGAGGTGGCGGACAAATACCCCGCGAATCCGAATGGTTCTGTCGACGGCATCTGTGGCCTGAGTAATGAGGACGGTCGCGTGACGATCATGATGCCGCATCCGGAACGCGTGGCTCTAACCCGCCAGAATTCCTGGCACCCCGACGATTGGGGCAATGATGGCCCCTGGCTGCGCATGTTTCGCAATGCGCGCGTCGCGATTGGGTAGAATCGGATAATGGCAGAAACTCCAGTTACGCGTACGGCCGCAGTATTGCGCGAGCACCCGGCGTTGCTCGTATCGGTTTATCAACAACTTCGCAGCAGTTCTAATGGTGTTGATTGTTATTTTCGCCTACGCGAACAGACAGGCGAATAACACGCTGGAAGGCAACAGCAAATTGGTCGATGTGACCTTTGCTGATGGTGATGAAGAGCAGACGTTTACGCTACTGGGGACGACCGGACAGTTCGTGTTTCTCTACGACATTGAAGTCAGGCGCGTGCATATTCATCCGCTCGAGGCGATAGGCGAGATTGCTTTTCAGGCGGACTGAGCGGAGTCGTTGTTGGCTTCGGTGACGAAGAAGCGGCGGACCTTGATGGCACGCGTGAGCTTCCCGCGACGCACAAAGCACTGGTAGAACATATCCTTGAGCACTTCGAGCAGGATGCCGGCCTGGGCGCGGTTCAGTAGCGGCAGTTCCTCGTGAGTTCCGGTGCCAAAAAGCACTTTCTTCACGGGCGCGAACGCATCATCTTCGATCCCCGCGATGTCCTGCGCGACCATGACCTCTTCAAAAGCTCTGAGTTTGCCACCTTCGCCCAAAGCACTGAACGCACTGACCCCCGCGCGGCGGCACATCGAAGCGAACGCATTGAAATTGTTATTTGAGTAACAACTCAGCGCCTCGCGGAACAGCACTTCCGTGTGTTTCGGGAGATAAGAAAAGGCGAAGCGCTCCTTCGGCCGTTCCAGTTCAACAAAATTGCGATAAAGCTCAACCTTGTTTTCTTCGTACTGGCGCACGGCGAAGCGAAGGAATACCGGCGCATTACAGGCATCGCATTTGTAGACGAGCCCAACGTGTTTGGGTTTGTCCCGCAGTAGTGAAGACGCGTCCGGAACCGACTGTGGCTGCATGTGCGCGAACACGCCGCAGTAGGGGCACTCGAGACCGACCTGGTCTTCGAGCTCGCTTTTAATCCCCTGATCTTTTTCTATTACGATTGCCATTTCGCTCAGTTCTTCTTATCGATTATTTGCTATCGATTTAGCCGAATAGTTTTTATCAATCAGCGACTTCAGTATGCACCATCAACATTCGCTCGCCGAGTGTGCTTTACATAATCCATAAATGATTACTGTCCCCAATCGCCGACAGCTTCGCGCGCTGCTTCGTTGACCGGGCGAGCGATCAGGGCTGTCCTGGTCATCGTCACCTCGAAAACCGCGCCGTTGGCCATGGGCAGATACGTGGCCGTGCCGTAGTGGGCGTCAACTCCGGGCAACAGCTTCGGATGCTCGCGCGCGAACCGCCACGCGTCCATCGTCACGGGTTCGGACAACGCGTGGACGCTGCGGTGTTTGCTGAGCTCTTCTTCGACTTCGGAGTAGCGGCCACTGAGTCGGTCCAGTTGGTAGATGGGGTCGAGCCCCAGCAAGGTCATCGGTGGTTTCCAGGTGATGATGCGCGCGTCCATTTGCCACTCGTCACCCAGGAGTTCAAACATTCGGTCAGGCTGTTCGCCCTCCAGCATCAGGCGGGCGACGTAGCGCTCCGGCGCGGACTCGGTGAATTTTATCCGACCGACGAGTTGTTCATCGACGAGTTGGAAATAGCCGAAATAACTGAATGCCAGCATAATACTGGCACCCCCTGCGCATGCGGAAACGGCGCCACCTGCCAGCGAGCGTGTCGCTCGAACCGGTCGCCGCCTTCGCGCATGCCGAAACATCGAAAAGACGAAGTACAACGTGATCAGCGTGAATGCCGTACTGGCGATCAACAGCAGGTTCATCGTCGTGTTCTCCGTTCGTCAGGCGTCCAGCTTCTTATACTTGATTCGGTGCGGGTTTGCCGCATCGGCACCCAGGCGACGCTTGCGATCTTCCTCGTAGTCCGCGTAGTTACCCGCGAACCAGGTCACCACCGAGTCTCCTTCGAACGCAAGCATGTGTGTGCATATACGGTCCAGGAACCAGCGATCATGCGAAATAACCATGGCCGAACCGGGAAACTCGAGCAAGGCTTCTTCGAGCGCGCGCAAGGTCTCAACGTCCAGATCGTTGGTAGGTTCGTCAAGCAACAGGAAATTGCCACCGGCTCTCAGCATTTTGGCCAGGTGGACTCGATTGCGCTCGCCGCCCGACAGCAGCCCGATCTTCTTCTGCTGGTCCTGGCCACGAAAGTTGAATCGGCCAACGTAGGCGCGCGACGACGTTTCGTAGTTGCCGACCTTGATCATATCGAGACCGTCTGAGATCTCCTCCCAGACCGTCTTGTCATCGTTGAGGCTGTCACGCGACTGGTCCACGCTCGCGACCTGCACCGTTTCGCCGAGTCGCAGCGTGCCGGAGTCTTGATGCTCATGACCGGTAATCATGCGGGTCAACGTGGTCTTGCCGGCCCCGTTCGGACCAATTACGCCGACAATACCGCCCGGCGGCAGCTGAAAACTCAGGTCATCGATCAGCAGCTTGTCGCCAAAACCTTTCCTGAGGTTTTCGACCTCGAGAACGACGTCACCCAGCCGTGGGCCGGGTGGGATGTAGATTTCATTCGTCTCAAGGCGCGCCTGGTACGACGGCGAGGATAATTCTTCGAACTGCTTGAGCCGCGCCTTGGACTTCGCCTGCCGACCCTTCGGATTGCTGCGCACCCATTCGAGCTCGTGTTCCATCGCCCGTTGACGGGCTTTCTCGCCAGCCTCTTCGACCTTCAGGCGCGCTTCTTTCTGCTCAAGCCAGGACGAGTAGTTACCTTCCCACGGAATACCATGCCCGCGGTCGAGTTCAAGGATCC
This sequence comes from Gammaproteobacteria bacterium, assembly GCA_009937605.1. Lineage (GTDB taxonomy): Bacteria > Pseudomonadota > Gammaproteobacteria > Steroidobacterales > Woeseiaceae > UBA1847. Next base: position 6,652 of record JAACFG010000086.1, on the reverse strand, counting down.
AGCCGGCGACATTGTCGAGGAAATAGCGGTCATGCGTCACCGCGATAACAGTGCTCGGGTACTCGTCGAGAAAACGCTCCAGCCAGGCGACAGACTCCGCATCGAGGTGGTTCGTCGGCTCGTCGAGCAGCAACATATCTGGCTGCGACAGGAGCAAACGGCACAATGCGACGCGCCGCCGCTCACCGCCTGACAGTTTGGTGACATCAGCATCCCAGGGCGGCAGGCGCAGTGCATCGGCAGCAACCTCGAGTTTGCGGTCGACTTCCCAGCCACCGGCAGCATCGATCGCGTCCTGCAATTTGCCTTGTTCCTCGAGCAGGGCGTTCATTTCGTCATCACTCATCGGCTCGGCAAATTTTTGGCTGATCTCGTCGAATCGATGCAGGAGATCGATAGTCTCCCCGAGGCCCTCCTCAACGTTGCCGCGCACATCCTTGGCCGCATCCAGTTCCGGCTCCTGCGGCAGGTAGCCAATCTTGATGCCGGGTTGCGGACGAGCTTCGCCATCAATCTCGGTATCGAGGCCGGCCATTATGCGCAGAAGTGTGGACTTGCCGGAGCCATTGAGACCCAGCACACCGATCTTGGCGCCGGGGAAGAACGAAAGTGAAATATCGCGAATGATGTGCCGCTTAGGCGGAACGACCTTCGCAACGCGGTTCATTGTGTATATGTACTGTGCCATGGCGGGACCGAATATTGAGAAGCGCGCATTATCCGGTATGCTGCCGCACAAGCAAGTAGTCGGGCACTGTTGATGAGCGAGCGCGTGCTGGTTTACAAGGGAAAGGAGATCGCAGCCTACGGTTTTGGCGATCCGCACCCGTTCGGCACTGATCGCCACGACGTCTTCCACAATGAGCTCGACCAGGCCGGTCTGGCCGATTCCATCGATCACGGCCATCCGCGGCCAGCTCTTGTGGATGAGCTCGCCCTGTTCCATACCGCTGACTACATTGACAAGGTGTCGCGCCTGTCGGAGATCGGCAAAGGGTATCTGGATGATGGTGATACGCCGGCCATCAAAGGAATCTACGAAGCGGCTTCGGCGGTCGTAGGCGCGGTGTTGTGTGCTGTCGATGAAGTGATGCACGACAACTACAAACGCGCGTTTGTACCGATTGCCGGACTCCATCACGCAGCTCGCGATCGTGCCGCCGGGTTTTGTGTTTTCAACGATTGCGGTATTGCGGCCGAATACCTGCGCATGAAATACGGGCTGCGGCGCATCGCCTATGTCGATATCGACGCCCACCACGGCGACGGTGTCTTTTACGGATTTGACGACGACCCTGACCTGATCTTCGCGGATATCCACGAGGACGGACGGTACCTGTACCCGGGAACCGGCCATGCGTACGAAACCGGGAAGGGCAGGGCGAAAGGCACGAAACTGAATATTCCTGTGGCTCCAGGGGCAGACGATGCTGAATTCCGGCGGGCGTGGGAGCAGGTTGAGGCCTACATCGACGCGCAGAAGCCGGAGTTCATTCTCATGCAATGCGGTGCCGACAGTCTCGAGGGCGATCCCATCACTCACCTGTGCTGGACAGAAGAGGCGCACGCGCACGCGGCGGCGGCATTGTGCGGGCTTGCCGACAAACACTGCGAGGGACGCATCATCGGCACGGGTGGTGGAGGGTACAACCGCCACAACGTGGCACGGGCATGGACCCGTGTCGTGCAGTCCTTCGTCGATACCTGAATTGGTGCCAGTCACCTTATTTCCAGTCTAAGGTGACTGGCACCTTTAGACTGGAAATAAGGTGACTGACACCAATTTAGGTGTTCAGGATCGCCTTGATGTCGTGGGCGCAGAGTTTCGCGAGGCCCGCGTAGATCTTGGGCGTGCCACACAGGATGTGACCGGAGTCGCGGTAGTTTTCGCTGCCATCGAGGCCGCTGACGATGCCACCCGCCTCGCGGATTATGAGCGTACCCGCCGCAAGATCCCAGGGCTTGAGCCCGACTTCCCAGAAGCCGTCGAGACGGCCTGCCGCGACGTAGCAAAGGTCCAGTGCCGCCGCGCCCGGACGCCGGACACCGGCCGTATTCTTGACGACTTTGCCCAGCATGTTGAGGTAGGGACCCATATCCATGTTTTTCTGCCGGAACGGGAAGCCGGTGCCTATCAGGGCGTATTCCATCTCCTTGCGGCCGCTGACACGAATCTTGCGGTCGTCGAGCGTTGCCCCGTCACCGCGTGCCGCTGCGAACAGCTCCTGGCGCATCGGATCGTAGACCGCTGCGGCCTCCATGCGGCCGTTGACCTGTACGCCCACGGAAACACAGAACTGCGGAAACCCGTGCAGGTAGTTGGTCGTCCCGTCGAGCGGATCGATGATCCACACGGTATCGGATTCACCCTGCTGGCCGGATTCCTCGGCGAGGATCGCATGGTCGGGATAGTGGTTCTTGATGACTTCGATGACGGCGGCCTCGGCGGCGCGGTCGACATCGCTGACGAAATCGTTATGGCCTTTCTTCTCAACCTTGAGCTTGTCGAGCTTGTTGAGATTCCTGATAAGTATGGCGCCGCCACGGCGCGCTGCCATCACGGCCACATTCTGTAATGCGTTCATGAAACGATTCCGTCAATGTAAAAGAGCTGCGCGGCCTGTTCGTCTGGGCCGCGGGGGCGGTAGAATACCCGACTTTCAGCTGCCTGTCCTATAGCAATGTCGATTCGGATCGTCCTCGTCGGAACCACGCATCCCGGAAACATCGGGGCAGTCGCGCGTGCCATGAAGAACATGGGGCTCAGCGACCTTGCACTGGTCAACCCAAAGCACTTCCCCCACGATGAAGCGACCGCGCGCGCCTCGGGGGCCGCGGATATCCTCGAGTCGGCGATGGTAGTAGACACCCTGGCCGAGGCGTTGACCGATTGTGTCTACGTGGCCGGCGCGAGCGCCCGGTCCCGGACGATCAACTGGCCCTGCATGGGACCCCGGGATTGTGCCGAACGGATGATCCAGGAGAGTGGCCACGGCAAGGTCGCCGCCGTTTTCGGCCCGGAGAAGACCGGTCTCCATAACGACGACCTGGACCTGTGCCATACCTTGCTCACGATTCCGACGGACCCCGGCTTCAGTTCATTGAACCTCGCCATGGCCGTGCAGGTTCTCACCTACGAATTGCGTGTCGCGAGCATGCTCGATGAAGGCCCCGTGTTCGATGTGGAGGCGCCGCCGGCCACCAGTGAGGAAATGGAAAATTTCTATGAACATCTCGAGAAAGTGCTGACCGATATCGAGTTCCTGGATCCGGATAATCCCCGGCACCTGATGCGGCGCATGCGCAGGCTGTACATCCGGGCACGGCCGGACAAGAACGAGGTCAACATTCTGCGGGGTGTCCTTACAGCCGTCGATCGCACCCGGAAGGACGACTGATGAGCGAGGACATCATCTATCTCGATTATGCGGCGTCAACGCCAGTCGATCCGCGAGTGTATGAGCGCATGTGCGAAGTCAGTCAGAGTGCCTACGCAAATCCGTCATCAACGCATGCGGCCGGACGCCTGACCCACGAGGTGATCGGCCGGGCTGCCGAGCAGCTTGGCGGCCTCCTGAACGTGTCTCCCGAAACCCTGATATGGACGTCCGGCGCGACCGAGTCAGATAACCTCGCGATTGCGGGCGGCGCTCGGTATAGGGCGCATCGAGGCAAACACATCGTCACAATGAGAACCGAGCACAAGGCTGTGACCGACGTGTTCGAGATGCTCGCGCAGGAAGGCTTCGACGTCACCTGGGTGGACGCGGACTCGCGTGGTTTGCTCGCCCCTGACGTATTCGCCGCCGCGTTGCGCGACGACACCCAGTTCGTGTCGATCATGTTCGTCAATAATGAGACCGGGGTGATCCAGGACATCGAAGCCCTCGGCGCGATTTGCCGCGAGCGCGACATCCTGTTCCATGTCGATGGTGCACAGGCAGTCGGCAAGGTGCCGATCGATCTTGCATCGTTGCCGGTCGATCTGTTGTCGCTGACCGGCCACAAATTCTATGGCCCAAAGGGTATCGGCGCCCTGTACATAGCCGATCGGCCCGGCTGCCACGTTGCCCCGATCCTGTTCGGCGGCGGGCAGCAACGGCGAATTCGCCCCGGGACGTTACCGACCGACCTGATCGCAGGACTGGGAATGGCCGCGGAGATTGCCGCGGGCGGAATAGACGACGATCTCGCGCACTTGTCTGAATTGCGGGACGTGCTGTGGAACGGCATCCGGGAAATCGACGGCATCAGCCTGAACGGCGACCCGGATGGGTTCCCCGGAATTCTGAACGTCAGTGTCGAAGATATTGAAGGTGAAAGCCTGCTGTTTGCGCTCGAACCGATCTGCGCGGCAACCGGCAGTGCCTGCAATTCGAAGGTCCAGGAGCCATCCTATGTTCTCCGCGCGTTGGGTCGGACGGACATGCAGGCGCAGAGCGCGATCCGCTTCAGTGTTGGCCGCCCGACGACAATCGAGGAAGTCGAGTTCGCCGCCGGGCGTTACCGGGAAGCCGTGGCCAGGCTGCGCCAGCTGGCGCCGGATGAGGTTGCATGAGCGCCGATCCCTACAGCGCCAGGGTCAGGGACCTGTTTGCGGCGCCCGCGCATGCCGGCGACGCCGCTGGCGGCGAGGCCGTCTATGTGGCCGACCAGGACGTGCGCCTGCGGCTGACTGCCACAGCTGCTGACGGGACGATCGAAGTGCTGCGATTCCGCGCGTGGGGTTGCCCACATGTGATCGCGGCGACCGAGGCGGCATGTGCGGCCCTGGAAGGGCGCCCGGTGACAGATCTCGAGAACTACACTGCGGCCGATGTTATGCAGAATCTCCCTGTACCTGTGGAGAAAACCGGACGTATACTTGTCATAGAGGATGCGGTTCGGTCGCTTGGGCAGCGATTTCGCGACAGAACCTGAAATGGACTAACAGACTGGAAGACTTACATGGCGATATCGCTTACGGATGCGGCTGCAGAGCGTGTCCGCTCTTACCTTGAAAAACGCAGTTCAAACCTGGGTTTGCGCCTCGGCGTGACCAAGACGGGCTGCTCGGGGTATTCCTATGTGATCAACTACGCGCAGGAAGTGGGCGCGGATGATGTCGTTTTTGAGGACAAGGGAATTAAGGTTGTGATCGACCCGGAGGCGCTGGCCCTGATCGACGGCACCGAGGTCGATTTCGTCAAGAATGGCCTCAATGAAGCCTTCAGCTTCAGAAACCCGAATATTAAGGGCGAATGCGGCTGCGGCGAAAGCTTCAACGTCTAGGGCATGGATAGCCCTGTGCAGCGGAGCACAGGGATGTGCGGCAGCGGCCTGAGTCGCAAAGCTTCAACGACTGAAATTCCCGTAGTAGAATTAACCGTTTACGTCTATCCGCGCCCGGCATACCGCCGGGCGCTCATTATCATCACTTTGGAATAAAAGGATTAACCCATGGCCGTTGAGCAGACGCTCTCCATCATCAAGCCTGATGGCGTGCAAAAGAACCTGATCGGTGAGATCTACAGCCGTTTTGAGAAAGCCGGACTGGAAATTGTCGGGGCGCGCATGTTGCACCTGACCCAGGAGCAGGCGCAGGGCTTTTACGCCGTTCACAAGGAACGCCCGTTTTACAACGACCTCGTCAGTTACATGACATCGGGTCCCGTCGTCGTTTCAGCATTGAGCGGCGAAGGCGCGATCCTGAAGCATCGCGAAATCATGGGCGCGACGAACCCGGCGGAAGCAGAGCCGGGTACGATTCGTGCTGACTTCGCAGAGAGCATTGAAGAAAACATCTGTCACGGCTCGGATGCTGCTGAGACGGCGGCGGTCGAGATCGAGTTCTTTTTCGGTGACGACGGCGTCTGCCCGCGCACACGCTAAGGATGTAAATGACAGCTGCTGCTGACAAGATCAACCTGCTCGGCATGTCGCAAGACATGCTCGAGCGGTTCTTTGCCGAGCGCGACGAGAAACCGTTTCGTGCGAGGCAGGTCATGCAGTGGATTTACCAGCGGGGCGTCATCGACTTTGACGAGATGACTGACTTGTCGAAGAAGCTCCGCGAGCGACTGCAGCAGGATGCCGAGATTGTTCTGCCGGAGGTTCAGTCACGTTTCGACTCGGCAGACGGCACGGTCAAGTGGCTATTTGCAACTGACTGCGGCCAGGCTGTCGAGACCGTGTTCATACCGGAACCCGCGCGTGGCACCTTGTGCATCTCGTCACAGGTCGGCTGCGCGCTCGACTGCGCGTTTTGCGCGACGGGAGCGCAGGGGTTCAATCGTAACCTGACCAGTGCCGAGATCATCGGCCAGGTCTGGCAGGCGAACAGCGAGCTGCCTCGCCGTGAGAACGGCGAGCCTGCCGTCACCAATGTCGTGTTCATGGGCATGGGCGAGCCGCTGGCGAACTATCGCAGCGTCATTCCCGTGCTCAAACTGCTCGTGTCCGACCTGGCTTGCGGCTTGTCGCGACGTCGCGTCACGATCAGTACGTCCGGCATCGTACCGCACGTCGACAAGCTCGGTGATGAGTGCAATGTTTCGCTCGCCGTATCGTTGCATGCACCGAACGATGCACTCCGCGATGACATCGTCCCTATTAACAAGCTGCACCCGATCGCGGATCTTCTCGACGCTTGTTGGGCGTACGCTGCGAAGCA
>JAACFG010000225.1 GCA_009937605.1 Gammaproteobacteria bacterium | reverse complement strand
CACGTAGGTGGCTCGGGATCACTCGAGGTCGAGCCAGGTATCTTGTTCGCCGAGACGTTGCCGACGATCTTGCTACCAAAAGACCTCGAGGTAGAAATTCTGGGCCAGATACTGGCACTTGAGTTCTTCGGAAAGGTCGACGATGTTCGCTGGACTTACGTCACGCCTCCCAAGAACTTCACGAATGGTCCGCGCACTGGTGTCTTCCGTATCGGGGGTGACCGGGCACTGGAGGACAGTCGCGGCAGAACGCGCGTTTCGCGTGCCGATTTCGCAGTGGCGCTTATCGACGAAGCGGAACAGGCAACGTATATACGGGAGCGGATTTCGGTGGCGTATTGAGCGCACCTGTCGACGTGAGGTGGGGTGATGGCGCGCCCGAGAGGATTACTTGAAACAGCCTGGGGGCTGTTTCAACCCTTCGGGCTTCGCGGCTACGCCGCTCGGATCAAAACGCTGTACGGCACACGTAGCCATTTTGTCGAACAAAGTTCGATCTTGGGGCGGCAGCCAAATAAAAAGGGCCAGGCCTGAAGGCCTGACCCGTTTTATTGGCGCGCCCGACAAGATTCGAACTTGTGACCCCCAGATTAGGAATCTGGTGCTCTATCCGACTGAGCTACGGGCGCCGCGGTCGCTGATTCTAGCAGACCGTGGCGATGCTGCCATCGCCGAAAATGTCGCCCCCATCAATTCGAATGTGGGGATATAATGCCCCGATGCAGGGAATAATTATTCGAACACTTGTCACGATGCTGGGTTTGTTCCTGGCACGGGAGATCGTCCCGGGCGTCGAGTTGCAGGGGACGGGAAGTTTCATCCTCGCCGCGTTATTGCTTGGCATAGTCAACTCACTTGTCCGGCCACTCGCGTTTCTCATGACCTTTCCGCTCACCATCATTACGCTCGGCCTGTTCATCTTTGTCCTGAACGCCGCCATGTTTGGACTGGTCGCGGCTCTCCTGGACAACTTCTCGGTCGCAGGTTTCTGGTCTGCCATTTTCGGCGCCATCATCGTCAGTATTACCAGCACCGTCGCGTCCTGGTATATCGGTCCGAAGGGCCGCTACGAGGTCTTCGTAGTTCGGCGACGTTAATAAGAGGAGACACCATTGAGCTTGCAGCACCGTCTTGTTGACTACACAGACGGCGATTCGGTCTTTGAGGGACGTATCGTCTGGGATGACAGCTTTCCGGGCCCTCGGCCTGGCGTTTTGGTGGCGCACGCCTGGGGTGGCCGCAGCGACTACGAGGATGGCAAGGCTGATGGTCTCGCTCGTTTGGGCTATGCAGCCTTTGCGCTTGACCTCTACGGTAAAGGCGTTCGTGGCAGCAGACCGGAGGAGAATGGGGCGCTCATGCAGCCGTTTCTTGATGACAGGGAAATGTTGCAGCAACGCTTACTGGTTTCCCTGGCCACACTTCGCGAACAGCCGGAAGTCGAGGAAAGCAGAACCGCTGCTGTCGGGTTCTGTTTTGGTGGATTAAGTGTGCTGGATATCGCCCGTACGGGTGAAGATATTGCCGGCGTGGTCAGCGTTCACGGTTTATTCGGTGCTCCTGGCAATACCTCGGGTATCACGGTCAAAGCGAAAGTGCTCGCATTGCATGGTTGGAACGATCCAATGGCGACGCCCGACGATGTGAACTCGCTGGCAGCGGAGTTGTCCGCTATGGGGGCTGATTGGCAATTGCACGCGTACGGCAACACGATGCACGCATTTACCAATCCTGCGGCAGACAATCCCGATATGGGTACGGTCTACGACGCGACTGCCGATCGCAGGTCCTGGCAGGCGACAATGAATTTTCTTGAAGAAATCTTTAGCGGGTAAGAACCCGGGAGTAACAATAGTGAATAGAGCATTACTGATCCTAATTTTCATGCTGGCAGCCAGTTTGGCAGCATGCTCAGGTGAGCAAGCGCCTCAGCAAGAGGCCGCTGCAACTGGCGAAGAAGCGACGGTGGAAGCGGCGGAGTCGGCCGGCCCCAATTTGACGGCAGAAGAGGCGTCGAAAGAGATCACCGGGGATTACATGCGGGGCATCGTGGTTGAAATCAGCGATGATCGCTATGAAGGGCGCGGACCAGGTAGCGAGGGCGACGCAATGGCGCGTGCCTACCTTGCAAAGCGCATGGAAGAACTTGGACTTGAACCTGCAGCCGAGGACGGCAGCTGGGAGCAACCGTTTGACCTCGTCGGAGTGAACTCGAGCCAACCGGACAGCTGGACGTTCGAGGGTCATGGCAAATCGTTAACACTCAAACAATGGGACCAGTTCATTGTGGGCGGTGGTGTGCAGGAAGAGCGAGCCGAACTGGATGGCGCCGAGCTTGTTTTTGTGGGCTACGGCATCCAGGCACCTGAATACGATTGGGATGACTACAAGGGCGCGGATTTGACCGGCAAGGTCCTGGTCATGATGAATAACGATCCCGACTGGGATCCCGACCTGTTCGGCGGTGAAACGCGCCTTTGGTATGGACGTTGGGACTACAAGTACCTGAGCGCGGCGCGCCAGGGCGCGGCCGGCGCGATCATCATTCACACGGCGCCTTCGGCAGGCTATCCGTTCCAGGTCGTGCAAACGTCTTGGACCGGCGTGCAGTTTGAGTTGCCGGCGGGCGATGAGCCCCGCAATCAGGTTAAGGCCTGGGTCACTGAAGACTCCGCACGCGAGCTCGTTGCGATGGCAGGTTTCGATCTCGATGAGCTGCGCGAAGCCGCCTACAACCGCGATTTCGAGCCTGTACCGCTTGGCGTTTCGACATCAATCGGCATGGATGTCGAAGTCACACGTGTCCAGTCGGCGAATGTGCTCGGCCTGATTCCGGGTAGCGACCCGGAGCTCAAGAACGAGGTTGTTATCTACACGGCGCACCATGACCACCTGGGAATCGGCACGCCGAACGAGGACGGTGACGTGATCTATAACGGTGCGATGGATAACGCGACAGGTGTGGCCCAGGTCATGGCGATCGCGAAAGCGATCAAGGCGCTGCCTGAGGCGCCGCGACGCTCCATACTGGTCAACCTGGTCGGCGCAGAAGAGCAGGGCCTCCTGGGTTCCGAGTACTACGCGGCGAACCCGACATTCGCACCCGGAAAGATTGCGGCGAATCTCAATTACGACGGCGGCAACATCTGGGGCCACACCCACGACGTTACGTTTGTTGGCCTGGGCAAATCGACGGTCGACGAGATTGTGACCATGATCGCCGAGGAACAGGGTCGAGTCGTCAAGCCGGATCAATTCTCGGATAAGGGCTACTTCTATCGCTCCGACCAATTCAGTTTCGCGAAGATCGGCGTTCCCGCCATGTATCTCGATACGGGGACCGACTTCGTGGATCGCCCGCCGGAGTGGGG
>JAACFG010000085.1 GCA_009937605.1 Gammaproteobacteria bacterium | reverse complement strand
CTAGTCTTCGCGAGTTACACGCAACACTTCTTCGAGTGTCGTATGTCCTTCCAGGACCTGGCGGCGCCCGTCCGCGCGAATGCTCGGTGTGGTCTTGCGTGCATGCCGGTCGAGTTCCTGCTCACTGACACCGCTGTGGATCATTTCCCGCATCTCGTCGTCGACCACGATGAGTTCGTAAATGCCGGTGCGACCTCTGAAACCGCCGCCCGGAACATTGCCTGCGTGAAACAGCGTTGGCGGGTTTGCCGGATCGACGCCCAGGATATCGCACTCGTATTCGCGCGCCTGGTAGGGCACCTTGGTGTCATCATCGAGCACCCTTACCAGGCGTTGCGCAAGCACGCCGATCAGGCTCGAGGACAGCAGGAAAGGCTCAACGCCCATATCCCGCAGTCGTGTCACTGCGCCAGCCGCCGTGTTGGTGTGCAGAGTCGACAGTACGAGGTGGCCTGTCAGACTGGCTTGCACGGCAATCTCGGCAGTTTCGAGGTCGCGTATTTCACCGACCATTACGATATCCGGATCCTGTCGAAGGATGGCGCGCAGGCCGCGTGCGAAAGTCATTTCGACCTTTGTGTTGACCTGCGTCTGCCCGATTCCGTCGATGAAGTACTCGATCGGGTCTTCGACGGTCATGATATTGCGGGTGTTGTCGTTAATGCGCTCAAGCGCCGCGTACAGCGTGGTTGTTTTGCCTGAGCCAGTCGGCCCTGTAACCAGGATGATCCCGTGCGGCTTGTGAATCAGGTCGTCGGTCTTCTTCTCGGTTACCGGGTCCATACCCAGCGACATCAGGTCGAGGCGACCGGCCTGTTTGTCAAGGAGGCGGAGCACGACTCGTTCGCCGTGTCCCGATGGCATGGTCGATACGCGAACATCGACTGCGCGTCCGGCAATTCGCAATGAAATGCGGCCGTCCTGGGGCAGTCTCTTCTCGGCGATGTCCAGCTTCGACATGACCTTTATGCGCGAAACGACGAGCGGCGCCAGGGCGCGGCGTGTCTGCAGAACTTCACGAAGTACGCCATCAACGCGAAATCTCACGCCCAGGCGGTTTTCGTAAGGCTCGATGTGCACATCCGACGCGTTTTCCTTGATCGCCTCTGTCAGGACAGCATTGATGAACCGAATAATCGGCGCATCGTCGTCGCTTTCGAGGAGGTCAGATGGTTCCTGCAGCTCCTGCGCCACCTGCGTCAGGTCGAAATCTTCATCCAGTCCGTCGACCATGGACGACGCCTTGGTGCTGTCCTGTTCGTAGGACTCCTGCAACAACGTATCGAACACTTCCGCTGATACGCGCGCCATCTTGAGCGGGACACCGGCAAATCGCCTGGCTTCCGCGAGGCTCTGAGGTGATGCGCCCGCGCGGTACACCGCTTCGCCACCCGAATCGCTGAGATCGCGAATCAGGACTCCATGGCGCTTTGCAAATGAAAACGGCAGTGCGTTATGAACCTGTGGTTCGGGCGAGTCCGCTGTTTCCAGGACAATGTCTGATTCAACTTCCATCGCGACTACTGAACCGTGTCGTCCGGTGCTTCGTCGTTCGGAGAGTCGCCAGTCTCGGGCTCAGCAACTTCATCGCCGTCGACTGGTGGCAGCATGGGTCGGCTCCTGCCGGGCATAAGTTGTATGGACTCATCCTGCCCGCCTTGCTGGATTTCGCGAATCATATTGTACTTGGCGTTGGTCTCGAAGGAGGTGGTCGCGGCATCGCGCAGAATCGTCGGACGAATGAAAATCATCAGGTTTGTCTTGATCTTTTCAGTCTTCTGCGAGCGGAACAAACCACCCAACACCGGAATACTGCCAAGAAACGGTACTTGTTGTTCGCTCTCGCGCAACGCATCCTCGATCAGGCCGCCCAGCACCAGGATATCACCGTCGTCGACAATGACGGTCGTTTCCACGATGCGCTGGTTCGTGATCAGATCGACGGCGTTCGCGGCAGACTGCGCGATGCTGGAAATCTCCTGTGAGATCTCGAGAAGCATCGAATCGCCCTCATTGATTTGTGGCGTTATCTTGAGTTGCACACCGATAGACTCGCGTTGCACAGTCTGGAACGGGTTCACCGCACCGCCGGCACTGCCTGTATTGCTGTATGAGCCCGTCACAAACGGCACTTCCTGGCCGACGTTAAGCGATGCTTCTTCGTTATCCGTGGTCACGACGGACGGAGTGGAAATGATGTTCGTGTCAGCGTTGCCTTCCAGCGCGCGCAGGATTGCCGCAAAACTGACGCCTCCGTCCGAGATTCGGCCGACGCCGATAGTGATTCCATCGCCGATCAGGCCGGCCGTTTCGCCGCCGGCGCCGCCGCCTATCGCGCTGCCGACTTGTACAACACCATTCATGAAGCTGGGGAAGTTCGTTACCCCAATGGGCGCGTTCGTACTGGCCCCCTCGATAGCCCAGGTAACGCCCAATTCGTTCCTTTCGTCAGCGATCACTTCGACAATGATCGCCTCAACTAATACCTGGGCACGTCGAATATCGAGTTTGTCGACGATCTGCATGATCGACCGCATCATCTTGGGAGGCGCGTCGATTACGAGAGCGTTGGTCTGCGTGTCGGCCCATATGTTGATCTCGTTCAAAGACTGGGCTGCCGCCGCTCCCGCTGCGCCGCCGGCTACGGCCTGCGCCTGGCCCGAGAAGTGCTGCTGAAGTTTTGTGGATAACTCCTCGGAATCGGCATAACGCAGATACCGAACCTGTGTGTCGCCGGCCGCGTCGAGCGGCGTGTCAAGGTGTGCGATCAACGTCCGCAGGCGCAAACGTTCACTCTTGTCGCCGCCGATGAGGACACTGTTGGTGCGCGCGTCGGCTACCAGGCTGGTCGACATCGGAGCACCGTCCGATCGAGGTGTCTGTGTAAGGGCGGTCATGATGCGCACGATCTCCGCCGCAGACGCGTGCTGCAGCGGTACGACTTCGATATCTTCATCGCTGGCCAGATCGATGCGACGAATGATACTGACCATACGGGCTATGTTGCCCGCGCGATCCGAGATGATCAGCATATTCGAACCGGCATGGGCAACGAGGTGTCCGTATTGTGGAATCAACGGTCGCAGGATTGCCACGAGTTGCGTCGCGCCGACGTTCCTGACCTGGACGACCTGGGTCGCAATGTCGTCAACGCCGGAGGCTCCGTCAACGCCAATCGGGCTCGCGAATTGTCGGGCCGTCGCGTCGGGCAGAATCTTGATCAGGTCGCCGCTTTGCACGGCGACGTAGCCATGTACCTGGAGGATAGACAGGAACGCTTCGTACAGTGCATCCGGCCCCAACGGGGTTGGCGAAAGCAGAGTCACACGGCCCGTTACGCGCGGATCGAGGATGAAATTCTTGCCGGTGACCAGGGAGACGGCTTCAACGACCTGGCGGATATCGGCATCCTTCCAGTTTAGCGTCGCGGCGGGTTCCTGTGCCCAGACCGTGGTGGAGATCGCCAACACGGTTACTGCGATCAGCGTTCGCAAGAGACTTTGCTTTTTCATTGTTGTTTTCATAGTCATTCAGTTTTCTCGCCAGCCAGATCGAGCTGACTGGTTTTGAGGACAATCGACTGTGGCTGTCCGTTGCGTTCTACGGTCACAGTTACCTGTTCTGCGGTGCCAAGCGATTGGAAAACCTGCATGGCCTGGGTGGGGTCGGTCAGCGACTGGCCATCGATGTCCTTGATCAGGTCACCGGGCCGGAGGCCGAGGGCGGCGAATTGCGCCCGATTCCTGCCGGGGTAAACCCGATAGCCGGCCTGTTCGCCATTGACGAGGTAGGGCGTCGGCCGAATTACATCGGTCAGTTTCGAGAGATTCTCAGTCACGACGTTCTGGATGCTCGCCGTGTTTGCCTGTTTCGTCTGCCGGGTTGTACTGGTTGTCCGACGGGTTCGTGACGCGCGCGCCTCCGGAAATTCGCTCGGCAGCTTCAGGTTGGTTAGCGACCCACCTTCGTTAAGCACCACGCGCTCGGCATACACCGCGTGCAGGGTGGCACCTGAGCCGATCGAATCGCCGATTTCGTAAACTTTCTGTTCGGCATTGCCGTCGGCTATGACGGCCACCGAAAATTCAGGTGTGGCCGAAGCGATCGTCCCCTTGAGCACGAGATTGGTCAGGCGGGTGTCAACAAGGTTGTCGTCCATGACTGGTGCGGCCACGATCACTTCATCGGTGACATCGGCTTCGCCGAACATGTGATTCGCTGCGATGCTTTGGACGTTAGCGCCGCCTCCTGGGGCCGTCGTCGCCGTGGGCAGGTTCATCGGTGAAGCTACAGCGTCTCCGGCGGCCGGCGCCGGGACAAGCAGCCAAGTGATGCGCGCAAGCTGCCAGCCGATCGCTATGACCAGCAACAGACTGACCCAGGGTGGCAAAACCCTGTTAATGGTCGTCAGCGCGGTGCTTCTGTCGGCGCTCGAAAAATCGGTCCAATTGGCTTTCGTAATCATGTCCTGCAGGTCGGCGTCCTTACCTCTACTTCATTCTAAACGCGGCGAACCGATGATACGGGTTGAGGCACAACAGCGACAAGCCGCAAAATGGTGAAAATACTAGATTTGGCAATAATATAACGGGCCGGCCGCGGGGCCATATATAATAGTCCGCCAGTACGCTGGCGGCTATTGACATAACAGAATTCGACCGTATATCCGCAAATCGATTATGAGTGACAAACGCAACGAAAACGAGCAGCACGGCAGTTACGATCTGGCCGTTGAAGAAGCACGTCCGAAAATCAAGCAGCCGCCGCTGTATCGTGTGGTTCTGATCAACGACGACTTCACCCCAATGGAGTTCGTCGTCGATATCCTGGAGTCGATATTCGGGATGGAGCGCACGCGTGCCACTCAGGTTATGCTTGAGGTCCACACCAAGGGTAAAGGCATCTGCGGGGTATACAGCTACGAGATTGCCGAAACCAAGGTTGCGCAGGTCATGAGTATTGCAAAACAGCAACAGCACCCGCTGTTGTGCACGATGGAAGAGGTCTGAGGAGACACGATGCTCTCGAGCGAGCTTGAATTCTGTTTGAACGAGGCGTTTCAGCGAGCCCGTGATCGCCGCCATGAATACATGACGGTGGAGCACTTGCTGCTCGCACTGCTCGACATTCCCAAGGTCCACGAGATATTGAAGGCCTGCGAGGCGAATATTGCTGAATTGCGTCGCCAGCTGACCGAATGTGTCGATGATCAGACCCCATTGCTGCCCGAGGATGAGGACAACGAAGTGCAGCCGACGTTGGGTTTTCAGCGTGTCTTGCAGCGCGCTGTATTTCACGTGCAGTCGAGCGGTAAAAAGGAAGTGACGGGCAGCAATGTACTGGTTGCCATATTCAGCGAGAAACAGTCGCAAGCGGTGTATTTCCTGGGTTTGCAGGACATCACGCGACTCGACGTCGTCAATTACATTTCTCACGGCATGCCCCAGGTCACGAGCGAAGGAGGCGAGGAGGGCGAGGCGCAAGTGGACTCGGAGGCCGAGGTCGAAGCCTCTCCGCTGGAACTGTATGCGACCAATCTCAATCAGCGCGCGATTGACGGCAAGATCGATCCTCTGATCGGGCGCGAACTCGAAATTGAACGCACCGTGCAAATCCTCTGCCGGCGGCGCAAGAACAATCCGCTCTACGTAGGCGAGGCTGGTGTCGGCAAGACGGCATTGGCCGAAGGCCTCGCTCGAATGATTACCGAGGAGCGCGTACCGGAAGTGTTGCAGGACAGCACGATCTACGCGCTGGACATGGGAACGCTGATTGCGGGCACCAAGTATCGCGGCGACTTTGAAAAGCGCCTCAAGGGTGTCATTGCCGAAATCCGCGAGGACCCGGGAGCGATTCTCTTCATCGACGAGATTCATACGGTCATCGGTGCAGGCGCCGCATCGGGTGGCGTCATGGACGCCAGCAACCTGATCAAACCCGTGTTGGCGAACGGCGAAATCCGCTGCATCGGTTCAACGACCTACTCAGAGTACCGAGGCATTTTCGAGAAAGATCATGCACTTGCGAGACGTTTCCAGAAAATAGATGTCCCCGAGCCGACGATCCCGGAGACGGTCGCGATCCTGCACGGTTTGAAGTCCCGTTTCGAGGAACACCACGGCATTCACTACGATTCGGCGGCGCTCGAGGCGGCCGTGGAGTTGTCCGCGCGGCACATTAATGACAGGCATTTGCCGGACAAGGCCATCGATGTCATGGATGAGGCCGGTGCAAATCTGCGACTGCAGCCTGTTGCTGATCGCGGGGACCGCGTATCCGTTGAGCTGGTGGAGAATATCGTGGCCAAGATGGCGCGAATCCCGGCCAAGAGCGTATCGGCGTCGGATCGTGATGCATTGCGAACGCTGGAGCGTGATCTCAAGCTGACAATTTTCGGTCAGGACCGGGCAATCGCGGCGCTGGCCGGCGCCATCAAGATGGCGCGATCCGGCTTGCGAGAGGAAGACAAGCCCATCGGTGCGTTCCTGTTCGCCGGCCCGACCGGCGTTGGCAAGACTGAAGTCACGCGGCAACTCGCGCTTCTGATGGGCGTCGAGTTGATTCGCTTCGACATGTCCGAGTACATGGAGAAGCACACGGTGTCCCGCCTGATCGGTGCCCCTCCGGGCTATGTCGGTTTTGATCAGGGCGGATTATTGACGGAGGCCGTCACCAAGAATCCGCATGCCGTCGTTCTGCTCGACGAGATTGAGAAAGCGGATCCCGAAGTATTCAACCTGCTGTTACAGGTGATGGACCACGGCACCCTGACCGACAACAATGGTCGCAAGGCGGATTTCCGCAATGTAATCCTGGTGATGACAACCAATGCCGGCGCACGGGAGATGAGCCGCGCATCGATCGGCTTTACGCAACAGGATCACTCTGCGGATGGCATGTCGATCATCAAGAAGTCTTTCTCGCCGGAGTTCCGAAATCGCCTCGACGCGATTATTCAGTTTGCAGAGCTCGAGATCGACTCGATCATGCGCGTTGTCGACAAACTCGTCGTTGAACTCGAAGCGAAGCTGGGCAACAACGCCGTGACGCTCGAACTGGACGATGAGGCTCGCGAGTGGATATCGGAGCGTGGTTACGACCCGAAAATGGGCGCTCGGCCAATGGCGCGCATTATCCAGGAGCACATCAAACGGCCGCTGGCCGAGGAGCTGCTGTTCGGCAGCCTCGAGGATGGCGGACATGTCCGTATCACCGTCGGCGAGGACGGAGAACTGGAACTGGTTTCGGAGCCGGTGCTCAAGGAGTTGACGCACCAGCCTGAGGATCAGGCGGCGGACTAGCGCCCGAGATCAACGTCCTCGATAGACGATACGTCCCTTCGAGAGATCGTAGGGAGTGAGTTCCACGGTGACTTTGTCACCCGTGAGAATACGAATGTAATTCTTGCGCATCTTGCCGGAGATGTGCGCCGTAACAACGTGACCGTTCTCGAGCTCAACCCGGAACGTTGTGTTAGGCAGCGTCTCCATTACGACGCCTTCCATCTGAATGGCTTCTTCTTTCGCCAAGGGGTCAAAATTCCTGTGCTGCTAAAAGGCTCGCGAATTGTGCAGAAACGGCCCCGGTATTGCAATGCGCGACGTCCGCAACGCCTTATTCGTGAAGCAGTTCCGGCACTATTATCGGGCTGTCTGGCCAGTTCCCGAAGGGCTCTGCGGGTTCGCATAGAGTATTAAGCAAGTCCGTGAACTGCCCGCGCGGAACGACAGATGCGCCCATTGACACCAAATGTGCGGATTGCACCTGGCAATCGACCAGCCCAAATTCATCCGCGTCGAGCAGTCGATCGAGTAAAAGTAACGCGATCTTGGAGGCATTGGCTTGCTTGCTGAACATGGACTCGCCGAATACCGCCTTGCCAATAATGAGGCCGTAAAGCCCGCCAATCAGCAGGTCGTCCTGCCAAACCTCGATCGAATGGGCCCAGCCCGTCACATTCAGCTCCCGATACGCGTCGATCATGTCATCGGTGATCCACGTACCTTGCTGATAGCGACGCGGCCCGGCGCACGCCCGAATGACCTCGTCGAAAGCCGTATTGAAACGAATTTCAGCCGTGGATCGTCGCAATTGTCTTCGCAGTCGGCGCGACAGGTGAAAATCGCCCTTGAGAAAGACACAGCGCGGGTCGGGTGACCACCACAACAGGGGTTGTCCATCGTCGTACCACGGAAAGATGCCCCGGCGGTATGCGGCGAGCAAACGCTCCGGAGAAAGGTCACCACCCGCCGCCAATAGCCCGTCCGGTTCGCGCAGCGCCGTGTCGACCGGTGGAAAAGCGGTGGGTGGGTCGTCGGGTGTAAGCCAGACAACGCGCTGATTGCTCATTCTTCGCGCTCGCCTGACTTGTAAGGTGTGTGTTCATCCACCGCCTCGATGTAGCGATCGATATGGCGGCCTTCTTCATCGAGATACCGCTCAATGGCATTGGCAAATTCCGGATGTGCCAGCCAGTGCGCGGACCACGTGCTAACGGGCGAAAACCCCCGGCTGATTTTGTGCTCGCCCTGGGTACCCGGTTCGAATAGTTGCTTGCCGGTTTCTATGCAGTACTCGATCCCCTGGTAGTAGCAAGTCTCGAAATGCAGGGCATCAAAGTGGCCATCGCTGCCCCAATAGCGGCCGTAAAGAGTCGTCCCGCTTTCAAAAAATACGGCAGCGGCGACTGGCAGACCGTCCTGCTCAGCCTGGATGACGAGGATGTTGTCCGGAAGCTGAGTACTCAGGCCCTCAAAGAAGGCCTGATTGAAGTAGGGCAGTGAGCCGCGCTGCATGAAAGTGCGCGCGATCAGTTCGTAGACGGTCGCCCAGGCGTCGCTGTCAAGCTCAGCACCGCGCAGGCGCCTGAAGCGGATACCTTGCTCGGCAACGCGGCGTCGGTCTCGCCTGGCTTTCTTGCGTTTCGCGGACGTAAAAGTAGCGAGAAAGTCATCGAAGTCGCCATAGTCCTGGTTGTGCCAATGGAACTGGCAGTCCTTGCGAACGAGAAGACCGGCCTCATCAAGCAGCGGAATCTCATCGGCCTCGGGAAACAGGAAGTGCACAGAGGAACACCCGGTGTCGACAGCCAACTGCGTCGCGGCGCTAACCAGGATCGATGTGGCCTCGGAATCGTCAGCGCGTGCCTTCAGGATCCGCGTACTGGGTGCCGGTGTGAACGGTACTGCCGAGACGAGCTTGGGATAGTAATCGAGGCCCGCCTGTTCATAGGCATGCGCCCACGCCCAGTCAAAGACAAACTCACCCCAGGAATGGCTTTTTTCGTAGAGCGGCATGGCGGCGCGAAGTTGGCCGCCGTCTTCAAGTACCAGGTGACGTGGTGTCCAGCCGGCGTTCGGCGTGACGCTGCCCGAGCGTTCGGCCAGCTCGAGGAACGCGTGATTGAGAAACGGGTACGCGTCGCCCGCCAGCGCGTTCCAGTCTTCGCGAGCAATAGCGGAGATGCTGTCGTGAACGGTGACCTTCAACAGGGCACCGTTACGCTATGCGGCCGCGTCGTCTGCAGCCGCGTCCTGCGAGTCCAGCGCGTCGATGAATTTTTCGGCATCGAGTGCTGCCATGCAACCGGCGCCCGCCGATGTAATGGCCTGGCGATAAACCTGGTCCGCAACGTCACCGGCGGCATATACACCTGGAATACTGGTAGCCGTTGCATCACCTTCGATCCCCGACTTGACGATGATGTAGCCGTTCTTCATATCGAGCTGACCATCGAACAGGCTGGTGTTGGGTTTGTGGCCGATCGCGATGAAGATACCGTCGAGATCGACATCCGTCGTCTGCGAATCATCCTTGGTACTGCGAATACGCATTCCGGTCACGCCCGAATCATCGCCGAGAACCTCGTCAAGAACATGGTCCCACTTGATCTCGACTTTGCCTTCGCGCTCTTTTTCAAACAGGTGGTCCTGCAGAATCTTCTCCGCGCGCAGCTCGTCGCGCCGATGCACGACCGTGACCTTCGACGCGATGTTGCTCAGGTACAGTGCTTCTTCCACAGCCGTATTGCCGCCACCGATCACGGCCACCGGCTTGCCGCGGTAAAAGAAACCGTCACAGGTGGCGCAAGCTGATACGCCGCGACCTTTGAAGGCCTCTTCGGATTCGAGACCGAGATACATGGCCGTCGCGCCTGTGGCGATGATCAGCGCATCGCAGGTGTAGCTGCCGTAATCGCCGTCGAGCTTGAACGGCCGCTGCGTGACATCCGCTGTATGAATATGGTCATTGATCACCTCGGTGTTGAATCGCTTGGCGTGGCGCAGCATGCGATCCATAAGCTCGGGGCCTTGCAGTCCTTCCACGTCGCCCGGCCAGTTATCGACATCGGTGGTGGTCATAAGTTGACCCCCTTGCTCGACGCCTGTGATGATGACCGGATTGAGATTTGCACGTGCCGCGTAGACGGCGGCGGCGTAGCCGGCCGGTCCTGAGCCCAGAATCAGAACCCGGTAATGTTTCAGGTCACTCATGTATAATTTATCCGTAGTATGACGACGCACTGATCTGCCCGCGCAGAGCCTGTAAATGCGGTCTCGAAGACGGCATTCAAGGGGCAATGTTGCGGGCAAGCTATATGCGAAGCAGTGTGTCGTTGTGAAGAACTTGGGCAAGTGTAGGGAAAACCGTTTCTTTATGGCAAGAGTCGCTAAAGCCAAACAGCCGGAATCGCGATTGTCGTCGCAGGTTCATCGGGCGCTGCGCGAGGGTGCGCTGTATGTATTTGGCGCGTTCGCGCTAATTCTCTGGTACGCGCTGTTCACCTATAACTCCGCAGATCCGAGCTTCAGTCACGCTACAACTGACCCGACCGTGCGCAATGGCGTTGGGCGTGTCGGCGCCTACGTTGCCGATATGCTGTTCAGTGCCTTCGGCCGGCCGGCCTACCTGTTCACGCTCATGGTGTTCTACCTCGGTTGGATGCTGTACCGCGAACAGAAGACACAGATCGAGCTGACCAAGCTGGATTTCGGTCTGCGCGTTGGTGGATTCGTGGCAACATTAGTTACCAGTTGCGCGTTGGCGACACTGCATTTCTCACCGGAAGGGTTCAACAATTCGGCAGGCGGCATACTGGGCCAAATCGTGGGTGAGAGCCTGAAGAGCGTCATGAAACTGCTCGGTGCCAGCACGTTACTGTTCTGCCTGTGGGTCGCATCGCTATCCCTGTTCCTCGGCATCTCGTGGATCAACGTAATGGACAAGATCGGGCACTGGTGCCTGGTTGGCTATGAAAAAGCGCTGCAGATGTTCGGCGAACTGCGGGACAAGGCCGAAGGCCGCCGTCATGCCGCCGCACGCCAGGACGTGGTGAAAGTAGAGAAGAAGCTCAAGGCGCACCGGCCGAAACCGCGGATCGAGCCGGTTATGCCTTCGCTCGAGCCCAGCGTGCGGGCAGAGAAAGAGCGACAGGTGCCGCTGTTTGAGCCAGCCGCAGCGGGTGAGCTGCCGCCGCTTTCCCTGCTCGACGATCCGCCCGAGCAAAAGCAGGGCTATTCAAAGGATTCGCTGGAGGCGATGTCGCGGCTGGTTGAACTCAAGCTGAAGGATTTCGGCATTGAGGTCGAGGTGAAGTCCGTTTCACCCGGACCCGTAATCACGCGCTTCGAGCTCGATCCGGCGCCCGGCGTCAAGGTCAGCCAGATTGCGAACCTCGCAAAAGACCTTGCGCGGTCCCTGTCGGTTGTGAGCGTACGCATTGTCGAGGTCATTCCTGGCAAGTCATTCGTGGGTTTGGAGATTCCGAATGAAAACCGCCAGCTCGTTACGTTAGGGGAGATTCTCAAGTCCCGCGCTTACGACGATATGGCATCGCCGCTAACGCTAGCGCTTGGCAAGGATATTGGCGGGCACTCCGTGGTCGCCGATCTTGCGCGCATGCCGCACCTGTTGATTGCGGGAACAACCGGTTCCGGCAAGTCCGTCGGCATTAACGCGATGGTGCTGAGCATTCTCTATAAGACGCAGCCCGAGAACGTGCGTCTGATCATGATCGACCCGAAGATGCTCGAGCTGTCGGTGTACGAGGGCATTCCCCACCTGTTGGCACCTGTCGTGACCGACATGAAGGAAGCATCGAATTCGCTGCGCTGGTGCGTCGCGGAAATGGACCGGCGTTACGCGCTGATGTCCAAGCTGGGCGTACGCAATATTGGCGGCTACAACCGCAAGGTCAAAGACGCGATAGACGCCGGCGAACCAATCAAGGATCCGATTTTCAGGCCACCTGAGATCTTCGATGAAGAGAAGCCGATTGAGCACCCGACGCTGACGCCATTGCCGTACATCGTTGTCGTTATCGACGAGCTGGCCGACATGATGATGATCGTGGGGAAGAAGGTCGAGGAATTGATTGCCCGGCTGGCGCAAAAGGCACGAGCCTCGGGCATCCACATGATCCTGGCAACCCAGAGACCGTCTGTCGATGTCATCACCGGGCTGATCAAAGCCAACGTTCCGACCCGGATCGCGTTCCAGGTATCGGCCAGGGTTGATTCGCGTACGATTCTTGATCAGCAGGGGGCCGAGAACCTGCTGGGACACGGCGATATGCTGTACCTGCCTCCCGGAACATCGCTGCCCGTAAGGGTTCACGGGGCATTTGTCGCTGATAATGAGGTTCATTCGGTCGTTCGGCACCTCAAGAAAAGTGGCTCCCCACGCTATATTGATGAAATTCTTGAAGGTCCGTCGGGTCAAACTCCAGGACTGGTCGGCATTGACAAGCCGTCGGCCGATAGTGCGGACGCCGAGCAGGATCCGCTCTACGACCAGGCCGTCCAGGTTGTCATGGAGACACGTAAGGCTTCGATTTCCGGGGTCCAGCGACGTCTCAAGATCGGTTACAACCGTGCCGCGCGCATGGTTGAGACGATGGAAGCAGCTGGCCTGGTTGGTCCGCTGCAGCCGAACGGGTCGCGAGAGATTCTCGTACCGACCAGTTCGGCGGAAGATTAGGAACGGGACAAGCTCAAGGATAGATGCGTGACCAGAAAGACTAAATTGATTATTGGCGCTGTGTTTCTTTTCATTGCGGGGCAGGGAGCCTCGGCACAGGAGAGACTCCAGGGCGTCGGCGAGGTGCTCGTCGATGATTTCGTCAATAACGTCATAACCCTGCAGGGCCGCTTCGAACAGTCGCTCATCGACGCGGGCGGTGAGGTCGTTGAGCGTTCCAGCGGCATCCTCGAAATCGAGCGTCCAGGTCGCTTTCGCTGGGCGTACTCCGAACCGTATGAGCAGTGGCTCGTGGCCGACGGCCTGAATATCTGGAGCTACGACGTCGATCTGGCGCAGGTTACAGTGAAACCGCAGGCCGAAGCGCTCGCCAA
>JAACFG010000084.1 GCA_009937605.1 Gammaproteobacteria bacterium | reverse complement strand
ACAAACTGCTCGACGGTTTCGAAGGGAAGCTAACGAGCTCCAAATGGGCAAAGATCGCAAAGTGCTCTCAGGATACGGCGACTCGCGACATAAAGGACCTGATCAAACGCGGCGCGCTCAAGCAAGATGAAGGTGGTGGACGAAGTACAAGCTACTCACTCATCGCACAGTAGGCTTAGCGCACCAAAGAAGATTCGGCATCAATGGTCCACTCTGTAGTCCATTTCTTGGCAGTGACTTGGGCACCAGATGGGCACCGTGGTAATCCGTTCGTACCGGACGAAGTGTTAACCATGTGTCCGGAATAAGGTGTAAACCATGTGACCGGTATACACCCTTAGAAAATGGCGCGCCCGACAGGATTCGAACCTGTGACCCCTGCCTTCGGAGGGCAGTACTCTATCCAGCTGAGCTACGGGCGCTGGGTCATGCATTCTACGTGGTCTGCCAAGGCACAGGCAATGCCCGTCGAAATACCGTCCGGCCCCCTCGTCGCGGCAGCAACTGGCGCATCTGCGTCAATTCAACAGCACTACTGCGCTGCCTCAATGTTCTCGGCGAGCCCCTGGCGCAACGTCTGCAGCGCCTCGTCCGCCCGCCCCGTGTCTTTCAGCGTATCGCCGAGCAGCATGTACGCGGCATTGCGTATCGTAGGATTGTTGCTGTCTTCCAAAACCCGCTTCAACACATCAACAGAACGCGCCTTCTCACCGCGTTGCTCGTAGACCTCCTGGATCTTCTGCATCTGCATAATGGCTGCTTTTTCCGGGTCCGAAGAGACAGCGTGGGTCGACTCGATGATTTCGAAGTAGTCGGTCATGATCGCAAGGAATGTTTGCATCAGCTCCAGGTCTTCCTGTTCCTGGGCGGATGCAACGGGTACGGCCACGAGGCACATCGACGCGGTAACGCCGATCATCAGGCTTCTAAGTGTAGACATTAGTCTTCTCCTTCAGAGGTTCGTATTTAATGCGATTGTTCGTTTGAGACTTCGACGATTTCCCAACATTCGGCTTGGACGGCATAGTCGGCTTACTCACACTGCGCAACTGCGACAGGCTCGGTGTCGAGACGGCCGGCTTGCTCGGTTTCAGCGCCGCCAGCGTGGTCATCGACGGCTTGCTCGGCCGATCCGTATCGTGATGACCAATCTGGCTCGTCATTGGAATTGCCCAGGCCAGGGCCAGCACAGCCGTACACGCCACA
Source organism: Gammaproteobacteria bacterium (assembly GCA_009937605.1). GTDB lineage: Bacteria > Pseudomonadota > Gammaproteobacteria > Steroidobacterales > Woeseiaceae > UBA1847. Next base: position 12,169 of record JAACFG010000084.1, on the reverse strand, counting down.
GCGGCCGGCATCCATAACCCAGTTCGAGTACGCGAGTCCGCGACACTCGCCGCAATGCGCGTCGCAAGATACGGTGGTGCACCAATCGACTGGTAGTCGCGCTTCAGATCGTTGAACTCATCATTCATCATTTGACTCCACGTGGCGCATCCTTGTTTTCAGGCGCTCAGTCGCCTTGTGCAACAGGGCTTTAACCGTACCTTCCCGGCAGCCCATCGACAGCGCTGTCTCGCGAACTGACATGTCTTCGAATATTCTCAAGATGACAACCTCTCGCTGCCGCTCTGGCAGTCCGGCAACCAGCTCACGGATCTGCCGCGCGCTTTCGTAGTTCGATACATCCTGCTCCGGTGCGGAACCCGGATCCGTAGGCTCATCGTCGAGCGGCTCAGTCTTTCGAACCCGATTGAACTCGTTGCAGACATTCCTCGTAGTTCGATACAGCCACGTGAACGGTGACGATCGGAAACGGAAGGACCGGAGCCCCTTGTAACCCCGCACAAACACTTCCTGTGCAACATCGGCCGCGGACTGCTGGTCGTAGAGCCAGATACACGCGAGCCTGAAAACGCGATCCTGAAAACGTCGCACGATGGCGTCGAATGCGGCCGGGTCACCGGACTTGAATTGTCGGACCAGTTCAGCATCGGAAGCTCCTTCGAAACTCATCGGGCGCCATCAGACAGACAGAAAACCCAACGGTGCCTCGTTGCTTTCCGGTGAGTAGAAGTTACGCACATTGGGCAAGACCTGGTCGAGATCGGATGCCGGGACGCCGAACCAGCGTGCCAGTTCTGCAAAGTACTCATCCACCGACGTCGTCGGCGCGTAGACCCCGCGACCGGTATCGAGCGGGCTGGATTCGCTGAGAATGGGATAGTCACCATAAATGGCGGCACCGTTGACCGAGCCACCCATAACGATGTGGTGTCCGCCCCAGCCATGATCCGAGCCTTTGCCATTAGAAGTAAGTGTGCGGCCAAAATCCGATGTAGTAAACGTTGTGACCTCGTTGAACACACCCAGCTCAACCAGTGCATTACGAAACTCCTGCAATCCCTGGCTAATTCCCGGCAGCATGTTCGCCTGGTTTTCGAGAACGTCATCGTGATGGTCCCAGCCACCCACAGTCACGAAGAAAGTCTGGCGCGTCGCGCCCAGCGCGTCGCGTGCGCCAATAACCCGGGCGATTTGTCGCATGCTCTGCGAGAAGTAGCCCGGCGAGAACTCTGTGTTCAGCGTCGGCGACGTGTCCATGGCATCGACAAAGACCGCCTGGGCATCAATAGCGCCACGCAGACGTCGCGAGTACTCGCGGCGCAGAATATGCTGCTGTTGCACCGCCAACAGATCATCGACTATCTGCTTCTTGAACGCGCCAAACTCGGTGCCATCCCCATAGGCATTCAAACCCGGCGCGCCGTTGCCGGTCGCCTCGATGCTGTATTCACCAGCCTGGTCGCCGCTCTGGAATACGTTCGAACCGGACAGCGAGATGTTCATCGACACGCCATTTTGCATGTTTCCGTCCTGCATCAGGTCGGCGATGCGCCCGCCCCATCCCTGTGCGACGCGGCCATTGGGCACAGCGGTTTGCCACTGGTTGATCTGGTCAGAATGCGAGAACAGGCCGAGCGGTAGTCTCGCGGTGCCGTTCTCGACCGCTTGGGCGTCGTACGCCTCCAATAGTGTCCCGACATTGGCCAGCATTGCTGCATCGCCATTGGCGAACAGCGACTGCAATTCGGGCATTCCCGGGTGCAGGCCGTACGCACGTCCGCTGCTGGTCGCTCCTGGCAATGCAAGCAGTTCATTCTGTGGCAATGCGAGGTCCGCACGAATGGCCCGGTACTCGGCGTACTGGTCGTTGTCGGTCGGAACCAGCATGTTGTAGGAGTCATTGCCGCCAGCCAGTAGCACACAGACCAGCGCGCGGTAGCCTGGCGCGCTTTGCGCTGCAGCCGTCCTTGCCATGCCGAGCGACAGCATCGTGGACGTGACTGTGGCTGAGGCAATGCCCAGCGAACAGCTGTGAGACAGAAAACTTCGTCGTGTCATCATTGGTGGTCTCCTTACTGCCGCACGGCGTAGTCGGACGAAAGCAGAATCATGTAAATCGCGATTCGCACTCGCAGATTGATGTCATCGATGCCGGTCACGGTATTCTCGATGGCCTGGCGTGTTGCGGCGTCAAGCGTTCCGGCCGTCAGCACAATATCGAGCCGATTGAGCAGCATGTCGACGTCGGTACCGATATCGATGTACTCCTGGTAGTCGAGCGATACCGGTGCAAAAGGCTCCGGCGCATCCGTCACGTAGTCCGCCAGAATGACCAGGTCAACGATGTTGGAAATGCCAACGATGGAGTTACTGGTTGTGATCTGAAACTCCGGTGCCACCAGTCCGGCGCTCGCAATCTCTCCCGCGGGAGAGTGAGTAGGCAGGAAGAAATTGAAAACGCTGGGTGCGGACAGCGGGTGCTGCTTGCCGACCTGCTGCAGGAAGAAGCCGATATTGGCTATGAAACCATCGTCACTCGTGGCGCCAAATTGTCGCAAAATGGACGCATAGCGGACGACTGGCTCTCGCAGTTTGCCAAAGTCCGCCAGGTTGGAAGGTGCCGCAGTCGATTCCGGGTCCAGCAACACCGCACGAATAACCGCCCGCATATCACCGCGTACGCCACCGCCGTCACCATTGAATGCGCGCGCCACTCTTTCTATATAGGCAGGCGACGGGTTCGACGTCACCAGTCGCTGGATCAACTGCTTGCCGATGAACGGCCCGACGTTCGGGTGGTTAAACAGGTTGTCAATCGCTGCATCGATATCCTGCATGCCTGTCTGACCGGCCGGCACGACCGTGTCGTTGAGCAGCGCTTTCGATCCCGGCTCATGCTGCGCGTCAAACATCTGCATCGGCGCGACGAAATACGGGAGCTGCCTGCCGAAGAAAGCTCCCGGTCCACCAAATGACAGTCCCGTGAAGATTTTCGCGAATTCACGTATGTCGACGTTGGAATAAGTCGGGATAGGGTCCCCATCATTGTCGAGTCGCAGGGAACCATCAATGTTCAATTCGAACAGTCCGATCGAAAAAAGCTGCATCACCTCGCGTGCGTAGTTCTCGTCCGGAAAGATATTGTTCTGCGGATCCGAGCGGCGATTGTTGACGTGGCTCAGATAGATACCCATAGATGGGTGCAGCGATACGTTACGCAACAGGTCTCTGAAATTTCCAAACGCGTGCGTCAGCAGCGTATCGTAGTAGCCGCTCAGTGCGGTCGGGTAGACAATAAGGTCGTCGACGTTATCGGAGACGACAAATATTTCACTTAGCGCGAACGCAACCCGTTGCCGCAGTACGTCGTCGGCCGTGACAGTACGATGCCACCACGCCAGGCGCCGAGCGTAGATCAGGTACTCGATATCGTCTTCAAACTCGTCGAACTCGCCCGCCGCTCTTCGCTGGACAATATCCAGCGCGATCGACAAGTGATCTGATACTGGCAAGTTGAACTGCTGACTGATCCACGTCGCTTTGTCCTGCCTCGCGAGCGACTCGATCCCGGCATAGTCCATACCGAAAGTCGCCTGTGCAGCAAATCGTGACGCGGCGTTCAGCTCCGCAGTAGTTGGCGGCGCCGGTGGTTGCGTGGGTGGCTGACGATCGCCACCGCCACCGCTGCCACCACAAGCTGACGCGAGCATGGCTACGGCGCATACCGTGGCTATGTTCTGTTGGAGCCTGATCCACTTCCCTTTGAGCATTGTCTTCCTTCCCGGCGTGCCTGACAGGTTTGTGCAGCCAGGAAGAAATCGGTTTACCCGAATATTACATAAGCAGGGAAGTTTTCGAGGTATCGTAGACGACGTACTGCTGAGCTACGGGCGCTTCGTGTGGGGGCGCTGTTCTGCCCGCCACACGAAATTTCGCCAGTAGCCTTATTGCCTGGCCTGAAATTCCTCGCGATTCAGTGCCTGCTCCAGGTCTTCTCTTGTACCCGGCTTCGGGCTGTGCGCCGAGACGATCCGCTTCACGCTGAGCCCCTGGCGAGCCAGCGCCTCGGCAAACGTCTTCGTTGACGTTACCGCCGGTGGAATCGGCCCGACACGCGGCATCGCGAAGTGATCGGCCTCGAACAGGATTCCCTCCTCCGGAAGCCACGCAACCAGCAGGTGCTCGGTGTGCGCCGTCGGTCCTATGTCGATGATCTCTATCCGCCGTCCCTCGGCTTCGATAATCCTGCGCTCATCGACCAGTTCCAGCTTCAATCGCTCACCATCCGCTGCTGCGCGCCGTGCAATGCGTTCATGCGCCGTTGCGGCTATAACCGTTGCACCTTCATCTTCATAGGCAGCAACGCCCAGCACGTGGTCGAAGTGATGATGCGTCAGCATGCCGTAACGGATCGGCTTGTCACCAACTGCTTCGCGCAGCGACTCGATTCGATCCGGTATGCCCGCTGTACCACCTGCAGCGAAGATGTAGTCACCCATATCGACGAACATTGCATAGGTGCCGTTGCCGCCGATCAACCATACCCCATCATCCAGTTCCTGCCGGCTCAGCGGATCGGGTTGCTGTTCGGGAATCGATACCAGCGCCGTCGGAACCTCGAGCAGTCCGTCAAGCGGCTCATTGACCTTGACCGACGTGATGTCGCGCTCGAGATTCACATCACCATTCAGGTACAACGTGAACGACTGATTGTAAATCACGCCGTTCTTGTCAACGTAGTCATCGAATCGGTACTCCACCAGGCCGAAGCCCGGGAACACGCGCTCACTTCGGCGCAGCAGGTTGGTGTCCTTTTCAAAGTACAGGCTGATCGCCGGACCGACCGTCATCGAGAAACCGACAATGTTGTAATCGACATCGTCAATCGATGTTTCGCCCAGGAAATGTGCATTGGCTTCCCGATCTTTCAGCGTGCGCAGCAAGAGCGCCGGCGTGACCCGGACAAAGGGCCCCGAGGTCGTGTCGTAGTCTGGTTCCGCGATGCCGGAAACAGTCCCCGCCCGGAAATTGAGCTGGTAACTGTCGTCACCATTAATGATCGTGCCGTTGTTGAATTCGAACCCGCCACCCGAGCCCGCGGCCAGGTTGACGAATATCGAGTTATCCAGGTCAATCGCGTCTACCGACTCATTCACCGACGTATCCCACGGTGCTTCCGTACCGCGGCTTTGATCGACGGAGTAGTTCTTCGTCGATGTCTCGATAATCAGCGTATGAAGGTTGTTAGTCAGGTCCTCACCACCGTGCGCCTCGATAGCCGCATCTATTAGCGCTTTCGCTTTGTCCGTGTTGATCTCCGTAAAATTTTCTGCGAACGCCACACTTGCGGCCAGAGCGCCCAGAAGCGCCAGAGAAAGTAATTTCTTCATGATTATCCCCATCTTGATTTAGACCAACCGATGTCCCGGCTGGCAAGTGGAGGGTTAGTCAGCTAGCAGGACGACAAAGTGCCTGATTTTGCGGTGAACTGGCCCCGGGGCAGGACGAACGGGTATTGGCATGGGACGTCGCTCCACTTCGCGCAGGAGATTTAGCCAGCCCGAATCGGGTGTGTTTGGTATGGTTACCCGTTCACGTCGCAACCAAAGGCAGGGAAGACGTTTCAATGTTTAGAAGTCTGTACGAAAAAATTGTGGTGCAAATCTCCGCTGAGGATATCAAGGCCGATGATCGCGATGCGGCTGTGCGCCTGGCTACCGCTGTTCTGATGGTTGACGTGGCCCTGGTTGACTCCTCTTTCGACGAGGCTGAATTCGATCGAATGCTGAGCTTGATCAAGAACCATTTTGGCCTTGGTACGCAGGAGGCCGCAGACCTCATCAATGCCGCCAATGCCAAGGCGGACGAGCTGGTTTCCCTGCACGAATTCACCGAGCTCCTGCATGAGCATCTCACCCACGATGAGAAGGCACGCGTTGTTTCGCTACTCTGGCAAATTGCCTACGCCGACGGCCAACTCGACAAGTACGAGGACTCGCTGGTCCTCAAGATCAGCGATTTGCTCTACGTCAGCCGTGGTCGGGTCATGCGTCTGAAACACGACGCGCAGGGACAATAGTCAGCACCGGTCCGCAAGCTTAGTCCGAGTCTTTTGTCGGCTCCTCCGCCGTTGGTAGACCCGACCGCACGTGTACATCGCGTTGCGGGAACGGAATTTCGATACCGTACTCAGTGAGCTTAGTTTCGAGAGCCCACAAATATGTCGCGCGTGTTCGCGTCGGGCGCCTTGCGCCCTGGGTATTCACCCAAACCAGCAACAGGAAGTCGAGACTGCTGTCTCCAAAATCCACGAGCCAGACATCAGGCTCCCGTCCCTTTCTCTTCAGCGTAAAGGACACTTCATCCACCGCTTCCAGCGCGGCCTTCCGCACCAATTCCTTGTCGCTGCCATACGCCACGCCAAACGGGATTCGCACACGTAGAACCTTTTCGCTTAGCGTCCAGTTGGTGAGCCGCGTTGTGACGAATTCCGAATTTGGCACAACGATATCGATATTGTCGTTCGTGGTGATGAGCGTGCTGCGAACATTTATCGCCTTCACTGTGCCCGTGAGTCCGTTGTCGAGCTCGATGTAGTCGCCGACACGCAAGGTATGTTCAAACAAGATAGTCAGGCCAGATACGAAGTTGCTGACGATGGACTGCAGCCCGAACCCTATGCCGACACTAAGCGCACCAGCCACCAGAGCAAGATTGCGAAAGTCCAGACCGATGGACGATAACGCAACAAACAATGCGATAACGATAATCAAGTAGTGCGTCAGACGGCCAACCGTATACAACGACGCCTGCGTACCACCGGACTCCTTCTCGCTGAAACGCCTGATCGCAAAACGAACACCACGCGAAAGAAGGAGTGCAACGATCAGGATCATCAGGACTCTGAAGATGTCCCGGCCCGTAACCGGGGCTTCTCCGATAGAAAATAGCGTGACGTCGGCCAGGCCTACGACACGCAGGTAGCTGGTCTTTGCTTGCCGGCTCATGCCGCTTAGCCAGGACCTGAGTGCACCTGAATACGCTGTGACGGCTCCGTCCACAGCCAGTCTGAGCAACTGAAGGTCTGCAACGGCCGCTTCCAGTTCGGCAATCCCGGTCAGTGTTTCCCGCGCAGTACCCAGGCGCTGGTCCAGTAATCGACGCGACGCGCGATCCATCCCTTCCTGATCCATAGTTTGCACGGCGAGCAACTCGTCCTGAGTGTCTCGCTGCCAGCTCGGCACATTTTGTTCCACATCGCGAGCAAGCTCCGACCATCCCAACGCTTGTTCCTGCAAAATATCCAGGTCAGGATCCGTGTCCAATTGCAGTTCGGTCCACCAGCGTCGCGCCTGAGTCTGTGCCAGCGCCACCTGGCTGAGCGCAAGGACAACTTCTGCGTCAACCTGCTTTTGCTGCATAAGGCGCTGTTGCGAACGGCCCTGCTCCGTATCGAGATCGAGTCCGATCGCTGCCAGTTCTGCAGCACGCAGATCCTCCTGGGCCTTGGCAGCCGCGGCCTCGTCATTGGATTCGCCTTCAATCAGGCCCGCAAGATCTGCTTCTTCAAGTGTCGTTGCCAGACTCTCGCCGGCCAGAATGACGCGTTCGGCGGTTGCGTCCGCATATGCGGCCGCTCGCTCATAACTCTGCGTCAACAGCTCCAGTCGTCGCGTCGCGATCGCTTGCGCCGACCGTGTCTGGATCAGTTTTAGCGCCGCTAATAATCGAGCGTCGCCAGCATCGACCTCTACATAGTCTTTGAACGCAAGGTCACGTCGCCTGGTGGCACCATCCAATATGCGCTGCTCGCGCTCAACCTCGAGTTGCTCTTGCGCCGCACCTTCTTCTGCGTCACGAGATACCGCGGCAAGCCGTAATAGATCGTCAAGGGAATAGCTGAGTTTGGGGGTGGGCAGCGCAAGCAGTTCCAGTTCATCTTCCGCGAGCAACGCATAGTAAGCACCGAGATTGTCCTTTACTGCCTCGAACACGGACTGACCTACAGCTTCATTGGGCCCCTGCAATCTCGCAACTTGTTTGCCGACATCGTCCAGGAAGCTATCGATTCGCAATTCAACAACGTCTCTGGGCCCATCGAAGTAGGTCCACCAGCCGAATTCCAGGGACTCCAGATCTGGTGCTGTCGGTACCGCAGTGTCGTCGGCCTCCTGAGCATGACTGCTCAAGGCCATTGCGCCAACTAACAGTGCGAGGAAACGTATCTTTCGCGAGATCTTCATCGAGTAATTTCTTTCGCTACCACTGGCGCACTCGGCCCGTATCGACGTGCACGAAGTCCGATGCCTTGTAGTAACCAACACCACCGCGTTTTAGTGACAATGCGACGTCGCGCAGCTCCGCTGTATCAAGGTCGGTCAGGCGCACATCGATAGCCTTGCCCAACAGGTGTTGGCTGTTCTTCGCGACACCCGATGACTTGCCACGAAGGCTTTCGTTCGTCGCCGGCGACCGGTACGCGGATATGATCTGGTAAGTGCCTGAACTTCCCGATTCGCTCTGGATCTCGTGAAGAATGTCGAATACGGCGGGATCCATAGTCACGGCATCACCCGTCCTGAAGTCCCGCAGGAAATGATTGAGTTCGGCGAGCGCAGGTTCCACGTAGTCGCCGTCCCGGAAGTAGGTAACCGTCAGGGATTCGGACGTGTGAGTATGATAAAACGACAGTTGTCGTTCGTCCGTCTTCGACATTGTCGCGCTAAACGGGGCAATGACGAGTACGGCAATCATCAGGAATATCCAGTATTTCTTCACATTCAGTCCCGCATTTTCGTACGTAGGTAAATTCATGGTTCTAAGAGTCTCGGTTTTAATACTATCCCTGCTGGCTACTTTACCCACGCCTGCGCTGGCTCAGACCAATAGCAATGTACAAATTCAAAACTTGTCGGAGCAGCTGCTACTTGGCTCCGAAGTCAGACTGGCCGACGCAACCCTGGCCTCGTCGGACATCATCCCCGAGTTCTACTCACGCCGGGAGTTTACACCAGCCTGGACCAACCATAAGCAGGTCGACGAGTATCTCCAGCTTATTGGCAAGGCATACGAAGAAGGTCTGGATCCGGACGATTACCTGTACACCACGCTCTCGGGCCTGGTCGATGACTACCGCCAGAACCCCGAGGATATGGAAAGGCAGGCGCGATTGGATGTCTTGCTGACAGAGAGCCTCAGTCGGTTCGGCTATCACCTGATATTCGGCAAAGTCGACCCTGCCGAACTCGATGAGAACTGGAACTGGACCCGCGGCACCGATGGGCGCGATCCGGCCGCCATGGTGCAGCAGGCCATAAGCTCCCCGTCCATTAGCGCGTTCATGGACGATTTTCTCGACCGCGGCCCCTTGTACCTGCGCATGAGGGAAGTGCTTGCCGAGTACAGAGACCTCGCGGCCGCCGGTGGCTGGCCGCTGACGGACGCGGGCCCAACGCTCAGGTCGGGTGACGAGGATGCACGTATAGCTGTTATCCGGTCCCGCCTGGCCGTAACCGGGGACCTGCCGAAGGCAGAAGACAACCAGTCCCGGATCTTCGATGCGGCGCTGGAACAAGGCGTCCGGGCATTCCAGGACCGCCACAATCTCGACGCTGACGGAGTGATCGGTGCGCAGACGCTCGCCGCTATGAACGTCACCGCTGATGAGCGCGTCGACCAGATTCGCCTCAACCTCGAACGACTCCGCTGGGTGGCGTTCGACCTTGATGATGAGTTCGTGGTCACCAACATTCCGCAGTTCCAGACCTACCTGGTACGCGGCCGTGAAATAATCTGGTCGACACGTTCGCAGGTCGGGCGCTTCTATCGTCAGACACCTGTGTTCAGGGCCGATCTCAAATACCTGCAGTTCAATCCGACGTGGACGGTGCCGCCCGGCATTCTCACCAAGGACACTCTTCCCGCCATCCAGAAGGACATCTCTTACCTGAGCAAGAAGAACATGGACCTGATCGATCGCGATGGCAACAAGGTCGATCCGGCAACGGTGGATTGGTCAAGCTACGGTGCGGGCAGATTGCCGCCGTTCCAGTTCGTGCAAAGGCCTGGACCAACCAATGCGCTGGGGCGGGTGAAATTCATCTTCCCGAATCCGCACTTTGTATTCCTGCATGACACGCCGAGCAAAGGGCTGTTTGAGCGTACGGAACGCACATTCAGCTCCGGCTGTATTCGCGTTGAGAATCCATTCGTATTCGCCGAATTGTTGCTCGATAACCCGGAAAAATGGAACGCCGATTCGATACAGGCGCTGCTGGACACGGAAAAACCGCAAACCGTGTTCCTCGATGAACCGCTTACCGTGATGTTGCTCTATGGCACCGTCGGAGTCATCGACACGGATGTCGTGCGGTTCTACAACGACATCTACCAGCGAGACGCCCGCGTTCTCGAGTCCCTGGACACGCCGTTCTGACTCCCTCAGTTGTTGATTCCGGTCAACTCCCACCGAGCCAGCCATATCGGAATGCTGTCGATCGAATTCAGTTGATCGAAGAAATTCCTGAGCTCAAACGCCTCGCCGCTTTGTTCCGCCTGTCGCGCGTAGTCTTGCATCGTCCTGTCCAACAGGTACTTGCCGGTGACGTAGCTCGTGCCATAACCGGGTTGACGCATATACAAATGTTGTTCGAACAGGACCAGTTCTTTTTCGGTTGTCATCCAGCCGCGCGGCGTCCATTTAACGTGCAGGTTGCCCGCTTGTTCCATCGTCATCAGATTTGCGTGCGCGTACAACGATCCGAGGCCCCGTGCTGCGCGCTGCGCCAGCATGATCCAGACGATCTCGCGTGAGCGGGGGCTGTCATCGTAGAGGCCGGCATTCATGAAGATCTCTTCGACAGCCGTTGCAGTGCCTTCGTTGCGGCTGTCGAAAATGTTGTACAGCAGCGCCCCCTGGCGAATCGGGCTCGCGTGAGGTTCGGTATCCATGCGAGCGAGCTCAAACCAGTGATAGAAATGTGTGAATAACGGCGCCGGATCGTAGTGCGCGCCAATCCAGAAGAAATGGCGTTCGTCTTCGGGCACAAATGACCCCATGTGCTCGCGAAGGGCCGGTTCCATGTAATCGCTAACCGTGACGATTTCCTTCTCGTCCAGGAACGTCATGATTCGTTCGACAGCATCTTCCGCCAGCGCGTCGTACTCGTCCGGGTTACTCGCCGCGACCATGGGCGGCAGCTCGCGATTGCGATGTTCCTCGAGCTTGAGCATCGACCAGGCCCGCGCAAGCTCGCGCTCCATCAGCGTAACTTCTTCTTCCCAGGTCATCGGTACCATGTGCACGTTCTGCAGGTACCACGTGTAATTGTCCTTGCCGATCCCGGACGGGCCAGTCTTTGATTCTGCCTCGGTCTCCAGCCACGCGACCAGCTCATCGGTAGCGACGATGGACTTGTCAATCGCATCCAGTAACGTCTTGCTCGCCGCATCGCCGACGGTAATCCTCAGCTCGCCGAGGTCTGCACTCTGCGTTCGAATGTCCCGAATGCCAGCGACCCACAGCTCTCGCGCATTGCCGGTCAGGTTTTCCCGGGCCTGTGCCATCAATGGCGGGATCACGGCCAGTTCGCCGGCCAGGCGTGTGGCGCTCTCTTCGCTTAGCGGGAATTCGTAAGTCCAGAGCTCCACCAGTGCATGGTGACTCGGCCCCTCGTGCGCCGGCACATCGGAGCGATAGGTCCAGACCGTCTTGTAGAACGCCGGGTCTCGTGCCCATGGCTTGAGAATGCGTGTATTGAAATCGTAGCCATTCATTTCGGCGCGCACGAGATACCAGTCCACCTGCTGCGGAACGGGCCAGTCATCAATCTCAAAAGCGTCGAGTCGTTCCTGCAGCGTCAGGAATTCGTCTTGCCTTGCTACAAATTGCTCGGCCGCATAGTCGGGTGCCCCGTCCCGCCGTGGGGGCGACTCAAAAGCACGCCAGTCCGCAAACAGGATGAGCAGATCAGCGTAACCAGGTTTTGATTTCTCAGTCGCGTTCGTAACGCCACTCACGATGGCAAGTACTACACAGACCGTGAAAAGGATATTTTTTGCGAATCTCATACAACCACACCGATAGATACGGAGTTGGAAATATTACAGGATATGGGCTGGCACCGGGCGTGGAAGAATTGCTGTACGAGGATCTCTGTGCTCTCCTGTC
>JAACFG010000083.1 GCA_009937605.1 Gammaproteobacteria bacterium | reverse complement strand
CAGAATACCGATGATCGCAACTACGATCATGAGTTCGATAAGTGTAAAACCTTGTTGCTTCTTCATCTCTTCATCTCCATGAATTGAGCTTAATTAAATTAACGGCGAATTCGCCTGTACACGGAGTAAAGCAAACCGCGTGCCAGTTTTTCGTGACGCGCGTCAAGTTATTGATTAAAAGTACTTTTTAGAAAGCAATATTACAAAAGGCCCGTCGGTAGAAGGTGACAAACTGGCTGCCGGGCGTCGCTTTTGTGTCACAAAGTGACAATCTTTGTCAGTCGTGGGAGCGGGCTCCTACATTATTCAATACCCAGCTTCTTGATGCGATAACGCAGTTGCCGGAACGACAGTCCAAGCAGTTTGGCGGCCGCCGTCTTGTTATAACGGGTTTTTTCCAGCGCATCGACAATGGCCTGTCGCTGTACGTCTTCGACCTGCTCGCCCAGTTGGCCGGCGATGGCCGGTCGCGAGCCGCTCGCCTCGGTGGATTCTCGCATGTGCAGATCATCTGCCGAGATACGACCACTCGTGCATAAGGTGACCGCGCGCTCAAGCATGTTCTCGAGTTCTCGCACGTTGCCCGGGAAGGCGTAGCCAAGGAGCGCATCGCGTGCCTCGTCAGCCAGCATCATCGAGTTGTTCAGACGCCCGAGAATGTGATCGGCCAGCAACAGGATGTCGTCGCCGCGCTCGCGCAGCGCCGGAACGTGCAGTTCGATGACATTGATGCGGTAATAGAGGTCTTCCCTGAATTCGCCGTCCGCGACCATCTGCGACAGGTTCTTGTGGGTCGCGGAGAGAATCCGCACGTCGACGCTCTCTTCCTGGGCCGCTCCGACCGGCCGCACCTTCTTTTCCTGGATGACACGCAAAAGCTTGACCTGCATAGCCAGCGGCAAATCCGCGATTTCATCGAGGAACAGGGTGCCGTCCTGGGCGCACTGCACGAGACCTGCCTTGTCGTTGACAGCGCCCGTGAACGAACCCTTGCGATGTCCAAAAAACTCGCTCTCGACGAGTTCCGCTGGAATGGCGCCGCAGTTGACCGGCACAAATGGCCCTTCGCTGCGTGGGCCGCTGTCGTGGATCAGGCGCGCAACGAGCTCTTTGCCGGTTCCCGACTCCCCTGAGATGTGCACTGGCGCCTGTGATTGCGCAACTCTGTCGATCATTTCCCGGAGGTCGGCCATGCGCTTTGATTCACCGAGTAGCCTCGAACCTCCTTCTTGTCCCGGCGCACGGACGCGCAACGCGTTCTCAACGATGGTGCGAAGATTGCCAAGGTCCAGGGGCTTGGAGATGAAGTCAAAGGCGCCAAGCTTGAGTGCCTGCACCGCCGTTTCCACGTTCCCATGCGCCGTAATGACCGCCACAGGCACGCCCGACGCATTCGATTGCATCCATTCGACGAGCTCGAGCCCGTCGCCATCCGGCAGACGCATGTCCGTCAGGCAGATGTCGAAATCATGCTCGCCGAGCAGGGCCTTGGCGCCGGCGACGTCCATGGCGGTTTCTGTCTGTACATCCATGCGGCCGAGTGTCAGCGTCAGAAGCTCGCAGATATCGGGCTCATCATCGATAACCAGCGCCAGTGGTTGGTTCATTGGGTGTCCTGTGTGTCCCAGCGGTCCGGATCGGCAAAGACAATACGAAAGATACTGCCGCCACCGGGCCGGTCAAGATAGAGCAGTGTTGCGTGGTTAAGTTCGCAAAGCTCACGCGAGATGTACAGTCCCAGCCCGGTGCCTCCAGAGCGGGCTGTGAAGAATGGTTCGAATATCTTGTCGGCCGTCGCCTCATCGACGCCAAGCCCGCAGTCGAGTACTTCTATATAAGGTCGGCCGTGGCCATGAATGCGTCCACCCTGGATTTCGACGAGAATGCCCCCGGTTTCACTCGCATACTTCACCGCGTTGTCGCAGAGGTTCCAGAGCACCTGGCGCAAATGGCTGTGGTCCATGCGAACTTCGAGGTCGTCCGTCATTTCGCCGATCGTCATCTCGCCCTCCTGGAGTTCGAGCGTGCGCACGAATTCGTCGGCAAATTCCTCGAGCCAGGATTTCAGGAAGAGTGCTTCCGGTCGGCTGGAATCGCGACGTGACAGCTGAAGAACGTTGTCGATGATATGGCTGACCCGACTGGAGTGCGTCTGGATTATCTCGGTCAGTCGCCGATCGTCCTCATTGAGTCCCGGGGACTCTTCGAGAAGTTGCGCCGCGTGACTCATGGCGCCGACCGGGTTGCGAATCTCGTGCGCTATGCTGGCGCTTAGTCGACCGAGGGAAGCGAGCTTCGACTGTTGAACGCGCGCGTTCATATTACTCACGTCTTCGAGAAATACGAGAATTGGCCCTGCTCTTTGGCCGTCCTTGCCCAGCGGTGCCAGGTGCGCCGTAATCCGAACGTTGTCGCCCTCCGTTATGAGCGTCAGTTCCGCGTGCGACGACAACGACAGGTCCGCCCGCCATTGGCTAATGTAGTCGGCCAGGGCCGCGGAGGTACTTGCCAGCGGCGTGCCCTGGGGTGCGTCGCCCACGCTGAGCAACTGGGACGCGGAGCTGTTGATCAGGCGGATGGCATCGTGCCGGTCAACCACCACAATGCTCTCGCGCAGGTGCTGGACGATGTACTCATTGAGTTCGGAGAGATTCTTCAGGTCGACGCCGAACTGCCGCGCGAGGGCCTCGGAAGCCTGGATGCGCTTGGCGAGCGGCTGTGCGGCCAGGGCGATCGCAAATATGACACCGCTCAGGATGCCCGCAGCAGGGTAGTTCGGCGCAACGGTGACACTCGTCAATTGCGTGTAGAACTGCTCGCCCAGGATCGCGAAAGTCGCAAATGCAGCCAGTGTTGCGGAGACCGTCATCGGAATGACCAGGCTTGCTGCACCGAGGAATATCACCAGCAAGCCGCCCAGGCCGCTCGAAATACCGCCACTTGCGTGCATAAGCATGACAATTGCGAGGATGTCGACAATAAGTTGGGTCACCGCAAGCGCATTTTTCGGTACCCACTGCTGGCGCAGCGAGACTGCGGACAGGATCGCAAATACGAGGTAGCCGGCCGCAGTCGCTGCGAACAGCGTCGGCCGGGTATCGCCAAAAAACCGTGGGTCCGAGCTGACGGCGAACAACAGCAACAAAGTCGTCGAGATCAACAGGCGGAAGGCGTTGAGCGTGATTAGCACACGCCAGCCAAGTTCCGGCTCATCGACTGCTTTTTGCATCAGAGCATCGCGACTTCCGCGAAAGGTACGTCGCAATGGGCTATCTGTCGGTGCCTGACTCATGCGCGAATTGTAGACCGAATATGGACATGCGTGGCGCAAACCTCCAAAATATGGCGACTTTTTCGCGGCAGCTCGCGGAAAACCCTTTCCGAAGCAAGCAGACTAATAAATCTAATGAATCTTCACGAATATCAATCGAAGCGATTGTTCGCTGATTACGGCATTCCTGTACCGCTCGGCATTCCGGCGGATTCGCCCAACGACGCCGTAAAAGCCGCCCAGGAACTCGGCGGTGATCTCTGGGTCGTCAAGGCGCAGGTGCACGCGGGTGGCCGTGGCAAGGCGGGCGGCGTCAAGCTGGCCCGCACACTGGATGAGGTACGCGAGTACACCGACAAAATGCTCGGTACTGTCCTGGTAACTCACCAGACGGGGCCGGAAGGCCTGCCGGTGAATACGGTTTACGTCGAACAGGGTTCGGACATAGATCGAGAGATCTACCTGAGCATGCTCGTCGACCGCGAAGCCAGCCGTATCTCGTTCATCGCCTCCTCGGCCGGCGGGATGGACATCGAGAAAGTTGCCGCGGAAACGCCGGAGCAGATTTTCTCGGTTTCGATCGCACCGGATGCGGGATTGCAGGATTACCAGGCGCGCCAGCTGGCATTTGGCCTGGAGCTCGACAAGCAGCAGATGCGCCAGTTTGGTGATCTGATCAAGAAGCTGTACCGCTTGTATCTCGATACGGACGCCAGCCTGATCGAAGTTAATCCGCTGATTACGACCAAGGCCGGCGATATAGTCGCACTGGACGGCAAGATCAACATCGATGGCAGCGCCTTGTTCCGCCAGAAGAGCATTGCGGAACTGCGCGACAAGTCGCAGGAAGACGAGGCGGAGCGCAAGGCCGCGGAGCACGATCTCAACTACGTCTCACTCGACGGCAATATCGCCTGCATGGTGAACGGGGCCGGTCTCGCGATGGCGACGATGGACCTGATCAAACTGCACGGCGGTGAGCCAGCGAACTTCCTTGACGTCGGCGGCGGCGCAACTGCGGAAAAAGTCGCGGCAGCGTTCAAGTTAATCCTCTCCAATGACAGCGTCGAGGCGATCCTCGTAAATATCTTCGGCGGTATCGTGCGCTGCGACCTGATCGCAGAAGGCATTATTAGCGCGGTGAAGGAAGTCGGCGTGAGTGTGCCCGTGGTAGTGCGTCTTGAAGGCACCAATGTTGATAAGGGACGAGACCTGCTCGCGAACAGCGGTCTGGACATCATCGCTGCTGAGGACCTGACCGACGCGGCCAAGAAAGTTGTTGCAGCCGCAGCCTGAACCAACAAACGGAGCGTCGTAGGAGCGGCCATGGCCGCGAAGACGGTGGCGAGAGAAATAGATGAGCATACTGGTCAACAAAAACAGCAAGATCCTCTGCCAGGGAATCACCGGCAACCAGGGATCCTTCCATACAGAACAGTGCATTGAATATGGCACGCAGGTCGTCGCAGGCGTCACGCCGGGGCGGGGCGGGCAGGAGCATCTTGGGGTGCCGGTGTTCAACACGGTGCGTGATGCGGTGGCCGAGACGGGTGCCGACGTCAGCATGATCTACGTGCCGCCGCCGTTTGCGGCCGACGCGATCCTTGAGGCAGCCGATGCGGGCGTTGACCTGATCGTGTGTATTACGGAAGGCATTCCGGTGAACGATATGGTCAAAGTCAAATCGGCATTGACTGACTTCGACTGCCGCCTGATTGGGCCGAACTGCCCGGGAATTATTACCCCGGACGAGTGCAAAATCGGCATCATGCCGGGCTTTATTCACAAGAAAGGGCGCATTGGCGTCGTTTCGCGGTCGGGTACGCTGACCTACGAAGCGGTTTACCAGACCACGACTAATGGTCTCGGCCAGACTACGTGTATCGGCATCGGTGGTGACCCTGTCCGCGGCATGAACTTCATCGACTGCCTCGAACTCTTCGAAGCGGACCCTGAAACCGACGGCATCATCATGGTCGGCGAGATAGGCGGTACAGATGAAGAGGCCGCTGCGGAATTCATCCAGAGTAACGTCAGCAAACCCGTCGTCGCCTACATCGCTGGTGTGACCGCGCCACCGGGCAAGCGCATGGGCCACGCCGGCGCCATTATTGCCGGTGGTAAGGGCACTGCCGAGGATAAATTCAAGGCGCTCGACGCCGCTGGCGTCGCCACGGTACGTTCACCCGCCGAACTCGGGTCGAAGATGCACGAGATCATCGGCGCCTGAGCCGCCGGTGACCGACACGGTAAAAGCCGCGCTCGCCCAGATCGATCTTATCGTCGGTGACGTCGCGGGGAACGCGGCGAAGATCATCGACTATGCAGTGCGAGCGCGCGACGCAGAAGGCGCGGATATTGTTGTATTTCCCGAGCTGAGCATCTGCGGGTACCCGCCTGAGGACCTGCTGTTTCATGCTGGCCTGCGTCACGATGTGGAAGCGGCGCTTGCACAGATTCGTGACCAGGTTTCGGGTATCGCGATACTGCTTGGGTTCCCCGAGTACGCGGACGGGCACATCTATAATGCCTGCGCCGTGCTCCGAGACGGTGAAACCCTCGCGCACTATCGCAAACAACTACTGCCAAATTACTCGGTCTTCGATGAAGAACGCTACTTCACGGCGGGCAAGGGACCAGCGGTCTTCAAACTTAATGGTATCCGTTTCGGACTGAACATCTGTGAGGATATCTGGAGCCCTGGCCCGATTGGCGCGAATCGCGCCGCTGGCGCCGAGTGTGTTTTTGTAATAAACGGCTCACCTTTCGAGGTGCAGAGCCAGGAGAATCGCGAAAACGAAGTACGCCAGCGGGTGAGAGAAACGGACATCCCGGTAGTCTATGTCAATCATGTTGGTGGCCAGGACGAGCTTGTCTTTGACGGCGGCTCGTTCGTGATGGACGCTGCTGGTGAAATCGTCTACAGGGCACGGTCCTTTGAAGAGAGCATGCAAACGGTCGTGCTCGAGGGTACCGCCCAGGGCGTTAGCCCCGAGCGTGGGCGGATCGCCAGGGCCGACGACACGGTCGCGAGGGTTTACCAGGCACTGGTGCTGGGCACAGGCGATTATGTGAGCAATCACGGTTTCCCGGGGGTCATTGTTGGCTTGTCAGGTGGAATCGACTCGGCACTGGTGTTGGCAATCGCCTGTGACGCGATCGGCGCGGATCGTGTGCGAGCGGTGCAGATGCCATTTCGCTACACCTCGACTATCAGCCAGGAAGATTCCGCCAAGCAGGCCGAAATGTTCGACGTCCGGTATGACGTCATTCCGATTGAGCCCATGTACGAGGCAACCATCAGGCAACTTCAGCCCGTACTCGGGGTGACAGAACCCGATGCCACCGAGGAGAATATCCAGGCGCGTTGCCGGGGGTTGTTGCTAATGGCGATTTCGAACAAGACCGGCCGGATGCTTCTGACAACGGGTAACAAGAGTGAGATGGCGGTTGGTTATGCGACCTTGTACGGCGACATGGCAGGCGGTTTTGCACCGATCAAGGATTGCAGCAAGTCGCTCGTTTTTGAACTCGCGCGTTACCGTAATACGCTGGGCGAGGCCATTCCCGAGCGGGTGATAACGAGACCACCGTCGGCCGAATTACGTCCCGACCAGAAAGACACCGATTCGCTGCCGGACTATGCGATTCTCGATCCGATTCTTGAGGCGTTCATCGAGGACGACCTGTCTGTCGCAGAGATCACGGCACAGGGATACGATCGCGATATCGTGATTCGTACTCTCGAGATGGTAAAACGCAACGAGTACAAGCGCCGCCAAGCGCCGCCAGGCGTTCGCATCAGTAGTCGGGCGTTTGGTCGTGACTGGCGTTACCCGATTACGTCGGGCTACCAATTCCCACAGTAGAAGCGGCTATGGCCGCGATTAATCTTCGCTGGAAAAGTTGGCGGCCAGGACTCTGCGCGTATCGGCCGCGAGATCGTCCATGCCGAGCTTGTCATAGGCCTCCGCCATGATCTGCAGTGACAGCTCGTTGCCGGTCGCGCCATTGAATTGCTCAAGCGATTGTGTGGCGCGATTCAGTGCGGCGACGTAGGCGCCACGGCGCAGGTAATAATCCGCTATGTGATTTTCATAGTCCGCGAGACGATTCTTGATCGCGATTATGCGTTGTTCGGCATCTGGCGCATATTCGCTCGCCGGATAACGCTCCACCAGGCGGCGCAGACTCGAATACGCCCGATCGACGTCCTTCGGCGGACGTTGTGTCACGTCCTTGTTGAACGTGCGCTCGAGAAAGTCCGGCCCGGTTTCGTAGTAGGCGAGGCCCTGGATGTACAGCGCGTAGTCAACACGCGGGTGAATCGGATTCTCACGCATAAACGTGTCGGCGGCTTCGGCAGCCTGTTCTTTCTGCCCGCTCTTGTAGTACGCGTACATCAGCTCGAGCGTAATTTGGCGCGACAGATCACTGAAAGGATAGCGCGCCTGGATGGCCTCGAAAATCTGAATGCCCTTGCGGTAATTGCCATTGGCAATCGAATCCTGAGCTTCTTCGTAGGCCTCTGTGATGTTCTGCACCTCGGTCCGCTGTTCATCGTTACCGGCACAGGCGGCCAGCGCTATCGAGACGATAGCGATGAAAAGCAGGCGAAAAAGGCGTAGATCAAATCTCATAATTCTGGTGGTCAGGGCGTTCAAGGTCGGCGAGTATACCGTAAACTCCGCCGTAGTCATGAACTCCGAAAAACAAATATTAGCCGTCCCCGAGGAGCTGGCCGGTCTGCGTTTGGACCAGGCACTGGCCCGGATGTTTCCGGATTATTCCAGGAGTCGGCTCAAAGAGTGGCTCCTGGCCGGGGCGATCACCGTTGACGGCGGTTCAAAGCGTCCGCGAGATGCGGTCGCCGGCGGCGAAATGGTCAGTCTCGAGCCGCAAGCCGAGAGCGAGGTTCGAGCGGACCCCGAGCCGATAACACTGAATGTCGTGTACGAGGACGACGATCTGCTTGTGGTCAACAAGTCGGCCGGGCTCGTGGTGCACCCTGGAGCCGGGAATCCTGGCGGAACACTCATGAACGGTCTTCTGCACCATGCACCGGAGCTGGAGACCATTCCACGGGCCGGGATTATCCACCGCATTGACAAGGATACGACCGGACTGCTGCTTGTTGCCAAAACGCTGCCGGCTCACACGGCGCTGGTGCGCCAGCTGGCGGACAGGGAAATATCCAGGCACTACCTGGCTATCTGTAATGGGGTCCTGACAGGTGGCGGCACGATTGACCAGCCGATCGGTCGTCATCCGGGCGATCGCAAACGCATGAGTATTCAGCAGAATGGCAAGCAGGCCGTGACGCACTACACTGTTATCGAACGGTTCCGCGCCTTTACCTACATTAAAGTACGGCTGGAGACGGGTCGGACCCACCAGATTCGGGTGCATTTCGCCTGGCGACGTCATGCCCTGGTAGGTGACCAGACCTACGGCGGCAGACTGGCTTTGCCCGCAGGCGCCGGCGAACCGCTGATCGAGTCGTTGAGACACTTCAAACGACAGGCCCTGCACGCGACGCGGCTCGCTTTCGAACACCCGGGCAGCGGCGAGCGCATCGAGCTCGAAGTGCCGCCACCACCCGATTTCGAGGCTCTGCTCGCCGTCATGCGGGAAGACATGACGCAATGACAACGATCATTACGCCTGAATGGCCAGCGCCCGCCAACATCGTCGCCGGCACCACTACGCGAGACACAGACGCTGGCCTGTTGCCAGGGGGCCTGCGTTTCCCCAATCAAGTGCATGGCGCCGTCGTCGTGCCGATCGGTGCGCTGCGCAATTCTGAGGAACCACTGGACGCGGATGCAGTAACGGGATGGCGCCGAGGTGATGTCTGCGCGGTGCGCACGGCCGACTGCCTGCCCGTCTTGTTCTGCTCGACTGATGGCACCCAGGTGGCGGCTGCTCACGCCGGGTGGCGGGGCCTTGCGGCGGGCGTGCTGGAGAACACCTTCGAGGCTATGAACGTCGAGCCCGACTCCCTGATGGCCTGGCTGGGCCCCGCAATCTCCCAAACGAAATTTGAAGTTGGTGATGAGGTGCGGGAGGCGTTCCTGGCGCATGATGCAAAAGCGAGTGCTGGCTTCGAGCCGAATGCGAGCGGGCGCTGGCAGGCGGACTTGTATGCCCTGGCGCGACAGCGGCTGGCGAGCATAGGCATACATGCCATATATGGTAAGGAATGGTGTACATATGGCGATCCCGAGCGGTTTTACTCCTACCGGAGAGGTCAGGAAACCGGGCGTATGGTGTCGTTCGTGGCCTTGAAATAACGCGCAGGGACTCAATCTAACGGGCATATTCTTGAAATCGGGCCCAGGCCCTTGAGAGATTTGCTATGCGAATTGACAAACTGACCAGCAAATTCCAGCTCGCGCTCGCTGATGCGCAATCCCTGGCCGTCGGCCAGGACAATCAATTCATCGAACCGGCCCACGTCATGGTGGCCCTGCTTGACCAGCAGGGCGGCAGCGTACGCGGTCTGCTGACCAAATCCGGCGTGAACGTGAACCTGCTGCGCTCGCAGCTGGGTGTGCTTCTGGAGCGAGTACCGAAAGTAGAGGGCTCGGGGGGCGACGTGCACATTGGCCAGGAACTGTCCAAGCTCTTCAACATTACTGACAAGCTCGCGCAGCAGCGCGACGACCAGTACATCTCGAGTGAGCTGTTCGTTCTCGCGGCGATGGACGACAAGTCACCGCTGAAGAGCGTAATGGAACAGGCTGGTGCCGTGCGCGGTGCGATCGAAAAATCCATCGACGACCTGCGCGGTGGCGCGCAGGTAAATGACCCCAATGCGGAGGATGCGCGCCAGGCACTCGAGAAATTCACGATCGACGTGACTGAGCGCGCCGAGCAAGGCAAGCTCGATCCGATCATCGGTCGCGACGATGAGATTCGTCGCACTATTCAGATCCTGCAACGCCGCACCAAGAACAACCCTGTTCTGATTGGCGAACCTGGCGTCGGCAAAACGGCAATTATCGAAGGCCTCGCCCAGCGCATCGTCAACAACGAGGTCCCCGAGGGAATGCGTGGCAAGCGTATCCTGTCGCTGGATATGGGTGCGCTGATTGCGGGCGCGAAGTTCCGCGGCGAATTCGAGGAGCGCCTCAAGGGTGTATTGAACGACCTTTCCAAGCAGGAAGGCCAGATCATCCTGTTCATCGACGAATTGCATACCATGGTTGGCGCCGGTAAGGCCGAAGGGTCTATGGACGCGGGCAACATGTTGAAGCCGGCCCTGGCTCGCGGCGAACTGCATTGTGTCGGAGCGACGACACTGGATGAATACCGGCAGTACGTCGAAAAGGACGCGGCCCTCGAGCGTCGTTTCCAGAAAGTGCTCATTGAAGAACCAACGGTCGAAGACACGATCGCGATTCTCCGTGGCCTGAAGGAGCGCTACGAAGTGCACCACGGCGTCGAAATCACGGATCCGGCAATCGTGGCCGCGGCCACGCTTTCGCATCGCTATATCAGCGATCGGCAGTTGCCGGACAAGGCGATCGACCTCATCGATGAATCCGCATCGCGCATCCGTATCGAGATCGATTCCAAGCCCGAAGAAATGGACAAGCTCGAGCGCCGCATCATCCAGTTCAAGATTGAGCGCGAGGCGCTCAAGAAAGAATCGGACGACGCGTCAATCAAACGCCTCGAGGAACTCGCGGAGAAGCTCGAAGCGCTAGAAAAGGAATTCTCCGATCTCGAGGAAGTATGGAAGGCCGAGAAAGCGGCAATGCAGGGTACGACCCACATTAAAGAGGCACTCGAGCGCGCTCGTCTGGAGCTCGAGACGGCACACCGCGCCAATGACCTGGCGCGTATGTCAGAGCTGCAGTACGGCCGCATTCCCGAACTCGAGAAGCAGCTCGAAGATGCGATGCAGGCTGAAACGACGGAGACGACGTTACTGCGCAACAACGTGACCGAGGAAGAAGTCGCGGAAGTCGTATCCAAGTGGACCGGAATTCCTGTCAGCAAGATGCTCGAGGGCGAGAAAGAAAAATTGCTGCAGATGGAATCGGTTGTCAGGGAGCGCGTTGTCGGCCAGGACGAGGCCGTGACGGTCGTGGCGAATGCAATCCGGCGCTCGCGCGCGGGACTGTCCGACCCGCGTCGTCCGATCGGCTCATTCCTGTTCCTCGGGCCAACGGGCGTTGGCAAGACCGAGCTCACCAAGGCGCTGGCCGATTTCCTGTTTGACACGGACGAAGCCATGGTACGACTCGACATGTCCGAGTTCATGGAAAAGCACTCTGTGGCACGATTAATCGGCGCACCTCCTGGCTATGTCGGCTACGAGGAGGGCGGTTACCTGACCGAAGCCGTTCGCCGCCGGCCTTACTCGGTGATCCTCCTCGACGAGGTTGAAAAGGCACACCCGGATGTATTTAACGTACTCCTCCAGGTACTGGATGACGGCCGTCTGACGGATGGCCAGGGACGCACGGTCGACTTCCGCAATACCGTTATTGTCATGACCTCCAATCTCGGCTCGAACCTGATCCAGGAAATGGCAGGGGAGGAAAACTACGACGCAATGAAGAACGCGATCATGGATGTCGTCGGCAGCCACTTCCGGCCCGAGTTCGTCAACCGTATCGATGATCTCGTTGTGTTCCACCCCTTGGGTCGTGAGCACATTCGAAAGATTGTCGATATTCAGCTCGGCTATTTGCATGACCGCCTGGCCGAGCGCGATATCAGCATTGAATTGTCCAATGCAGCGCGCGACAAGCTGGCTGATGCCGGATTCGATCCCGTGTACGGCGCTCGTCCGCTCAAACGCGCCATTCAGCAGCAGGTGGAAAACCCGCTGGCGCAGGAAATCCTGCGGGGCAAGTTCAAGCCCGGGGATGTGATCCGTGTAGCTGTTGAAGAAGATCATCTGGATTTTCGCAGCGCAGCGTAGGAGCGGCGATTCGCCGCGACTTGTCGCGCCCGATGGGCGCTCCTACAATTGACGATTGACTAGAGAGAGACCGAATGCCGATCTACGGATACGTATGCAAGGACTGCGAGCACCGTTTCGATGTCCTGCAAAAAATGAGTGATGACCCGCTTGTCCATTGCCCGGACTGTGGCGAGCCGACCCTGCAGAAGGAACTGTCGGCCCCGAAGTTTCGCCTGAAAGGCCAGGGCTGGTACGAGACAGATTTCAAAACCGGCGATAAGCGCAACCTGCACGGTGGATCAGCCGGCAAAGCGAAAGACACGCCGAAGAAGAGCGAGACCAAGGCGGACAGCAAGGCTGATTCCAGCTGATGAGCCCGCTCATGAAACGGCTGCGTCGATACCTGGTAGCAGGGATCCTCGTCTGGGCGCCAATCGCGGTTACGTTCCTGTTGTTGCGGTTCGCCGTCAAGATCATGGATAAGACGCTGGCAATTCTCGGTGATGACTACCAGCCGGATCAACTGCTCGGAATTCATATTCCCGGGCTCGGCGTCATCCTGACGTTCCTCGTCTTGTTCATTACGGGCATGCTGGCGGCGAATTTCGTCGGCCGCTACGTGGTCGGTGGCTGGGAGTCCCTGATGGACCGCATCCCGGTTGTGCGCTCCATTTATTCCGCGGCCAAGAATTTCGCTGAAATTGTTTTCTCGGATTCGAGCGATTCTTTTAAGAATGTCTTACTGATCGAGTACCCGCGCAAGGGACTCTACAGTCTCGCTTTCCAGACGTCGTCAGATCTTGGCGAAGTTCAGGGTCGAACCGGTGAAGACGTCATTTGCTGCTTCGTGCCGACCACGCCTAATCCGACCTCCGGCATCGTGGTTATGGTGCCGCGCAAAGACGTCACGGTGTTGGACATGGATATCGACGAGGCGCTCAAGATGGTCATTTCGCTGGGCGTGGTCGTTCCAACCTGGCGCAGGGAGCAGACCCGTGAGCTGCCGTTCGAGGATCCCAAAGCGCCCGAGTAGCCAGGTACTTGATGCCCGTGGAATAGCTTGATAACCGCCCCCCCAAGCCGTACCATTCCGCCTCCTTTTTTCAGGGTTTTTCTTAGGCATTACGATGCGTACTCACTATTGCGGAGAGATCGACGAATCTCTCGTTGGCCAGGAAATCGAGGTTTGCGGCTGGGTCCACCGGCGGCGCGACCACGGTG
>JAACFG010000082.1 GCA_009937605.1 Gammaproteobacteria bacterium | reverse complement strand
CTAACATCGCGCCTTTTCCGCAGCTCAACACCAGCGATACCCTCATGGAAACCAGCCAGATCAAACAAACGATTGCCGACCTTGCCGAACGCTCTGATGCGTTGAGGAGGTATCTTTGACTATGAGGGCAAGTCTGAGCGACTGACCGAGGTCCAGCGAGAGCTCGAACAACCGGATGTCTGGAACGAACCGGACCGCGCCCAGGCGCTGGGCCAGGAGCGTGCGCAGCTCGAACAGGTGGTCACGGGGCTCGACACGATCACGACCGGCCTGACGGATGCCGAAGAACTCCTCGAAATGGCGATCGAAGAAGATGACGACGCGACGATTGGCGAAGTTGTCAACGATCTTGGCGAATTTGAGAAGGTCGTGGCCGGCCTGGAATTCCGCCGTATGTTCTCCGGCGAGATGGACTCGAACAACGCGTACGTCGATATTCAGTCAGGTGCCGGAGGAACCGAGGCTCAGGACTGGTGTGAGATGTTGCTGCGCATGTACCTGCGCTGGGCGGAAGCGCATCGTTTCAAGGCTGAGGTAATCGAGGCCTCCGCTGGTGAAGTCGCCGGCATAAAAAGCGCGACGGTGCACATCGTCGGTGAGTACGCCTATGGATGGCTACGAACGGAAACGGGCGTGCATCGCCTGGTCCGAAAGTCGCCGTTCGATTCGGGTAATCGTCGGCACACGTCGTTTGGATCGGTGTTCGTCTCGCCTGAAGTCGATGACAACATTGATATCGACATTGATCCGTCGGATTTGCGTATCGACGTCTATCGCGCGAGTGGCGCGGGCGGCCAGCATGTGAACAGAACGGAATCGGCTGTGCGTATTACCCACCTGCCGACCAACGTCGTCGTGCAGTGTCAGAATGATCGGTCGCAGCACAAGAACAAGGCCACGGCAATGAACCAGCTCAAAGCCAAGCTCTACGAGTTGGAATTGCAGGAGCGTCGGTCAGCAGCCGCCGAAGTCGAAGAGGGCAAGGCGGACGTCGGCTGGGGCAGCCAGATTCGAAACTATGTGCTCGACCAGAGTCGTATTAAGGATTTGCGTACCGGCGTGGAAACCGGTAACACTCAGGCTGTGCTGGATGGTGGGCTCGACGCCTTCATCGAGGCAAGTCTCAAGCAGGGATTGTAAAGGCAACGGAATACCGTGAGTAACGACAAGCAACAAGACGAAAACAAGCTGATCGCTGAGAGGCGCTCCAAGCTCGATGCACTTCGAGAGCAGGGCAATGCGTTCCCGAACGATTTTCGGCGCAACGCAGTTGCGGATGAGCTGCACCAGACGTTTCATGCGCACGATAACGACGCATTGACCGAAGAGAAGATCGAGGTTTCGGTGGCGGGTCGCATGATGCGCAAGAACGTCATGGGGAAGGCGAGTTTCATCGCTTTGCAGGACCGTTCGGGCCGGATCCAGGTGCGTGTTGAACGCGACCGCCTGCCGGAGGGCGTCTACCAGGCATTCAAGAAATGGGACGTCGGCGATATTGTCGGGGCCACCGGAAAATTGATGCGCACGAACAAGGGTGAGCTCACGGTCCTGGCCGACGAGATTCGATTGCTGACCAAGTCACTGCGGCCGCTGCCTGAGAAATGGGCCGGCCTGTCCGACCAGGAAACCCGTTACCGGCAACGCTATGTCGACCTGATCATCAACGAGGCCAGCCGCAACGTATTCCGGAAACGTTCCGAGATCATCACGTACATGCGAGGCTTCCTCGAATCGCTGGGTTTTCTCGAGGTCGAGACGCCGATGATGCAGGTCACACCGGGCGGCGCGATCGCGCGGCCGTTCAGGACGCATCACAATGCGCTCGATATGCCGCTGTATCTGCGTATAGCACCGGAACTGAACCTGAAACGACTGATCGTTGGCGGCTTTGACCGCGTCTACGAGATCAACCGAAACTTCCGCAACGAGGGCGTTTCGACACAGCATAATCCCGAGTTCACGATGCTCGAAGCTTATCGTGCCTATGCCGACTACAACGCCTGGATGGACTCAACCGAGGCCATGCTGCATGGCATGGCGGACGTCGTGAATGGCTCCACAATGGTCGAATACCAGGGCGAGACGTTCGATTTTGGCAAGACGTTCAAACGTATGACGGTCGAAGAGGCGATCGCGGAGTACAACCCCGAATTCGACATGTCGAAGGTTCGTGACCGCGACTACCTGGCAGCCTGGTGCGAGAAGATCGGCGTACATGTCAAGGACAACTACGGCGCCGGCAAACTGCAGACGGAAATATTCGACGAGACCGGTGAAGCGAAC
Organism: Gammaproteobacteria bacterium; assembly: GCA_009937605.1. GTDB lineage: Bacteria > Pseudomonadota > Gammaproteobacteria > Steroidobacterales > Woeseiaceae > UBA1847. Next base: position 11,255 of record JAACFG010000082.1, on the reverse strand, counting down.
CTCCGCGAGCCGACATTTATTACCCAGTATCCGGCCGAAGTGTCACCACTGGCACGAAAAAACGATGCAGATCCGTTCGTGACAGACCGTTTTGAGTTGTTCATAGCGGGTCGCGAGATCGCCAACGGTTTTTCGGAGTTGAATGACGCCGAGGACCAGGCGGAACGCTTCCGCGCGCAGGTTGAGAATGCGGCGGCAGGTGATGACGAGGCGATGTCCTACGATCACGACTACATTCGCGCACTCGAGTACGGTATGCCGCCGACAACCGGCATTGGCATCGGTGTGGATCGACTGGTCATGTTGCTGACCGACTCGCCGTCGATTAGGGACGTGCTGTTGTTCCCGCACATGCGCCCCGAGGTATTCGAATCGTAGGAGCGGCCATTGGCCGCGAATCTGTCGCGACGGGTCGTCGCTCCTACAGGTACGGCAGAGCCTGTTTTTGGAGCGAGACGTCACCAACAGACGGCGCCTGATCCGCCTTGTCGACTGGCACCACGGCCAACAGGTCGTTACCAGCGACGTTCAGCACCTCACCGATGTCTCTTTCGTCCAGCGACACCTTGTCGCCAACTGATACCGGCGCGTCGCTCGTGAATCGCTGGGTGCGCCGCTTGGTTGCCCCCTTGTAATGCGTACGCGCAACGATCTCCTGACCCGGGTAGCAGCCCTTGTCCATGTTGATCGCGTCGAGAAGGTCGAGGTTCAGCATATGTGGGGTGAACTGCTCGGTCTGCGCGCCGCCGATGTAGGGCTGTCCGTTTTCAACGAGAATGGCCGGGTCGACCGTGTGACCATCATCGACCACTTCGAATTCAACCTTGGATCGGAAGCGGAACATCGTCATGCGCTTGACGATGTCTTCGGCCATATCGGCAGCGGCCGACATGCCGTAGCCGCCCTCGATCGGGAATACCTTACCGAACCAGATCACACGGCCTTTCGGGTTGCACCAGGCAGCCAGTATTTCCGCCTCATTTTCAAGGCGCCTGAGGTCGTTGGTCAGTTGCGCCTGGAGGAAATTGAAGGCGTCGGCGCCGGTGACCCTGATGGTCGAATTCGTATACATACTAAAGTAGCCATATGTTGGTACTGCAGGTTGATGAAGCCTCTGGCATACTCTCGCCATGAGCGCACGGGACCCGGACAAGAAGGCCAAAACAAGCAATTCGCAGGCCAGTCCCGGTACGGATCCGAAAACGGATGATAACCCGCAAAACGACGCCAATCGGGAAAAAGAGATCGGCGGTCGTGGGGGGCTCGATCCGACCCGCTATGGTGATTGGGAAAAAGCCGGGCGCTGCATCGATTTTTGATCAAGAAGTTACCTCATGAATAATAACGACAGGCCTCTGTCGCCGCATCTCTCGATTTATCGCTGGCCGATAACCATGGCCACGTCGATCCTGCATCGCGCCACGGGCGTAGGCCTGGCTGTCGGATTCGTCGTATTCGTCACCTGGCTGTTCGACGCAGCCTCCGGGCCCGACGCGTACTCGACGTTTCTCGGCGCCATGGAGTCAACAGTCGGTTGTGTGCTGCTCATCGGCTGGAGCTATGCCTTCTTCTACCACCTTTGCAACGGTATTCGGCACCTGGTCTGGGATACCGGGCGTGGTCTCGAGAAGGAGCAGGCTACCGCCTCGGCCTGGTTCGTCATCGTGGCGTCCGTTGTCCTGACAGCGGCATTCTGGTGGGTGGCGTCATGAGCCTGCGTTCACCGCTTGGCCAGGTACTGGGTCTTGGCACCGCGAAAGACGGTACGTCGCATTGGTGGGGGCAACGTGTTTCAGGCGCCGCGATGGCCGTCCTGGGGCTCTGGTTCGCCTGGTCGCTGGCAACGATGTCAGGATTCAGCCATGCTGAAGCTGTCGCCTTTATCGGCCATCCCGTCAACGCGTTGCTGTTGCTGCTGCTGAGCGTAACGATGGCCTACCATTCTTATCTTGGCATCCAGGTCGTGATTGAAGACTACGTGCATGGCCACGGTCTCAAGATCGCCTCACTTGTCCTGTCCCGCTTCGCGCATGTAGTTCTCGCGGTGGCGGCCATCTTTGCCATTCTAAAACTCGGAATCGGTGCATGAGCGATTACGAATTCATTGATCACAGTTACGACGTCGTCGTCATTGGTGCCGGCGGTGCCGGTCTGCGTGCCACCTTCGGCCTGGCCAATGCCGGCTTCACTACGGCCTGTATCACCAAGGTTTTCCCAACGCGCAGCCACACGGTAGCTGCACAGGGTGGTATCTCGGCGGCGCTTGGCAACATGGGCGAGGACGACTGGCGCTGGCACATGTACGACACCGTCAAGGGCTCCGACTGGCTCGGCGACCAGGACGCGATCGAGTACATGTGCAAGGAAGCGCCCGATGCCATCATCGAGCTCGAGCACTACGGCGTGCCTTTCTCGCGCACCGAAGACGGCAAGATCTACCAGCGGCCATTCGGTGGCATGACGACGCGCTACGGCGAGGGCACGGCCCAGCGAACCTGCGCTGCAGCGGATCGCACCGGCCACGCGATGCTGCACACGCTCTACCAGCAGTCGCTCAAGTATGACGCGGAGTTCTATATCGAGTATTTCGCGGTCGACCTGATCATGGAAGACGGCGCCTGCCGCGGCGTGGTCGCGATCGACCTCGCGACGGGTCGACTCCATCGCTTCCGCTCGCACCAGGTGATACTCGCGACGGGCGGCTACGGTCGTGCCTATTTCTCCTGCACCTCGGCCCACACCTGCACCGGTGATGGCAGCGCGATGGTGCTGCGCGCCGGACTGCCCGTTCAGGACCTCGAGTTTGTCCAGTTCCACCCGACGGGCATCTACGGCTCGGGCTGCCTGATCACAGAGGGATCGCGCGGCGAGGGCGGCTACCTGACGAACTCCGAGGGCGAGCGCTTCATGGAGCGCTATGCGCCGAATGCAAAAGATCTGGCGTCACGAGATGTTGTGTCACGCTCCATGACTATCGAAATTCGCGAAGGGCGTGGTGTCGGACCGGAGAAGGATCACATCCATCTGCACCTCGAGCACCTGGGTCCCGATGTTATCGAAGAACGCCTGCCCGGCATTGCGGAGTCGGCGCGTATCTTTGCGGGCGTCGACGTGAACAAGGAGCCAATCCCGGTTCTTCCAACCGTGCATTACAACATGGGTGGCATTCCGGCCAACTTTAATGGCCAGGTTGTGACCAAGGTGGGCGACGATGCCGAGAAGGTCGTTGACGGCCTGATGGCGGTCGGCGAAGCGGCCTGCGTCTCGGTGCATGGTGCGAATCGCCTGGGCTCGAACTCCCTGCTTGACCTGGTCGTATTCGGCCGTGCGGCAGCGCATTTCTGCTCCGAGACCATGACACCCGGCGCGCGTCACAAGCCGCTGCCCGAGGATGCGGGCCAGAATTCCGTTACGCGCATCGACAAGCTGCGCAATGCGGACGGGCCTCGCCCGACTGCGGAGATTCGCCTCGAGATGCAGAAAGCCATGCAGGGGCACGCGGCCGTGTTCCGTACCGGCGAAGTTCTCGTCGAGGGCGTCGAGCTGCTGCGCAAGACCTACGCGAGTTTCGATCAGGTCGGTATCAAAGACCGGTCCCTGGTCTGGAACACGGATCTCGTGGAGACGATGGAGCTCGAAAACCTGCTGCTCAACGCGACCGCGACCATTGAGTCGGCAGCCAATCGCCTGGAAAGCCGTGGCGCTCATGCGCGCGAGGATTACCCGGACCGTGACGACGAGAACTGGATGAAGCACACGATGACGTGGGTCGACGGCCCCGGCGATGTGCGTATCGAATACCGTCCCGTGCACAGTCACACGCTGACCGATGAGGTCGAGTATGTCGAGCCCAAAGCGAGGGTCTACTGATGGCCGAATTCAGACTCCCGAAAAACTCGCGCATCAGGAAAGGGCAGCATTTTGCGGCGGCCGAAGGATCCGGCAACACACGAACATTCGCTGTCTACCGCTACGATCCCGACTCCGGCGAAAACCCGCGCGTCGATACCTACGAGATCGACATGGATAACTGCGGGCCGATGGTTCTGGACGCGCTGATCAAGATCAAGAACGAGATCGATCCGACGCTGACGTTTCGGCGATCCTGCCGTGAAGGAATCTGCGGCTCGTGTGCGATGAACATCGATGGCGGCAATACACTTGCTTGCACGCGTGCAAATGACGAAGTGAAGGGCGACGTCAAGATCTATCCGCTGCCGCACATGCCGGTGGTCAAGGATCTCGTCACAGACCTGACCAACTTCTACGCCCAGTACGCATCGATCAAACCCTGGCTGCAGGCCCGCACACCGCCGCCGCCCGATCAGGAGCGGCTGCAATCGAAGGAAGACCAGGAGCTGATCAACGATCCGTCAGCCTGCATCCTGTGTGCGTGCTGCTCGACGAGTTGCCCAAGCTACTGGTGGAATTCGGATCGCTACCTGGGACCGGCGGCGCTCCTTGCTGCCTACCGGTGGCTCGTGGATACACGCGATGAAGCGACGGGCGAACGCCTCGATGAACTCGAGGATCCGTTCCGCCTGTATCGCTGCCATACGATCATGAACTGCACGCAGACGTGTCCAAAAGGCCTCAACCCGGCCCAGGCGATTGCCGAGACCAAGAAGATGCTCGCAGAGCGCAAGTATTAGCAAAGCGTCGTAGGAGCGGCCACGGCCGCGATAAAGGTGGTCAGGCCATGTGGACCAATGTCTGAAGAATCCCGACTCAGGTGGCAATGTCGCCGCGGTATGCGGGAGCTCGACGACCTGCTGCTGCGCTATCTCGAGGAAGAGTACCCGGACGACAGTGAGGAAGATAAAGCCGCATTCTGCGCAGTTCTGGAGCTGGCTGACCCCGAGTTGAACGGTTATCTGTTACAGCGGCAAACGCCGACTTCGGAGCCGATCGCTCGTGTCATCGACCGCATACTTCGCCGAGATTCGCCCTGACCCCATGTTGCGCCGGATCGTCCTGGCATCTGGCGCCGCGTCGGCGTTGGCCGGCATACCATTGATTCTGATTTTGCCCGTGGCGCCAGCACTCCGCGCGCTGTCGGTTTCAGTGTGGCTTGTCATGATGGCCAGCGAGCTCTCCCGGGCACGCCGTGCCTGGTACGCCTGCCATGGGCTGCGGTTCTTCGCCGACGGGACGGTCGTCGTGCTGACGCCAGGGCGGATCTGGCAGCCTGCAACCCTGCTTTCGGGTGGCGTCCTGCTGCGCAAACTGGGCTGGATTCGCCTGTCAGTTGCGCTGCCGTCCGGGAATAAACTCGTGCTCGGGGAATGCGTGCGCGGCGATGGCATTGAGAGCGCCGACTGGCGCCGGCTCCAGGTTATCTGGCGGCACGTTGGAGCTTAGATATTTAGCTGCTAACATGCTCATTGGTCAGGAAATATTGACACGCATGACGGATGAATGGGCGATCTTCCGAGACACGCCGGAACGGCGTCACAGAACAAAGATGAATAAGGCAAAAATTCGAGAACTTATCGCCCTAATACCGGTCTATCCCGGTGTCGAAAGGCTGAACGGAAATTCCGGCGAGCGGGCCTGAATGTCGAATCAGTCGTCCGACAAGAAGCTGGTCAAGCGAGTCCAGAAAGGCGACAAGGGCGCGTTTGATTTGCTGGTACTCAAATACCAGCACAAGATCGTTAACCTGGTGATGCGATATGTACGAGATCCGGAGCTCGCGCTCGATATCACCCAGGAGGCGTTTATCAAGGCGTACAGGGCTTTGCCACGCTTTCGCGGCGACAGTGCCTTTTACACCTGGATGTACCGCATTGCCGTGAATACGGCGAAGAATCATCTTGCGGCGCAACGGCGAAGGCCGATGGATGTGGAGCTCGACCTGCAGGATCCGGAACAGTACGACCTGCATGCAAAGCTCAAGGAGACGGATACTCCCGAGGGTTTGACGCTTGGGAACGAATTGAAAGAAGTCGTAGAGCGTGCCATAGCAGCGCTGCCAGAGGATCTTAGGACAGCGATCATCCTGCGAGAGCTGGAGGGCATGAGTTACGAAGAGATAGCTCAGACCATGGACTGCCCGGTGGGCACGGTACGGTCGAGAATTTTCAGGGCGCGTGACGCGATTGGTAAGAAAGTCGGTCCGCTGGTCCAGTAAGCTGAGGGCAGGATTGCCCGTGCGGGTGGAGTATGAATGACCAAATAAGAATGCAGATTTCCGCGTTTGTCGATGGCGAATTGCCCGACGCTGAGGCGGATCTTCTACTGCGCAGAATGGGCCAGGACGCGGAGCTGAGAAGAAAAGCGGGCGAATACCTCGAAATTGGTCGCGCCATGCGCGGCGAATCGAGCGTGCGCGGTATCGAGCGCCTGCAAGAACGCATCGCCGCGGGCATCAATGATGAGGCCCTGGCTGACGAAGTCGTGCCAGCGGTGGTACCCAAGGGTCGTTCGATGCGCCCCCTGGTCGGAGTGGCTGTGGCTGCGTCTGTGGCACTTATCGCCATTTTCGGCCTGCAGGTTACGCCGGGCGTCGATTCGACGAACGGCATCGCGGACGATACGAGCGTCGCGGAGGTTGCGGAAGATCCGGGTTACACGGTGCCCCAGCAGGTCGATGAGCAACTGCGACAGTTCTACCTGAGCCATGGTGCATCGTCGACGGAGCAGGGCGCTAACGGCATGAATGCTCGCCTCGTGACACTCCGGGTCAGCGAGGAACCGCTGCCCGAGGAAGATGCTGACGAGACAGAAGCTGACGAGGCAGAAGCTGCTGACGAGACGGCGACTCTGCCGTAATGCGTTTTTCACGAATTGCCCCGCTGCTCTGGCCCGTAGTTATTGCGGGCCAGCTTGCTTGTAGCGCAGCGGCCCTTGCCGAGCGTGTCGATCCCAACGAGTTGCTGATTCGCATGGGCGCGGCCGTGCAAACGACGAGCTACGAGGGCACCGTCATCCGTATCCAGGATGGCAAGGCCGAAGCGCTTAAGGTCGTTCACACCGTTACCGATGGCGTCATTCGCGAGAAGGTTGTCGTGCAGGAAGGTAATGGTCTCGAAATTATCCGCAATGGCAATGAGGTTCACTGCATTCTTCCGGATCGCAAATCGGTCCTGGTTGAGGAATGGGACGATCAGTCGACGCTCTTTTCGACACTGCCTTCGAGCGAGGTTCGATTCGGAAGTGAGTACGATGTATCCATCGTTCGGGAAGAGCGTGTAGCGGGGCGGAAAACGATCCTGGTGGCGATAAGGCCGCATGACATGTATCGGTATGGTCACCGTATCTGGCTGGATACAGAGACGTCGTTTCCGCTGCAAACACAGCTGATCGGCGAGGATGGAGCCGCTATTGAGCAGGTGAAGTTCGCAGATATCAGTCTGAACAAAGAAATACATGCCAGTGCACTCGCGCCATCAATCAACACCGAGAATTTTCGTTGGCTCAATCAGCCGTCCCGGCATGTGAAACGCGATATTGAGACACGTTGGGAAAGCACAAACCTGCCGCCGGGATTCCGGGCCATTTCGACCCATGGCGAGACCATGCCGGGCAGCGAGGAAGTCGTCACACATATCCTCTACAGTGATGGCCTTGCCAATATTTCCGTGTTTATAGCCGAGCAGGACCAGGCAAGCGCTGCGGGACCGTCCCGTGTGGGTGGTTCGAATTCCTACAGCGCGAGCATCGACGGTTCCCGGATCACTGCTGTCGGTGAAGTCCCCGCCGTAACGGTCGAGCAGATAGCCACGACGATGAGCCTCCGCTAGGCCCTACTGCGGTAAACTGCGGCCATGGAGAACCCCCAGGGTCGAATCTTGTCCACCCATCTCGATGACACACCTCCGCATGTTGTGGTTGAAGTGGCAGCGTCGATCAGTTGCGCACGTTGCGCCTCAGGTAAGGGCTGCGGCGCAGGGCTTCTTGGCGGTGATGACAGGCCCCGACGGGTCGACGCATTGATCGCACGGGATCTTGAGCTCGACGAGGGTGACCAGGTGAGAATTGAACTGGCGCCCAATAACCTGTTGCGTGCTTCATCAATCGTCTATGGCCTGCCATTACTCGGCGCCCTGGCAGGTGCTGCCGGCGCCTGGTTATCCGGCATGGGCGATCCTGGTGCTGCGCTGGCGGCGCTCGCCGGCGCGAGTCTCGGCATGCTGGCCGGACGATCGCGATTGCAGAAGAACCAATGCCTGCGTGCCTTCACTCCGGTCGTGACGACGCGAATCTCTACGGCGAGCAACTGAATGAGCAATATCGCGGTCTATAGCCGCCAGGGCTGCCATCTGTGCGACGTTTTGATCGAGGAACTGCAGCCCATGATCCGGGGAAAACTGACGCTGGAGGTCCGCGATATCGACACACGGCCGGAATGGCACGAACGCTTCTTTATGGACATTCCGGTGGTCGAATTCGAGGGTGAGGTCGTGTGCATGCATTTTCTCGATCAAGACGCAATTACAGGTATACTTCGCGGCTGCATTTAATCGGCGGGCACAACTCAGGTGCCAGAAACTCCCTGTCAATGAAGCATATACGCAACTTCTCGATCATCGCCCATATCGATCATGGCAAGTCGACCCTGGCTGACCGGTTCATCCAGCACTGCGGTGGCCTTGCTGATCGCGAGATGGCCGAGCAGGTCCTCGACTCGATGGACCTCGAGCGTGAGCGTGGCATTACGATCAAGGCGCAAAGCGTGTCGCTGGACTACAAGGCGCGCGATGGCGAGACCTACCAGCTAAATTTCATTGACACGCCCGGTCACGTGGATTTCTCTTACGAAGTGTCCCGTTCGCTGGCCGCCTGCGAAGGGGCGCTCCTGGTGGTCGACGCGGCTCAGGGCGTGGAGGCTCAGAGCGTCGCGAATTGTATTACGGCAATCGACCTGGGACTTGAAGTCGTACCGGTCCTGAACAAAGTCGACTTGCCGGCGGCCGATCCGGAGAAGGTAGTTGATGAGATCGAGGACATCATCGGCATCGAGGCTCACGACGCCCTCCATGTCAGCGCGAAAACAGGCCTGGGTGTCCCCGAGCTCCTTGAGCAGATCGTTGAGGTTATCCCGCCTCCGGGAGGGGAGCCCGACAGCCCTCTACAGGCACTGATTATCGACTCCTGGTTCGATAATTACGTCGGGGTGGTTTCGCTGGTCCGGGTCATGAATGGCAGCCTTACCAAGGGCGCCAAGATCAAGGTCATGTCCACCGGAATTTCCTACAACGCGGATCGGGTGGGTGTCTTCACACCCAAGATGGAAGACCGCAAGGTGCTCAATACCGGCGAAGTTGGTTTCGTTATTGCCGCCATCAAGGACATTTACGGAGCACCCGTCGGTGACACGCTGACGACAACGAAGAACCCCTGCGAATCGCCTCTGCCGGACTTCAAGATGGTACAACCTCGTGTGTTCGCGGGTCTGTTCCCGATCAGCTCGGATGACTACGAGAACTTTCGTGAAGCGCTGCAGAAGCTCCGCCTTAACGACGCGGCTCTGCATTTTGAGCCGGAGACGTCGGCGGCGCTCGGGTTTGGATTTCGCTGCGGGTTCCTTGGCATGCTGCATATGGAGATCGTGCAGGAGCGCCTCGAACGGGAGTATGACCTCGAGCTGATCACGACAGCGCCGACCGTAGTTTTCGAGGTTGTCGATTCGAAGGGCGACGTTCTGAAGATCGACAATCCATCAAGGTTGCCAGCCGCGAACGATATCGACGAACTCAGGGAGCCGATTATCGCGGCCAACATACTTGTGCCGGAAGCCTATGTCGGCGCCGTAATCAAGTTGTGTGTCGAGAAACGCGGCGTGCAAAAGCACATGCGTTATCTCGGTGGCCAGGTGTCGATTGAGTACGAACTACCACTGGCGGAAGTCGTCCTGGATTTCTTCGATCGGCTGAAATCGGTGAGTCGTGGGTACGCATCGTTTGACTATCATTTCCTGCGTTTCGAACCGGCTCAGCTTGTCAGGCTCGATGTGCTGATCAATGGTGAAAGGGTCGACGCGCTGTCCCTGATTATTCACAAGGAAAAAGTGAGAACTCGTGGACGCGAGCTTGTCGAAAAAATGAGAGAATTGATTCCACGGCAAATGTTTGACGTGGCGATTCAGTCGGCAGTCGGCAGCCAGATCATTGCCCGCGGAAACGTCAAGGCGCTGCGCAAGAATGTGACCGCCAAATGTTACGGTGGCGACGTATCCCGCAAACGCAAGTTGCTTGAAAAACAGAAAGCGGGCAAAAAGCGGATGAAGCAAGTAGGGTCTGTGGAAATTCCGCAGGAGGCATTCCTCGCCGTACTACGCGTGGACAAATAGAAAGCCAGGATTAGGTAGACATTTTGATCGTTAATCTCGCATTGATACTGACAGTACTGACACTCGCTTCCGGCGTCGTGGTAGCAATAGACAAACTCGTCTGGAAAACCGAGGATGCCGATTCGCGTCAGGCGCCCGGTGCCAGGGACATCCTTGTTGAATACTCGCGATCGTTCTTCCCGGTGTTGCTGTTTGTGCTGGTTATTCGCTCGTTCATATTTGAGCCGTTTCGTATTCCGTCCGGCTCAATGATGCCGACCCTGGTCGAGGGAGACTTCATCTTTGTCAAGAAGTTCGCCTACGGACTGCGCCTGCCGGTTACTGAAACCAAATTTATTGAAACCGGTAACCCGAAGCGCGGAGATGTCATCGTATTTCGCCTACCGTCCGATCCGAGCATCAATTACATCAAACGAGTTGTTGGCCTGCCCGGCGATACCGTCGTCTACGAACGTCATCGTCTGAAGATCAACGGCGAGATGATCGATCTAAACTACGGTGATCGTGAATTTGGGCGGGTTCCGGTGTTCGTGGAAGACCTCGACGGGCGCGTACACGATATCCTGATCCACAACCCGGAATTCTCCACGCGAGACGGTACCTACCGCGTCCCTGAGGGGCACTATTTCGTCATGGGCGATAATCGCGATCGCAGCAAGGACAGCCGCTTTATCAGCGCCATTCCTGAGGAATACCTGGTCGGCGAGGCCGTCCGCGTATGGATGCACTTCATTCCCTGGAATATGCCGGATTGGGGCCGTATCGGGACGAAAATCCAATAATGTGGTGCCAGTCACTGATTTGCCGGGTAGTATCACGGTACGTTGGGCAATATAGCCCGGAAAACGTATCGCTGGGTGCTCGGAGAGTTTAGTATGTCTTTGAATTACTTGGAAAAATGGCGCGGAAGGCACCGGCAGACCGGTATGACGACGCTGGGCCTGGTTATCCTCGTGGCATT
>JAACFG010000081.1 GCA_009937605.1 Gammaproteobacteria bacterium | reverse complement strand
TCGGGGTTCACCAGCGAATACTCGGTGTTGCCGATCATGTACTGAAATACATTGACGAGGTTTTGCTGCTTAGAATCAACCTCCGATTCCTTCAGGCTTCTCTTCTTGACGATCTTAAGTCCGTTTCGTTTTGCGACGGCTTTGTCGTCTTCGATGACGAATCCATAGCGGGTGAGCGGCTTGTCGTCAGGGTCCACGTAGGTGATATGAAGAAGTCGCGTGGCGTAGCTGATGTCAGTCAGTTCCTGGAACAACCGGTAGGCGAGATATTCTCTCAGCAGGAACTGCTCGTAACCCGCGACATCGGTCTGACAGTGCGTAACCAGTTTCAACTTATCCTGACCCGTAAAGCGCGTTCCGGGCAGATCGCCCTTCTTGAAGTTCAGGAGTATGGGTGCGAAATCGCAATGCTCCGGATCGCGTCGATAATTGCCGCGAGTGCGGAACTTCAGGGCCAGTTGCAGTTCGCTGCCGTCGGTTTCTGTGTAGGCAAATCGACCCTGCAAATACGCCGAGTCCGGACGCACAAACATCAGGGCTTCTATCGGGCCTTCGATCGTGACGTCGAATACCGCATCATCGGCAAATAGCGGCGCCTTGTCCGCACTGCTGTGCGGCTGGTCGGCATACGTCGGGGAAACGGCGAGCACCAGAAGTGCCGCAGCACCCAGACTGCAGTTCCTGATCATACGCATCCACACCCAAAAAGGGCTTCGTACAAACGAAGCCCTTGTCGTTAGTCTCTACTCCGGATGTACGACACCCGGCGGATCAACATGGGGCAGATGATGCTCGCATTCCTCCATGAGATGCTCCGCATTTCTGATCCAGCTGCAGGTCTCGCAGGTACAAGTCGTTTCATCATGCCGCAAATGACTGTGCAGCGACTCGATGAAACGAATTCCTTCACGCAAGGAAACGCTGAGGGCTTCGTCGGTCTTCAGACCGAGCTGCTGGAAATCTTCCACGCAGTGTTCCCAACCGCAATTGCCTGATCCGTCACAATGATTACATCGTTCACCGGTGGCTTCGAACAGGTTCTTTTTAACGTAGTTGCCTTCCCGGATCAGTTCTTCGATGATTTTGCGCGGATACAGCAGCGCTTCTATGAGTTGTTGTTGCATTGGCGTTCTCCTCTCAAAGCACCCCCATACTAGGACGATCGGGCGGGGACCTCAACTCAGTTGAGGGTCACAGACGTAGGTAATATCCGGTATTGGCGGGATCCGCCAGGTTCCCGCGTGTTCAGCGCCGATTCACGTAATTTTCACGGTTGGTTAAGCTGCCCGGCCGTATTCTGGCTGCAATTATCACAGGAGCGCAGGACCCAAGGAGTACGCCATGAATATCGTATATGCAGCTGAGAAACCCAGCATCGCCACGCTGCTGAGCAAGCACATACACCGCCGCGTCCGGCCTGACGAGATCAGGTTATCTGAGAACCCTGACGAGACCGGCAGCTTCTATATCGGTTTTGACCTGGACCATTATGTCCTGTCGCCGAACGGCGAAATCGCGCCGGACAGGCTGGAAACGAGCTAGCCCATAAGGCAAGCTTCGGGCGACCCGCTTTCGCCTGGAGATTGCCGATGGGCATCCGCTTCCTGCTGTTCTTCCTTGTACTCGCCGGTTCGACCCTCTGCCTGGCCGACGAACCTTCATTCGGCCCCGTCATCCAGGGCTACGGCCCGACTTACCCCATAGCCGATCGCGATGTCCCGCTACCCGAGGGGTTTGTGTACACGGCCGTATTCGATCTCGCCAGTTACCCTGGCGAAGCATCAGCCCTCAATCCTTATCTCGTTAGTCCTGCACGTTTTCTCAACATGCACGCGCGCAATGGTGTGCCAGCGGCGAACATGGACCTTGCGATTGTCGTCCATGGTGCGGCTGTCAAGAACCTGCTCAGCGACGACGCTTACGAGGCGCGCTACGGGCACAAGAATCCAAATCTCGAGTTGCTCATCAAACTGCACGAAGCCGGCGTCAGGATTTTCGTCTGCGGCCAGTCGATGGCATTCGGCGGCATCGCCAAAAGCGAACTCGCGGAACCCGTGAAGGTCGCTCTGTCGGCAATGACCATGCTGACGGTGTTACAGTCTGAGGGCTACGCTTTACTACCCTGAGTGAATCAACTATGAATTATCGCCACCTTGGCAAAGCAGGCATCCAGGTCAGCGAGCTGTCGCTCGGATCGTGGGTGACGTTCCACACGCAGACAGGCGTCGACGACGCTGTCGAGATGATGTCGGCGGCCTACGATGCAGGCGTCAATTTCTTCGACAACGCCGAGGCGTATGCATTCGGCAAGTCCGAAGAGATCATGGGGGCCGCGCTTAAGAAGCTGGGTTGGCGGCGCGGTAGCTACCTGGTATCCACAAAGCTGTACTGGGGACTGCACGATAATCCGAACGAGAAGAACACACTGAATCGCAAATACCTGCTCGAAGGTATCACCGGTTCACTGGAGCGTCTCGATATGGAGTACGTCGACCTGTTGTATTGCCATCGGGCGGACGACACCACCCCGGTTGAGGAGACCGTCCGGGCGATGCACAACATCATCGAAAAAGGGCAGGCGCTGTACTGGGGCACATCGGAATGGGAGGCCTCGCAAATTCTCGAGGCGATTGATATCGCCGAAAGGCATCATCTGCACAAGCCGATCGTCGAGCAGCCGGTGTACAACCTCTTTGAGCAGCACCGTTTTGCCCCGGAGTATGACGATGTCTACAAGAAACATGGCTATGGCGCCACTACCTGGAGTCCACTCGCATCCGGTGTTCTGACAGGCAAATACAAAGACGGCATACCCGAGGACAGTCGCGGCGCGCTTGAGGGCTACGAATGGTTGCAGGACGGGCTTCTTGACGAAAAGCGGCAGGCTGTCGTCGCCGGTCTCGAACCCATTGCCAGCGAAATGGGTGCGACGCTCGCGCAGTTCTCGCTGGCCTGGTGTCTGCAAAACCCGTCAGTGAGTTCCGTCCTGACGGGAGCAAGCCGCGTCGAACAGGTCCGCGAGAATATGAAGGCGCTGAACTACGCGAAGAAATTCACGCCGGACGTGATGGCAGCGATTGCACAAGTTCTGGGCGATGGCCTTCCGAGCCTGACGTCACCAGACTGAGTGTTTAGCCCCCAGGCGCCGTAAACACGGCTGCAAGGCCACCACCATCGGTTCGAAAATTCGTCGTCTGGCCGCGATACATGCGGGCTCCGAGCAGTTGAATCTCCCCTTTGTAGGTGTAACAGCGAACGTCGAGTTTGAGGGCTTGTTCGTTGCCATCCAGAATGACCAGTCGCTCGCTGGGTGCCACGAGCTCCTGGGCGATGTACTTGTCGGAAAGTATCGAATCCCAGGTCTTGCGAGTTAGTTTTGCCCCTTTGTAGGTACCGCGACTACCAAATCCGCAAGTTGGCTTAAAGAACAATCGCTTGCGTTCCGCCCACAGTGCGTCGGCATTTTGAGCAGTTACCAACTCCGTTCTCGGCACACCCCGGACAAGCGTGGCGATCGTCGGTTTGTTGGCGCCGAGGGCGATGAGTCGGTCCGCATCGCACAGCACGGTGAGGTTCCGTTTGTTGGCATAGACCGCGTGCGTGTAAGGGCTTGGCGTTATGACTGCCGAAGCGTCGCGATAGGCGCGATTGAGCACTGCACATGCCGGCGATTGCAGATAGAAATCGGTCAGGCGGTTGTACACGAGATCGACCGGCTTCTCGTCCACAAGCAGTCGGCCGTCTTCGAGTAAGAATGCCTCCGGCCCGGTAACAAGCGCGTCGATGTTATGGCGTCGAAACATCGTTTTGAACAGGGTGAATTCCGGGCTCAGGTACTGCTCATCCGGGTTCTCGTCGACGACCGCGACGCGGCGTAACTCCCGGCCCGGTCTCTGAGTTCGTAACTCGTCGCGAAACATCGCGACAAAGGTCTGTTCAAGGTCCGTTGTGTCGACTCGACCGGTCACGAAGTTTTCGACCTCGTTGCAGCAGGCCTGCTGTGCACTGGCGACCTCCAGCAAAAGCAGGGCGCCACCCGCGTTCGTATTGATTTCGATGAGCTGTGGCCCATCGTTGGTCAGGTGGAAGTCGTAGCCAAAGAAGACACCATGTGCGCCCGGATTGTCACGGGCAATGGGCGGCGCCCAGCCAATTACTTCTTCCTGGTACGACTCAAGTGAAACGACGCGCTCGATCGCTGCGATAAGTTCCTTTATCTGCGCAACCTGGCCGTGCGAAATGAACACAGGTGAGTCGGCCAGCAGGTGTGGGTGACTGTCTTGCAGGCGCGCCCACGCACCCGTCTCCCCGAGACGCGTCTCGAGTGATGCCCGCAGCACGCCCTGGTCGACGTTGATGCAGTGGCAGTGCCGGTTCAGCGAATTCGCGAGTGAATCGTCAGTCACGCCCCGATGTTACACGTAGTGAGGATAGATCGGTCGGTACATATACTCTTGTACTTCCGCCAACACGTCCTCAGGTTCCGGTTTGTCCGTGAAGCCATTGTCATACGCCATCTTGGCAACGTCGGCTGCAATTTGCGCCGATACCTGGCGAATATCTGACAGCGGCGGATAAACCCGGCCACGTTCGAGATCCGAGATTTTCACCATGTTCGCCAGCGAATGCGCAGCCCGGAGGAACATCTCGTCCGTGACAGTGCGTGAGCGGCTGACGATAACGCCGAGACCGACGCCCGGGAATATGTACGCGTTGTTACCCTGCCCGGGTACGAATGTCCGGTCGCCATACTTCACCGGGTCAAACGGGCTGCCGCTGGCAAACACCGCACGGCCATCGGACCATGTGTACGCTTGTTCAGCCGTGCATTCGGCCATCGATGTCGGATTCGACAATGCGAAAATGATCGGTCGTTCATTGAAATCGGCCATCGCTTCGACAACTTCTTTCGTAAACGTCTGCGGCTGCCCTGACAGTCCGAGTAACGCCGTTGGCTTGAGCGCCTTTACCGTGTCCAACAGGTTGTCAATGTACTCGTGCTCATGCGCGTAGGGCTCCTTGTGCGTCGCGATATTGTCCCGCCCGGCACAGAGCAGGCCGCGGCTGTCGACGAACCAGCATTGTTTGCGCGCATCCTCTTCAGAGATGCCTTCCTCCTTCAGAGCGGCAACGAAAACGTCGGCGATGCCAATACCGGCCTCGCCAGCGCCCAGGAACAGGATCTTCTGATCGGCCAGGTTACCGCCCGTGATACGCATCGAGGCGATTATGCCGGCAACCGCCACGGCGCCAGTCCCTTGAATATCGTCGTCGAATAAACACGTGTTATGCCGGTACTGTTCAAGCAACCTGAACGCGTTGGTGTTACCGAAGTCTTCGATCTGGATAAGCACACCCGGGAATACTTCTTTGGCAGCTTGCATGAACTCGTCCACCAATTCGTCGTATTCCGAGCCACGAGCACGGCGCCGCTCGATACCGTTGTAGAGCGGATCATTCAGCAGCTTCTCATTGTTGGTGCCGACATCCAGCATGATGGGCAGGCATTCTGTCGGCGGTATACCCGCGCACGCGGTGTACAGAGAGAGTTTGCCGATCGGGATGCCCATGCCGTCGGCTCCAAGATCGCCCAGGCCGAGTATGCGTTCGCCATCGGTGACGACGATGATGCGCGCATTCTTGTGCGGCCAGTTCTGGAGAATCTCCTTAACGTTTCCCTTGTCATGCAACGACACATAGAAGCCCCGAGGCTTCCTGTAGATATGCTGGAACTCCTGGCAGGCCTGACCAACCGTTGGGGTATAGATGATCGGCATCATCTCTTCAACGTGATTCATGACCACACGGTAGAAGAGATTCTCATTACGGTCCTGTAAAGCAATCAGGTACAGGTAGCGTTCGAGGTCCGTCGGCTTGGCACGAATATTCCCGAGAACACGCAACTCCTGCTCGGCCATCGTGTGCACGCGAGGTGGCAGAAGGCCCCTTAGTTTGAGTTTTTCGCGCTCGTCTTCAGTAAAGGCTGTGCCTTTATTGCGGATCGGGTCGTGGAGAATTTTCACTCCGCGGTGGAGTTCCGCAGAGCTTTGATTAGTATGGGGTTTTTCTTTCAGTTTGGCAACAGACATGACGGCCTCCGACAGGCATTTTCAACCGTGACGCTACGCCTTTTCCACGGCTTTGATATGTCGGAATTCACGTAGTGAATTGCGCTAGGTAGAAGACCGTATGATCCCGCAGCGACGCCATCTGTAGCATTAAATATCAAGCGAAAGTGGAGACCCGCGATGAGCAGGCGAATCGTCATCATGGGGGCCGCCGGGCGTGACTTTCACGTCTTTAATTGCCTCTATCGTGACAACCAGGACTATTGTGTGGTCGCATTCACAGCGACCCAGATTCCACATATCGAGGACCGGCGTTATCCCGCCGAATTGGCAGGGCCCCTGTACCCGGAGGGCATCCCGATCGTACCAGAGGACGATCTCGAATCGCTTCTCGATGAAAGAAACATCGACGAGGTGATCTTCGCCTACTCCGACGTGAGCATCGAATACCTGGCGGAACGTCGCGACCGGGTTGTCGCCAGGGGTGTCGCCTTTACGACCTTCGATGTCGACGGCTCGATGCTGAGATCGAAGAAGCCGGTCATCGCAATCACTGCCATCCGTACGGGTTGTGGCAAGAGCCAGGTGTCACGCCGCATTATCCATATCCTTCACGAGATGGGCCTGAAGGCGGTCGCGATACGTCACCCAATGCCCTATGGGGATCTCGCCACACAGGCAGTACAGCGATTCGGCAGTTACGAGGATCTCGCGCGTCACGATTGCACGATCGAGGAGCGCGAAGAGTACGAGCCACACATTGCGAACGGCATCGTCGTGTACGCCGGTGTGGACTACGGGGCGATTCTCGAGGAAGCAGAGAAGGAAGCCGATGTCATCGTCTGGGATGGTGGCAACAACGATACTCCATTCTACAAACCGGATCTTTGGATCTGCGTCGCCGATCCACACCGCGCCGGACACGAGCTCCAGTATTTTCCCGGTACCGTCAATTTTCAGCGGGCCAACCTGATCCTGATAGGCAAAGTCGGCTACGCGGACGAAGCCAATATCGAGCTGGTCGTAGAGAATGCGCGGCATGTGAACCCGATGGCTGAGATTATTTTTCGGGAATCGCCGCTGGATGTTCCGGACCCTGACGCAATTGCCAATAAGCGCGTGCTGGTCATCGAGGACGGACCGACAACGACACATGGCGGTATGCCGTTTGGCGCTGGCATTCTCGCTGCGACAGAGAACGGCGCGTCTGAATTTGTCGATCCGCGCCCGTGGGCCATCGGTGAAATCGCCGAGACCTTCGAGAAATACCCGGACATCGGCGATCTGTTGCCCGCGATGGGCTATGGGGATCAGCAAATCAAGGATCTGGAAGATACCGTCAACGCGGTTGACTGCGATCTCGTACTCGTCGCCACACCGATCGATCTCACGCGATTGATCACGATCGACAAACCGAGCATGCGAATCGGTTACAGCCTCAAGCCAGTGGACGGTGCGTTGGTGGAAGCCGTGAAGAAGACAGTGGTGAGCGGCGACTAGATGTAATCCCTCAGCAGGTTGTTCTTCCGGCATCTTCCGTTGACGATCCCTGACATTTGCGCGCGAGGACGAGCAGTAACAGGTAGCCGAACACGCCTCGCGTGTTCCGTCCTTGCCACGTAGTTTTGTCCGTTTGCCAGCTCGGCTATGGATTCGGCTACCTGTTACTCCTCGTCCGTGAACATGGCACGGATTCGGCGCTCGAACACGTGACGTGCATTAGCGAGCGCAGTGGACAACATTCCCGAATCCATAGCCGCAGGCGTGTTCGGGTGTGTTGTCCGCTGCGATCGATGCGTGAAAGTGTCAGCTGGCTCACATTTAGTGTGAAGACCTGCTGAAGAATTACATCTAGTTTGCGGCGTGCATATCGGAGAACCAGGACTGCACACTGCCGCGCAGCGCTTCCTCTTCTTCTTCCCAGCGCAGCATAGCGTCCTGCACGCGCGGATCCGCGATGATGTCCGCGAATTGCGGCTGCATCCAGTCCGCTCGCCAGTCAAGGTGCAACGCGACCGACTCGGAGAATATTTCCTCGAGCGCGACCTCGATCGCCTCGTCAGTTTGTCCGCGAATCGCGAGAATACTCACGTGGGCATCGGGATTCTCGGCAGGGTCAAATCCCTGCGACTCGGCATAAGCTAGCACTACATCAAGCCTTCTCTGAACTTCTTCGAGCGGTAGAATTTGAGTCCACGCATCGAACGCGACGCCTTGAACGTTGCGGTAGCGCTGCGGCACCCGCGCAGCGTCAACGTCGAAAATGCCCGGCTCCTGTTCGTTGATCCAGGCAAGCTCTTCTTCGATGCGTTCCTCCAGCGCGGCAGTGCGAATCAGGTGTTGAACAGCGCCGCCAAATACGAAACGCCTGTCCTCGACTTTGTCTTCAATGGTCTTACGCGCAGCGACCACACTGCCGGCTACGTCACCCACGCTGATCGCGCGCAGCATGTCGAGCTGATACGCGACCGAACTGGTCGGAGCAAGGGCGAGAACGCGCTCCCGGAATGCGTCACCGATTTCGACGAGCCCGAGCCGGTAGAGGAATACGGCGAGCATGCTGGGTAGTTCATGATCTTTCGGGTCCACATTGATCGCGTTTGTGAGCGCCCTGGCCATGCCAACACCATCGCCTTCCCGCAGGCTGAGTAAGCCGAGGTAGGTGTAGGCGTTGGGCTGCGCTGGCTCAATTTCCAGCGACTTCTCAAGGGCCGCTCGCGCCTCGTCCCAGCGTTCGTTCTGCATCAGTGCCGTTCCCAGCTCGTAGTGCAGGGTTGGATTAAACGGGTCGAGCGCCAGGGATTCCTCGAGAATCGGTATGCATTCCTCGGTTCTCTGCACTGCTTTGTACGCACGTACCAGCAGCAGGCGCGGTTCGAGCGAGCTGGGCGACCGCTCGACTATGGTCTCGAGTTCGTTGACCAGGTCGGGCATTGCCGCTTCGTCGCCTTGTGACGCCAGCGACAGAGCTTTCGCGTAAATGGACGTCGCTTTCGCGACCGGGTCATCCGGCCGCTCGGTCAGGACCTGGTCCGTAATGGCGACAATCTCCGCGATCGCGGTGCGCTGATCCATGAGCCCGGTCTCAAACTGGTGTATATAGCTGCTCGCGAGCTCGGTCTTTGCGTCCGTAAAGTCCGGATCGATCAGCAACGCGCCCTTCAGCAGGTCTTCGGCCGCCTGGAGTCCGCCGTAGGAGTAGGTAGCGCGTTCCTTGCGAGCCAACAGGTAAAGGTCGTAAGCGTCGGGGTCGGTCGTCGTAACGCCCGCCAGACGCGTTTCGCCTTCTGTCCCCAGCAGCGATGCAGAGAGGGCAGCACCTACGTGACTCGCGATCTCATCCTGGATTGCGAAAATATCATCGAGCCTCCGGTCATAGACTTGCGACCAGACGTGAAATCCATCGCTCGCGCGGATTAGCTGGGCCGTGATTCGAACCTCATCACCGGCGCGTTGTACGCTGCCTTCCAGCACATGGGCGACTTCGAGAGCCTCGGCGATGGCTTTGATCCCGAGGTTCTGGTCCTTGAATGCAAAACTGGAGGTACGGGCGGCCACCTTCAGGTCCGGGATTTGCGCGAGCATATGCAGGAGCGTTTCGGTTAGCCCGTCAGAGAAATATTCGTTGTCCTTGTCCCCTGACATGTTCACGAACGGCAAAACTGCGACGGACGTGTCGCTGACTACAAGGTCGACCGCCGACGGATCGTCGGCCGTGTAACGCGCGCTGAACAAGCCTACGACAATGATAAGTACGATGGCCGAACCGATCGTAACCTGGTCCACGCGTCGTGCAACTACCCGATTGCCCGGGTGCTCCCGGTCTACATCCTGCTCTCGCTTAATGCCCTCAGGCGTAATTTCGAAGAACCAGGACAGCACAACCGCGGGAATGAAACCGAAGGCAAAGATGAGAATGATGGCCCTGGAAGCCCAGTCCGGGGCGCCGAGTGTCGGCAGGATAGTTGTCAGAACCTCGGTCAGCAGCCAGCCCACCACGAGATACGCGGCGGCGACGCGAACTACGCTGCGTCGTCTAAGTTCAGCTAAAAGGGACATTCAGGGCTCCGCACCAGCGAGACATCACAGATTACACGATCTTTAGATGCGTAATAGTGCCCAAACGTTTCAATTTTCCGCGGATTTTACCCGCGCCATGCCTAGGCTCGGAGGTCCGCGTGTATCTCGCTCGCGGCATCCTTGCCAGCCCCAGCCGCCAGGATGACGGTCGCTGCGCCGGTAACGGCATCGCCGCCGGCAAAGACGTGATCGCGAGACGTCTCGGAACTCTGGTCCCTCACGACCAGGCAACCCCATTTATTGGACTCGAGCCCCTTCGTCGTCTGCAACAGCAAGGGGTTGGGTCTGTTGCCAATCGATAACACGACGTTATCCACGGGCATGACAAATTCCGAGCCCTTGATGGGGATGGGACGAGCACGGCCTGACGCATCGGGCTCGCCGAGCTGCATGCGGATGCACTTCAATCCCGTAACCCAGCCGTCCTCGTCGCCGAGAACTTCGATCGGATTCGTCAGCCAGTGAAATTCCACACCCTCTTCAATGGCATGCTGGTGCTCTTCGACTCGTGCGGTCATCTCTTTGTCACTGCGGCGGTACACGACCAGGCCTTGTTCAGCGCCCACACGCAAAGCAGTACGCACCGTATCCATGGCTGTATTGCCGGCACCGATTACGGCGACGCGCTTGCCCACCATCACCGGTGTATCGGCGTTTGGAAAATCGTTGGCGCGCATCAGGTTGACGCGTGTCAGGAATTCGTTGGCCGAATACACGCCATTAAGGTTCTCGCCCGGGATTCCCATGAAGGTTGGCAAGCCAGCGCCCGTGCCAATAAACACGGCAGAGAAGCCCATCTCCCCCATGAGCTCATCCATTGCAATCGTTTTGCCAATGATTACGTTACACCGAATCTCGACACCGAGTTTTCTGAGCTGATCGATCTCCCAGTCCAGCACATCTTTCGGCAGGCGAAACTCCGGGATTCCATAGCGCAGTACGCCGCCCGGAGCGTGCAGGGCTTCAAAAATAGTGACCGGGTAGCCGAGCCGGGCCAGTTCGCCCGCACACACGAGGCCTGCCGGACCCGAGCCGATGATCGCGACCTTCTCGGCGCGGTCGAGCTTGTTGGTGATCTCTACCGGCGCTTGCTGCATTTCCCAGTCGGCAACGAAGCGTTCGAGGTAGCCAATTGCGACAGGCTTGAAGCGAATGCCGATAGAGCATTGCTCTTCGCACTGGACTTCCTGGGGGCACACGCGGCCGCAGACGGCCGGTAGCGGATTCGACGAACGCAGCACTTCGGCAGCACCCCTCATGTCGCCCGCTGCAATCTTGTGAACAAAGTCGGGAATCGGTACACGAACAGGACAGCCATCGATACAGATCGGGTCCTGGCAGCGCAGGCATCGTTCGGCTTCGAACTTCGCATGCGCAATACCGTAGCCTTCGTTAACTTCTTCGAAATCATGCGAACGCAATACCGCATCGCGCTCAGGCATCGGGGTTTTTTCAACGCGTTTTACTGGCATCAGTCTTGTCCCACGGCGAGCTTGAGGCAGTGACTGCGGTCTTTCGCCTCGTGCTCCTGCTTGACGTACATCTTGTTGCGTCTCACGGCCTCTTCAAAATCGACCAGGTGGGCGTCAAAGAAGGGCCCATCGACGCAGGCGAACTTCACTTCGTTGTTAACCGTTACGCGGCATCCACCGCACATGCCCGTGCCGTCGATCATCAGCGGATCGAGTGACACGAGCGTCGGAATCTTCGCGGCGGCCGTTGTTTCTGCCACCGCTCGCATCATCGGCATCGGGCCGATCGCAACGACCATGTCGGGGCAACCTGGCGCATCGCCGTCGATCATCTGTGCGAGGCGCTCAGTGACGAATCCGTGGAACCCGGCAGAGCCGTCGTCGGTACACAGTTCCAGGTTGTCGCAGATCTCGGTAAGTTCCTCATTGAGGATCAGCAGATCTTTCTCGCGTGCGCCATTGATTATCGTCGTCGTGTCACCGCGCGCACGCAGCTCACGCATCAGGCAGAGCAGGGCTGCGGCGCCAAAGCCGCCGCCAACTCCAACGATGTGTCCCTCTACGGGAATTTCGAGCGGCATGCCGAGCGGACCCACAAGGTCGAGTATCTCTTCGCCAACTTCGAGCTCGCCGAACTGCATCGTGGTCGTGCCCACTTCCTGAACGACAATCGTCAGGGTTCCGGCATTACGATCATAGTCAGCGATCGTTAGTGGAATTCGCTCACCGCCTTCACGGATACGCACGATGACAAACTGCCCGGGTTTGGCTGCTTTGGCGATTAGTGGGGCGTCGACCTTGTACAGCTTCGTTACAGGCGTCAGTGGACGTTTCTCAAGGATCTTGGCCATGGCTTACAGTTCCGGATTCTCGTGTTTGATTTTCAGACGTCGCCAGCGTTTGTCGACTTCCTGCTCGATCATGTCGAGCCGTTCGTCGTTCTCGCTTTCCAGCATGTGCTTCGTCTTGCCCATTTGACCGAGCCAGGACCCGACCGTGCGGCGCCGGCCGATGGCGTCTGGGTTGTACGTGATGTTCGTATGACCTTTCTCAACTTCGTAAAGCGGGAAGAAGCAGCAGTCGATCGCGGTCTGCAAGACCTCCTGCGCTGCGTCGTCTTTGGTGCGCCAGTTGAGCGGACAGAACGACAGGACCTTGCCGTAGACCATGCCTTCGCGCTGCGCATACCACTGCGCCTTGGAAATCTTGCGCATGAAGTCCTCGGGGTAGCCTTCGCTGGCCGTGAAAACATAGGGCAGGTTACAGGCGGCGAAAATCTGCGGCGTGTCCTTGTGATGGAAGCGTTTGCCGGACAGCTTGTCACCGACCTCGCTGGTCGATGTGCGGTGGCCGAACGGCGTTGCATAGGACAGCTGTGACCCGGTGTTCATGTAGCCCTGGTTATCGTACTCGAGGATGATCATCCGATGGTTACGGGCAGCCGTACCGAGCGCCGCGCCCATACCGATATCCATACCGCCGTCGCCTGTGACCATGATGAACGTGGTCTCTTCTCCCTCGGGCGGGGCAGGAATCTCACCACGGCGAATACGTTCGTGGTACATCTCGACCAGTCCCGATAGCGTCGCTGCGCCGTTCTGGAAGAGGTTGTGAATATAGGTGATTCGGTGTGCGGTCTTCGGGTAACCCGTCGTCGTAACCATTGCGCAACCCGTCTGGAACAGAACGACGACGTTGCCTTCGAGGACGTTGTACGCCTGGCGAATCATCGGGAAGAACCCACAGCCAGGGCATGCACCGTGTCCGGGCGCAATGCGTGAAGGCGTGGTCGTCATCTCCCACAACGGTTTCAATTCAACTTCCAGACGTTCGGTCTCGGGATTCTGGGTGACCGTCGCCATGCCGCGTGACACTTCCTCGGATTTTATCGGGGGCAAACCCGGCGCAGGGCCCGCAGCATCGTCGCCGGCATACGCGCCGTGATACTCGAACGGCACCTCGACCTTGCCGGTCTCGACCGCCGTTAGC
>JAACFG010000080.1 GCA_009937605.1 Gammaproteobacteria bacterium | reverse complement strand
GAATACGATCAGGCCGCCCAGCAGAATCATCACCAGGATTATCGGGGCCAGCCAGAATTTTTTTCGCTCCCGCATGAATTCCCAGAGGTCTTTCAAAAGGTCCAGCATCAGAAAGGTTTCTCCAGTTTTTCTTTCGGACTCTTTGCGCTCTGAACCCGGTAGCTCTTCTGCTTCGGATCGAGCACCCTCTGCATCGGGTCCTTGCCCATGAGACGCATAACCATCGCCATCGGCGCGATCATAACGAAAAAGACGATGCCGAGCACGAGCGGTGTCATGACCCGGCTCGCGAGCAAACCGAAACGCATCCATACTCGATAAATCCTGCGCAGCCACAATGGTTGGACCAGGGACAGAGACCATAACGCCGCAGCGATGACCCAGGGCCAGGCCGGCCAGTCCAGGTTGAGTATCCAGGGGAAGAAAAGTCCAAAGATGGCGCCAACGGCCGCACCGGTCGTCAGGCCGAATTCGCGCAATCCTTTCCGGTCGAGCTCGGGAATCCCATGCTTAGTAGAACCTCCAGTCGAGCTCGAACTTGCCTTGCCAGGCGCGTCGTCTTCCCAGGCAGGCTGCTCTTGCTTGCTCAAAACGAAATTCCCCACGGCGAGATAGTCCATCTCCGTCCGCATGAAGCACCGATACGCGTCGGTCGGTGAACAGACAACCGGCTCGCCGCGTACGTTGAACGACGTATTCACAAGGACGCCGCAACCGGTGATCTGCTCGAACGCCTTAAGCAGCCCGTGGTAGCGTGGGTTCGTTTCCTCGTGAACCGTTTGCACCCGCGCCGAGTAATCCACGTGCGTGATCGCGGGCAGCTCCGAACGCCGGTGCTTGAGTTTCTCTAAACCGAAAGCTTGCTCCTGCTCGTCCGTGAGGGCTACTTTCAGCTCCTCCCGCACGGGCGCCACGATAAGCATGTAGGGACTCGGAGCGTCCTGCTCGAAATAATCAGAGACTCGCTCCCAAAGAACGGACGGCGCGAACGGGCGGAAAGATTCGCGGTACTTGATTTTGAGGTTCATGACCGACTGCATCTCTGCACTGCGCGGGTCGCCAATGATCGAGCGGCCGCCGAGGGCCCGCGGCCCAAACTCCATACGGCCCTGAAACCAGCCGATCACGTTCTCGTCGGCGAGTAGCTCTGCCGTTGTCGACAACAGTGTGTCGTCGTCCAGGACCGTGTACTTCGCGCCCAGCGCGTCGAGCTCGGCCCGAATCTGCTCAGGCGCATAGTTGGGACCGAGGTACGACCCGTGCATGCGGTCGGCGGCAGGGCCGCTGTTGCCGTTCAATTTGCGCGGCTGCTCTTCGTAACCGTGCCAGGCAACGGCGGCGGCTCCCAGCGCGCCGCCCGCGTCGCCGGCGGCTGGCTGAATCCAGATGTTCTCGTACGGCCCTTCTCGCTGCAGCCGGCCATTTGCGACGCAGTTGAGCGCTACACCGCCCGCGAGACAGAGGTTCTTCGCACCTGTCTCTTCGTGGAGCGTGTTGGCGAGCCTCAGTACGATCTCTTCCGTGACGACCTGGATGGAAGCGGCGATATCCATCTCTCGCTGCGTGAGGTCACTTTCTGGCTTGCGGGGCGGCCCACCAAAGAGTTCGTCGAAGCGGCTGTTGGTCATCGTGAGGCCGGTGCAGTAGTTGAAGTACTGCATGTCCAGGCGAAACGTGCCGTCCTCCTTGAGGTCGACAAGCTTGTCGAGGATCAGGTCGACATACTTTGGCTCGCCGTAGGGGGCGAGCCCCATGAGCTTGTACTCACCGGAATTGACCCTGAAGCCCGTGAAGTACGTAAACGCGGAGTACAGCAGTCCCAACGAGTGCGGGAAATCGATTTCCCAGAGCGGGTCGAGGTTCGCGCCGTTGCCCAGCCATGTCGATGTTGTGGCCCATTCACCGACACCGTCGAGGCAGAGTACCGCTGCGCGCTCGAACGGGCTGAAAAAGAACGCCGAGGCTGCATGCGACTGGTGATGCTCGGTGAACAGTAGCGGCGGCAGCTCCTTCAATTCGCAGTCGCCGAGTTTCGCAAGCTCCGTCTTGAGAACGCTCTTGAGATAGAGCTTCTCCTTGAGCCAAATTGGCATTGACGCGGTAAAGGACCGAAATCCCCTGGGTGCATAGCTCATGTAAGTCTCGAGCAGCCGCTCGAACTTGATGAGCGGCTTGTCGTAAAAGACGATTCGGTCGAGCTCATTCAGCCGCAGGTTCCCGGTTTCCAGGCAATAGCGGATTGCGTCGCCAGGAAACCCGGCATCGTGTTTTCTTCGGGAGAACCGTTCCTGTTGAGCCGCCGCAGCTACCTCGCCGTCCTTCAATAAGGCGGCGGCACTGTCATGGTAGTAGGCCGATATTCCGAGAATGTTTGAGATCTTCGTAACTACCGCCCCCCGGCTTCTGCCCATTCCCGTGCTTCTGCAGTGTAGCCCCCCAAGGCCATCAGTTGTGACATCCTCTGATAGAGCGCTGGATACTCTTCATCCTTCCCTTTTCGTACCAATGACCTGGCGTAACGTTGAACATCCCTGACATAGCGATCAAGGTCCCTGCGCTTACGGTTATCGCGTGCGTACTTGATCAGGTTGCCATAAGCCCCGAGAACAAAACCAATCTGATCCGGGTACTCTTTTGTCACTTCCAGTAGCAGTTCCGTCGCCTTTTTGTATTCCCCCGTTCTGAGATATGCCGTGCCCAACCAGCCGACAGTCTCGGCAATCTTCGTTTCATCACCCCTGGTGTAATAAAGAGACCGCTCGAGATACGGTATCACCTCACGCCACTTCCCTTCCTTGCTCATCGCTTCGGCGATCTTCATGTAGCTTTCGCGATTGTGTGGATACAGTTCAAGAATCGTATCCAGGTGCTTATACATCGCTGACGAATTACCAAGGCGCTGGTTCAGCACGGCCAGTTCGAAATGGACCTTCCAGTCAGCAAGGCCTGACCTGACAACATCTCGTCGTCTTCGCACAACTTCCCCTGGAGATCCGAGTTCGGCAGTTACTCTGTTCTGCTTGCCGCTGAGAAAACTCCGGAGCCTGGTGTAATTACTCTGACCCGGAAAAGGCGGATGCTGAATCATGGCCTGCAGGGTCTTGATTTCGGCGTTGGTGTCGTAATTCGGGAACCCGACTCTCCTGGCAACTTCGGCCGCCGGCACTGGCTGGAAATCATCAGCCGCAGTCAGGTCGTTTACGATCGCACGGGATACCCCGGCTGCCAGGACGTCGTTTCCCGCAAAACCGTAATGAACGTGTTCGAGAAACAGGTTCCAACCGGGTTGAAAAGGCTGGCTGGCCTTATCAAACGCGGCGGCACTATCGACAAAACTGAACGAGTCACTCTCGACACTGGCGGCAACAGTCTGAACTACCTGGTTTATCTTGGTATCGGCCCGAAATCGCAAGGCATCGAGGTCCAGGGCGTGTTGGTAGTGGGTCCTGGCGTCTTCGAATTCGCCGAGATTTTCGAAGGCCGTAGCGAGCCTGAAGTGAGTGTCGGCATACTCAGGGTCAATCTCCAACGCGGCCTGGAAATTGGTGACGGCATCTTCCCAGTTCTGCTCGTCGGAGCTCCGGGCTCCGCGACGAGTCAGTTCGCGCCATTGATCGAGTTGTTCTTCTGACAGATTCGCGCCGCGCACGGACAGGAAAGGCGCCGAGTGTCGGAGGTTAACCGGCACGGATGACACGATTACGTGCATCCCCTTGTTTCGAAGCGTCTCGATGATGCTGGTGAGGTTGTCCTCGTAGTGACCATAGACACTCGCCATGCGCGGGTCATCGTGTGTGACACCATTATTCGTAAACATCTGCATGCCTTCCCACTCGAGTTCCTGCATCGCATCGGTAGGTCGGATCTGCGAAATGAGGCCGTTCAGGGCTTGCCAGATTCGCGTGCGCTTCAAAGCCTGAATTCCCCGAATTAGCGTAATGTTTGCCAGGAAATTCTGATTGAGCGTGCTGGGCCCATAAGGACCCACTACCTCATTGTTTCCCATCAGGATTACGGCAAAGTCGGCAGAGTTTTCCGGAATCGACTTCGCAACCGCGTAAACGACGTGCGAGTTGACCGAGGTCATGGCTGTATTGATCACTTCGATTTCTTTCGAAGGTAGCGCCGCTCTCAGTTGCGCCGCCAGGAGCCTGTCAAGACCGTGGTTCTCATGGGGGAAGCCCAGCGCTGCGGATCCCCCCAGAATGAAGACTCTGACCAATTCAGGATGACGTTCTACGGTGAAGGTATTTTCGCGAGGTTTGATATCCAGAGACGCAGGATAAAACTGGTCAGCAAAATCCGTGTTTTCCTGGTAGTACGATTGACCATCGATCTCGATCTCGTGGAAAAAGTCGAAAGACGTTCCAATGCCGGCGACGGTGAGACCCAACTCGAGCAGAGCGAAAAAGAGCAAGGGGACCACAAT
Organism: Gammaproteobacteria bacterium; assembly: GCA_009937605.1. Taxonomy (GTDB): domain Bacteria; phylum Pseudomonadota; class Gammaproteobacteria; order Steroidobacterales; family Woeseiaceae; genus UBA1847. Next base: position 9,228 of record JAACFG010000080.1, on the reverse strand, counting down.
GGTTGCGATGAACGTAAAGGCGATTTTTTTTGCGTCGGGCACGGAGCTTTGTCCTCAAAATATCGGGAGTACAACTGCACTCCCAAACATAGCGTAGTGAAGCAGTATCGGGTAGTCCGCGATCCTCTGCCGGAGGCGTGTAGACTACCCTTGGAGAATCGATGCAGCTCAGGAAGAAAGGGGACAACTTTGCAGCAAATCGACGAATGGCAGAGTATAAATCGAGCAGTCTTCGAGAACGAGATATTTCCCGCGAACCGGCCTGCCGTGCTGAGAGGCCTGCTTCGAAACTGGCCTTCAGTTCAGGCTGGCCGTCAATCTCTGAAGCATATCGTCGACTACATTAATCGGCTCGATGCGGGGGGCGAGGTCAACGTGGTGATCAGCCCACCTGAAACAGGGGGGCGTTTCTTTTATACGGACGATTATCAGTCTTTTAATTTCGAGTCGAAGGACATGACGATCAGGACGGCGCTGGGCATCCTCGCGTCCCTGGCCGAGGATCCGCGGCCGCCGGCGATTGCACTGCAGGCAATGAACATCCCGGACATCATGCCGTCGTTCCTCGAGGACAACACGATGCCCCTGCTGGACAGCGACGTCGCGCCGCGGATGTGGATGAGTAATCGATCGATGATCGCGACTCATTTCGATAACAACCACAACATTGCGGGCGTTGTCAGTGGCCGCCGGCGATTCACGGTATTTCCGCCCGAACAGCTCACCAACCTCTATCTTGGACCGCTCTTGCGAACGCCGGGTGGCACGCCAATCAGTGCCGTGGACTTGCGGGAACCCGACTTCAAGAAATTCCCGCGGTTCCGCCAGGCGCTCGAGTCGGCCCAGGAGGCTGTTCTCGAGCCGGGAGATGCCATTTACATTCCCATTCTATGGTGGCACGGCGTGGAATCGCTCGACCCGCTGAACATCCTGGTCAACTACTGGTGGAACGACACCCTTCCCGCGCACCACAAGCCGATTCTCGCCCTGATTCACAGCGTGGCGCTGATGTCCGGGTTGCCCGCTGAACAACGTGAAGTGTGGCGCGCGTTTTTCGATTATTTCGCATTCCAGGCAGAAGGCGATCCTGCAGCCCATTTGCCTTCCGACTTGCGAGACGTGCTGGGCGACCTTTCTTCGGCAGACAGGGACCAGATCCTGTTGTTCGTGGCGGAGCGACTGAAGTCCCTGATCGGATCCGGGGCAGGCTGATCGTTGCTATTGGTGGTGCGCGCTAGGCAGACGCGGTCGGGCAGTACCGGCCAATGAAGTCCTGGTGTGTTGGCAGCTGGCTCAGCACAGTGTCAACCTTCTGCCGCTGGAATTGCATGAACTGACGCAGCTCCTTTTCATCCATCATGTCAACGATGGGATGGTAGCTCTCCGGTTCGATGCCTTGTCCGAGCATCACCTGGACCCAGCTGTTCTCGCGGAAGATATCTTTCTCGGCCTCGAACACGAGTCCCGTAGCGCGGAACAGGTCGAGGCGATGCTGCAGGCTGTCAGGAATATCCATGCTACGACAGCGACGCCAGAACTCGGAATCCGTTCTCTCCGTGACATGGTAGTGCAGGATGATGAAATCGCGGACATAGCGGAACTCTTCGTCCATCTGGCGATTGAACTCTTCCCGATCGGCATGGGTGATGCCGCTGTAGGGGAACATTTGCAGCAGTCGGAGAACGCCTCGCTGGATCAGGTGAATGCTCGTGGACTCCAGTGGCTCGAGAAATCCTGCCGCCAGGCCCAGGCCAATGCAGTTACGATTCCAGTGTTTCGCCCGCTGCCCGGTGCGAAAGCGTAATACCCTGGGTTCCTTAATGACTGCGCCTTCGATGTTCTCGAGCAGGGTCTTCCGGGCCTCATCGTCACTCATGAATTCACTGCAATAGACCAGGCCGTTGCCAACCCGGGTTTGCAACGGGATTCGCCACTGCCAGCCGCTCTCCCTGGCGATCGAGCGCGTATAGGGAATGGGCTCACCAACGGCTTCGGTCTGAACCGCGATGGCGCGATCGCAGGGGAGCCAGTGCGTCCAGTCCTCGAATTCGGTATCGAGCGCCTTGCCTAACAACAGGCTGACAAACCCGCTGCAGTCGATAAACAGGTCGCCTTCTACAACCTGTCCAGACTCCAGCACCACTTCAGAGATGTCACCGGATTCGGTCTGATGGACGTCAACGATCTTGCCTTCAATGCGGGTCACACCATCCTGTTCAGCCTGCTGACGCAGGAGCCCGGCATAACTCGTGGCATCGATATGGTAGGCGTAACTCAGCGCATCCTGTTGCAGCAGACCGAATCTGCCGGCTTTCGCGGCCATCAGCTCCGGGGCGTAACAACTGTAGTCTTCGCCAAAACCGAGCTCCCTGGCCTTGAGCCAGAAGTGCTGGAAGCCTGCTGCCCAGCAGCCCTGGCCTGTGACGCCAAAAGAATGAATATAGTCATGGCCGTTAGCCCGCCAGTTCTCGAACTGGATGGCGAGCTTGAACGTGCCCTGCACCTTGGATAGAAAATCGGCCTCATCAATCTTTAACAGGCGATGCAGCGTTCTGAAAGGCGGTATGGTTGCCTCGCCTACGCCAACGGTGCCAATGGCATCCGATTCCACGAGCACGACGTTCAGGTTGGCGCCGATCAGTCTCGCTACGGCGGCCGCCGCGGTCCAGCCCGCGGTACCGCCGCCCACGACGACTACATTCTTAACTTTTTTTGATGACATTGGACTTCGGTACCTACAACAGTTTGTCTCTTAACATCTTGCGAATCTGCCGCGCGGTCTGCTCGTCCATAGGATTGAGCACGCCACGCGCAGCTTTCGGAATGTGATCAAAGTTTTCCGGTGACGGATTGAACACGTAAAAATCGAACAACTCCTGCCATTGTTTTTTTTGTGCTTCAGGCAAATCTCGAAGACCCAGCATCGCATGCTGTAACACGCTTAAGGGTGGCCCCATGTAGGATGGCGAGCTGCGCCACCAGTAATTCACCAGCACGTTGAAGGCATCCAGCGCTTCCATGTGATGCCACCACATGCTGGGGACGATGATGGCATCTCCCGGCTCCAACACTGACATCTGGGCGGTCTTGACTGCGTCCCTGAATTTCGGGAAGCGCTCATAATCCGGCGCGTGAAAGTCCACCAGGCTGATAGGTTGTCCCGCTGGCGTGAAGTCCAGCGGCCCAACGTAAAGGTTTGGTAACTGCTCCGGCGGAAACACGATGACCCGCCGCCGCCCTGTGACGACGCAGGCAATATTGGAGGGGAAATCGTAGTGGGCCGATACCCGGCTCTGGTTGCCGATCCAGATGCTGACCAGCGGCTCAAGGTGCTGAATCGGGAAGTCGTTCTGCTCCCGAAATCCCGGCAGCCAGTGGTCGACGTTGGTTGAGCCGACATACAGTGACGGTGGCGAAGGCAGATCGACATGCGAACGGACCTGCCGCACGGCATCTTTCAGCGCCATCCGCCGGTATTCGAAGTTGAAGGCGGTCATGTCCTCGTTATAGAACATCCGTCCGGCCGCCTCAGGCGGCGCATAGAGGGCAGTGACCACATTGCCCGAGTCAAACTCCTGCAGGTACTCGATGATCTTGTCGGCCGACTCGAGGCCATGTTTGACGGCGGGCCAAGCGGCGGCCAAACCTCTCAGGACCAGTGGCTGATCGGACGCCAGCAGGTCGTCGCTGAGATCTTCGACACTGACGTCAGCTCTCTCGGCAATCGCCTGGTTTATCTCGTTCAGGACATGCTGGCTGGTCATAAGCTCAGTCGAACCTCTCTCTACACCCGGAGTCGGTTTCGTCTTTCGATAAGGCCACGCATCCGGGACAGCGAGGCAACTGCCATGAATACGGGTTGCAGGTAACCAGCCTGGTTCAGCGACTCCAGCACATCTCCCTTCAGCTGATAGAGTTGCTCTTCCGCAATGCTGTAGAAACCTTGCAACGTCTGTTTGCTGCCGTCGTTAAAGGCAATATCCAACGTGATCTGCTCCAGGAGTTCATGCTGCAGCAGCGTATCTACGAATCCGACGCTGTGTTGCAGTCCACCGTGCAGCTTGTCCAGCAATGCGATCTTTTGATTTAGGAACGCTGACGGCTCGCCCTCATTGTCAAACAAGGATTCGCCCTCATCCTGACTGACTCGCGGGTGATCGAGGTCCAGGGAAACCACCGGCGGTCGATCATCACCTTCTCCGCCCGTGGCAATCAGGAACGGCTGGCGTTGTGCCAGGGCAGGAATATACGACGCATCCCAGCCATCGTCCCGTAGAAACAGATTCTGATCCTTCTCAAAACCCATCATGGCAGCGGGAAAAAAGCCGCCGGTGTTCGGATCCTTGGTAAACAGGATGGGGTAACAGCTCTGAATATCTCTGAACTCAAGGGGGAATGTCATGACGCTCATGACCGCGTCACCGAGCGCTGCGCCATAGCCCGTTTTAATTCGCAGCTGTCGGTGTTTTTCCTTGTTCAGGACCTCGTACTGGCTCATATAGACACTCTACTCATCTAGCCGCGGTTCACAGCTTTTGAAATCCAAATTCTCTGACTTTGTTCAGCAGTTCTCGGTTACCTGGCAATGCCTGCTGCAGCTGACTTGCCCGGGCAGCATTTTGCTGGAAAAGCTCTGAAGCCCGGTGCTGGAGCTGATCCTGCTGGTGACTGCGTGTGTGACGGGGTGCTGATCTGAACCCCATGCCATGAAGGATATACTGATAGCTGGCAGTGGGAAACAGTTCATCGACCGCTTCTGCATCCTGGTGCCAGGGACTCCGATAACGCCACAACAATAACTGTTCGCTGAGCTTATCCGGGATGGATGCGGTTGCATGATTATCCCGCCAATAGGGAGAGTCATCGCGTTCGCTCAGAACGTAATGCAGCTTGAGGAATTCGATAATCTGATTCCAGTGACGCCGAAACTTCCGATTGTATCGTTGGGCGACAATATCCATGATCTCCCTGGTCGGGGGCATCTGGTCCGCGATCATTCCCGCTGCCAGTTCGATCATCACCAGCGCCGAGGCTTCAAGCGGCTCGATAAAGCCCGACGACATACCTATCGCCACACAGTTCCTGTGCCAGAACTCCCGCCGGTGGCCTGGCTGGAACCGAATCTTGCGCGGCGTTACATCGGCCGCGGCCTCGTCTCCCGCAATCTCCTTTATATAGGCAAGCAGCTGAGCGGTGGCCTCGTCGTCCGAAATATGAGCGCTTGAGTAGGTGTGGCCAATACCGCGACGCGTCGGCAATCCAATATCCCAGATCCAGCCCGCAGTTTGTGCCGTTGAATGCGTGCAGGACTGAATGGCCTGGTCCTCTTCCGCGTATGGCACCTGCGTGGCCAGGGCGCTGTCGTTAAACAGATACTCCTGCTTCGACTGGAACGGAATCCCGAAGTGCTCACCAAGCAGCAGGCTTTTCGATCCGGTGCAGTCGATAAACAGATCACCAGCGATCTCCCCGGAACGGTCGGTCGTGACCGAGCGAATGTCTCCGTTCTCGGCCGCATTGACCTGCAACACATTCGCCTTGACGTGCTCTACACCCAGCTTCTCGGTGCAGTGCCGGCGGAGCAGGTCGGCAAACCTTCCGGCATCCAGGTGATAGGCATAGTTCACGACGAAGGCGTATTCGGGCGTCGTAATCTGTTTCGGGGCGAGGCAGTCCGCAAACAATGCCGTCTGAGGAGTTACGGCATCCGCAAATGGCGGCGCACCGGTCAGCGCCAGCCAATGCGGCGCGAGGTTGATGTCGGCATAATCGATGGGAACGGTAAACGGATGGCTGTAAGTATCTCCATTGCCGGTTTGCCAATCGCGAAACCAGGTGCCTTGCTTGAAACTCGCATCACATTCACGGAGAAATTCCGTCTCCGACAATCCGATGCGCTGCAGCGTGCTCCGCATGGATGGCCAGGTGCCTTCACCTACGCCAATTGTCGGTACGTCCGGTGATTCAATAAGCACCAGTTCAAACGGCTGCTTTGCCTGTGGGTCGATGCGATGCTCAGCTGCAATGACTCCCGCAGCCAACCAGCCGGCGCTACCGCCACCTACAATGACTATTTTGGAGATCCTGTCTTCCATAGTCCGACTAGTATCCCACAAGTCCGACGCATGATCGGACTCTGTGGCGCGTCAATAGTAATTAGCGTGAGTAGCCGATCTTTGGCGACTTCTACGGCTTACTGACTCGGGGCGCAGCCCTCGTGGCTCATTCCGCGCACGGCATTCGCAACTGCGCACAGAGTTCGATGAAGCGGGGCTTCGAGCGAAGTGCGTCGAAGTCGGGATAACTCAAATTGAAGATAAAACTGTCGTACTCCGCGACAGCGAGATACAGCCAATCGATGGCACGGTCAAGTTCGCCCAGGTGCGTGTAGACGATGGCGATGGATCCCGGTGACACGAACATCAGGTCTCTCTGGGACAATGCGCCTTCGAGCAGTTTACGTGCTTCAACCTGGTTGCCGAGCTTTGCGTGAAGGCCGGCAAACCAGAGTTCGAGATTCGGGTCCCCGTCGGTGTATTGCCGGGCCATTTCGAGGTATTTGAGAGCTTCCTCGTGCGAGCCTTTTGCCGCGTGAATATTGCCAAGCCATACCATTGTGAGTGGATCCTCTGGCTGTATTTGCAGAATTGCCTCGACGTGCTTAATGGCGGCAGCGTAGTCTCGTTGTTTGAAAAATACCTCGCCCAGTCCATTGCGGCTCCAGACCATCAGCGGATCGAGTTCAAACACTCGTTGCGACGCGACCAGTGCTTCGTCCAGTCGTCCGCCCGTTTGCAGCGCGAAAGATAGTCCGTTGTAGCCAATGAAGTTGCTTGGCGCCAGCTCAATGGCGCGCCGAAACTCTTTCTCGGCCGCTTTCCAGTCAAACTGGTAGGAAAGGGCCAGCCAACCCATCGCGATGTGGGCCTCGGGCGAGAACTCGTCGAGCGAGACAGCGATGGTTGCGGACTCAAGCGCTGTCGGATATAGCTCTTTGGGCGCGAGGTGCCGGAAGTTGCCCAGTGAAGTTTCAGTGAGCGAGAGCAACGCGTGAGCCTGTGCAAAATTGGGATCGAGCTCAACGGCTTCAGCAAAGTACTTCCTGGCACCAAGAAAATCGTCGCGGCTCCAGCCTTGCCGCATGAAGTGCCATCCGCGCAAATACTTGTCAAACGCCTCTTCGCTCTCGGTCGGACGACCGGAACGAATGGGATTGACGAGATTCAACTTCAATTGACCGACTATTGCATTGGCGATCTCGCCCTGAACCTCAAACGCGTCAAGAATTTCGCGGTCGTAGGTTTCCGACCAGAGGTGTGTGTCTGTCTTGGCATCTATGAGTTGAGCGGTGATGCGAACATCGTTGCCATTTCTGCGAACGCTTCCTTCCAGAATGTGCCTAACTGCCAATTGGGTAGCGATCTCCCCAAGTGGCACATTCCGACCCGCGAAATGAAAAGAAGAAGTGCGTGACGAAACCTTTAAGCCTGGAATACGAGCCAGTACATTGAGCAACTCTTCGGACATACCGTGGCTGAAATAAGCATTGTTCTCGTCGCCGCTCATATTGACGAACGGCAATACAGCAATGGAATTTGGATTGATATCCACAAATTCTGATCTGGCTGAGTGGGGAGATGCAGGCTGCTCTGGAATCAGCCATATCAGCAATGCGACCAACACTGCGGCCATGGAGCCTGCTGCGACAATGCGACGGGCCCTATGTCCGAGGTCGCGTGTCCAGGCCAGGTACATGGCCACCGGGAATCCGGCGATGAAGAGAATAGCCAGGTACTTTCTGACCGGCCCGGATGCGTGTTCGCCCTGGAGGGCATCAACGAGGAATACCAGTATCTCGGTTCCGCCCCAGGCAATGGCGACGTACATTGCGGCGGCTCGTACTACACCGCGGCGGTTCAGTTCCTTAATGATGGACATCAGGGGGTCTTTGAACGGAGCTTATTGTGTCGATTGTACAGGCCCGGACCTCGGTTGTGGCCATGCGCCCGTTCGAAAAAGTGGGTTTTGAACCGAATTCGCGACTGTGATTTGGTTCACGCACGCGATAGCTGGAAACGCCTACATTGGAATATTCTCCTACAGAGAGTGCCAAACATGACCAGATCGATCCTCTACGGCCTTGTCGTCTTTTCGATACTCCTGTTTGCCCCTCCCACGGAAGCTGGCGAGGTTGGCGTGCAGGTCGTGTTCACTGACGGCGAAGCGTCGATCATTCGCGCCTACTATGACGATCAGCGCGCGCCGCAGAATGGCAAGGGAAAAAACGGGAAAGCGAAAAACGGCAAAGAGTTGCCGCCCGGCATTGCCAAGAATCTTCAACGCGGTAAGCCATTGCCGCCCGGAATCGCCAAGCAAGCATTGCCGACCGGTCTCATCGATCTTCTCCCACCCGCGCCAAAGGGATATGAGCGCGTCGTGCTGTCCGGGAAGGTTCTTCTTGTCGAAATCGCTACCCAGGTGATTCAAGATGTACTTGAGGATGTAATCCTCGGTTAGTAGCATCCGATTGACGGCGACAATTTTGCCGCGACGGGGCCCATACAATGAAGACAGGGAATTTCCTTACAGAACTCGACCATGTGGACGAGTACTGGTCGCCACGAGTTGTCGGGAGAGTGAACGATCAGTTCATCAAGGTCGCGAAACTCAAGGGCTCGTTAACCTGGCACAAGCACGATGATGAAGATGAGATGTTCTACATTCTCAAAGGGCAGTTGATCATCGAGTATGAAGATGATCGTGTGGTCCTGAATGAAGGGGACTTCCACGTCGTCCCCAAGGGGGCTATGCACAATCCTGTGGCGGAAGAAGAGTGCTGGATCACTTTGATCGAAACCGTTTCGACAAAACACACCGGGGACGTGCTCATCGACAAGACGAAGTCGATAGAACAACAGCTTGGAGAAAGCTAGTACAACCGACTCAAAAATTCCGCTGGCCGGTCGCAGCAGAGCAGAGGATCGCGGCGCCTGCGACCAAGGTGTGGGAAGCAGTATCAGCACCCGGAAACCTCGAGCTGTGTCATCCGTTTTGCGTGAGCAACCCGGTCCAAACCTGGCCGGGACCGGGGTCTCGCGATGAAGTGCATTATCTTAGTGGCTGGGTATACGAGCGCCGTTTCCTTCGTTGGCATGAAGGAACTGGCTACGATCTTGAGATCGGCAGAAAGGGCGGCAGTACGTCAGCCGTATCCTGGAGAATTACGCC
>JAACFG010000079.1 GCA_009937605.1 Gammaproteobacteria bacterium | reverse complement strand
CCAATATCCATCCGGCGGAAATCGACACGATCAAGAAGATCATGAGCCGGGAAACTGGGCAGGAGCTCACAGAGGCTGACATTCGCAAGGCGTCCCGTTCAGAAGTGAACGAGTCCGCCAATCTTCGCAAGTACCTCCGTGGCGTACAAAGTCGGCTCAATGACGAGAACAAGACCACGATCCTGCAGGCACTGGTCGATGTCATCAAAAGCGATACCCGTGTCAACGTACTCGAAATCGACTTCTTCAACCGCGTCGCAGACGCGCTGCGTATCGCGCCCACGGAACAGCTCGAAGTATCCGCCTGAAACCACGCGAAATCCGTCGGGGAATAGAGACACATTCGGGACAAATTCACGTCAGACATCAGTAATGCGATCACCGTCACATTTTTGGCCTGCCTGATAGCTATTATCGAAAATAGGCCCAGTAACGGTGAGTGTCATGAAAAGACGGATTATGTCGAGTGCGCGAAACGCGTGGCTAATCTTGCCGCTATTGTTCGCGGCTTTGACGCTTGGTGCCTGTTACGAAACGTCCTATGACAAGGCAATTGCGGACCTGAATGCCGGTGGTGGATCGACGCCTCCGCCTCCAACAACTCCTCCGCCGCCACCTCCGCCGCCGCCACCTCCGACAGGCTTCGGGCCGAACTTCTCTGAAATTCAGGCGGCCGTATTCACACCGAGTTGTGCGACGTCAGGTTGTCACGTTGGTGCCAACCCACCAGCGAGCCTGAATCTCGAGGCGGCCAACAGCTATATGATGCTGGTCGGTGTTGCGAGCTCACAGAATGCCGGCATACAGCGCGTTGCCCCGAACGATCCGGACAACAGCTACCTTATTCAAAAGCTCGAAGGCAATGCGGGCGCACAAATGCCGCCGAGTGGCCCTCTCGACCCGGCCGACATCACCACGATTCGGCAATGGATCAGCGCCGGCGCTGTGGACGACACGGCACAAGCAAGTCTGCCCATCAAAGTACGGTCCTTGTCCGTCACACCGGGGGCTACGCTGGATACCGCGCCAACGCAGATAACCGCTCAGTTCGATCGCCAGCCGGATTCCTCGACTGTCAATTTGAACACGTTCATTCTTGAGGACGGCAACAGCGTTCCGGTCACGGCATCGTCGATCTCGGTACCTGCTTCCAATCTGCAGAGCGCCGTATTTGTTCCGAGTGCCGCGCTGGCCGACGACACCTACACGCTTCGACTACTTGGTTCAGGCGCGTCATTCATCATGGATATGGACGCAAACGCACTGGATGGGGAATACTCCGGAGCATTTCCGTCGGGCAACGACATAGAGGGTGGTGACTTCGTAGTGCAGTTTACGATCTCGACCCCGGTCGTTACCGGACCGACACTGGCTGAGATTCAGGCAACCATATTCACGCCGTCGTGCGCTACGGCGGGATGCCATAACGCCGGGACCCAGGCGGCCGGATTATCACTGGCCGACGCTGCCACGAGTTATCTCGAACTGGTCAATGAGTTCAGTAATCAAAATGGTCAGACAGACGTGTTGCTGGTCGCGCCAAACGAGCCGGACAACAGTTACCTGGTTCGCAAGATAGAAGGCGCAAATGGCATCACTGGCAACAGGATGCCGCCGGGTGGTGGACCGCTCCCGCAGTCGGACATCAATACCATTCGCCAGTGGATCGAGGACGGCGCTCAGCCCTGATTCTGTCGGGATACTACCGCCCTTCCGCGTCGAGCCGTTGTTCGAGCCAGCCCAGTACCGTTTCGGCATAGAACACACATCCGAATTCACCGACGAACGGGTTGCCTTCCTCGCGGCGCTCCAGTTTGTCGTGCATGCCGAAGAAGAACGGGTGCGGCGATAGCAGGATGTCGCAGTCTAGATCCGCGATGATGCCTGCACTCTCGATCATCCTGTCTGCCGCTCCGCTGGCCCCGAAAGAAAACCCGGGTGCCGAGACTGCCGTCAGGCTGTCAGCATAAACAACGTCGTAGCACGTGTTCATCGCGCAGGATTCCCAGGTCCAGGTGACGCTGCCCGCCGTATGACCGGGCGTGTAGATCGCTCGTACATTCGTCGAACCTACCGCAACAGATTCCCCGTCCCCTACGGCCGCTACATTCTCGATCGCGGGAAAACTGCCTGCATCCGAGTCAGCGACGTACTGCGGATCGCCTTCACTGAGTCTGCCACTTGTCAGAGTCTCGACACCCGCCTCACTCGTATAGACGTCGGCACGGGTCATTCTTTGGAACGCAGCAACACCACCCGCATGATCGAAATGTGCGTGTGATACCAGGATTGCCTTGATGTCGAGAGGGTCGAAACCCAGCTCGCGGATGCTTGCATCGATAAGCTCAGCCGATTGCGCCAGACCGCCGTCGATGAGAATCAGTCCTGCGTCTGTTTCAACCAGGAGCGACGACAGTCCATTGGTCCCGACATACCATGTCTTGCCGTGTACACGAAATGCTTCAATGGGTTCATTCCAGTCCTCACATCGATCGCATACATAGGCTGCATCGGGCTCGAGTTCGCGAGGCCCGCATGCAGCAAGAAGAAACAAAGACGGCATTAAGAGAGCTATTCTGTTCACAGGAAGGCCCGGTAGAAGAGTCGCAGGGAAGCGATAACAAGAAATGCGCCGAAAAGCATATTCAGTTTCTCTGCAGAAAATGCATGCGCGATTTTCGCGCCGATAGGAGCAGCCAGAACTGTGGCTGGCGCAATACAGGCGAAGCCGACAAGGCTGACGTAACCAAGACTGCCCGCTGGAATTCGTGGATCACCCCACCCTGCCATGACGAAGCCGAGCGCGCCGGGCAAACTAATCACGAGACCGAACAACGCCGCGGTCCCAACCGCACGATGAATCGGTTCGTTGAACAGCGTCAACGTCATTACCGAAAACGTGCCGCCGCCGATGCCCATCATGCTCGAGAAACATCCGATTGCCGTCGGAATGACAGGTACGAGCGGCCCGGTCGGCACCTTGTCCGTGAGATTTCGGCTGCCCGGCATGAACAACATCTTGAGAGCAACCAGGAAGGCGAGCGTCGCGAACACGATAGCGAGTACGCGACTATGAACGAGCGATGCTATCCACGCCCCGAGCAGAGCCCCGATCAACACGAAGATTGCCCAACGCTTGACGATCTCGATATCGACTGAATCGCGTTTATAGTGCGCGCGCGCCGACGACATCGAGGTCGGGATAATCGTGGCCAGCGACGTGCCGACTGCGATATGCATGCGGATCGCCGGATCTACGCCAAGAAAGCCGAGGGTGGTCTCCAGTACCGGAACGATGACAATGCCGCCGCCGATTCCGAACAAGCCGGCCAGCACGCCGGCCACAGCCCCGGTCGCGAGCATCGCGACGCCGAGTACGATCCATTGTTCCATCTAACCGGGAATCAGTCGCTGAGGCGTTCAGCGTGGAAACGAAGGTGTTCTTCGATAAACGTCGAAATAAAGTAGTAACCGTGATCGTAGCCGTCGTGAATGCGAAGCTCGAGCGGCAGGCCACCTTCCTTGCACGCCGCCTCAAGCAACTCGGGTCTGAGCTGCTCCGCGAGGAAAGGATCGGCGGCTCCCTGGTCGACCAGGATGCTATCGAATTTCGTTACATCACCGGAGCGGCGGGCAACCTCGCAGGCATCGTAGTCCTGCCAGGCAAACTGATCATCACCGAGGTAATACGTCAGGGCTTTCTGTCCCCACGGGCTGTGCAGTGTTGTACAGTTGCGCAGGCCGATCGTCAGCGCACCGTGCCCGCCCATCGAATGCCCGGTCAGACCATGTCGTTCCTGGTCGCCCGGAAAGTTGCTGAAGATGATCGCCTGCAGCTCCTGCGTGATGTAGTCGTACATGTGGTAATGCGCCGCATACGGGTCCTGCGTGGCGTTCAAATAGAAGCCGGCGCCGAGACCAAAATCGTAGTCATCATCGGGGTCGTCATGGACCCCTTCGCCGCGAGGGCTTGTATCGGGCGAAACGAGCATCAGGCCAAGTTCTGCGGCAACACGCTGTGCCCCGCTCTTCACCATGAAGTTCTCTTCTGTGCAGGTCAGTCCCGACAGAAAAGTAAGAACCGGCACTTTTCCGTGCTCCGCCTGTGGCGGTACGAATACGGAGAACTGCATGTCACAGTTGTTGCTGGAGGATGCATGGCGATAAAAGCCAATACGGCCGCCGAAACAGCTGGTTTCACTCAGGGTTTCAATGGTCATGGGGCCGATTATGGCCGAGACGAGCCCGGCAAACTAGCGCTTCTGGAACACCAGTGTGCCGTTTGTGCCGCCAAAACCGAAACTGTTCGTCATTGCTGTGCGGATACCCGCATTCTCGATGAGTTCGGTCACCAGCGGTGCATCGCCAATCGCCGGATCCGGATCAACAACGTTAATCGACGGCGCGATGAAATCGTGCTCAAGCATCAGCAGGCAGTGAATCGCCTCCTGTGCACCCGTTGCACCGAGGGAATGACCACCGAGCGATTTCGTCGAACCGAACCGGGGCATGTCTTCCCCGAACAGGTCGCGCATTGCCTGGACTTCCTGGACATCGCCAACCGGCGTGCTGGTCCCGTGCGTATTGATGTAATCGATCGGTCCTTCAACGGTTGAGCGCGCAAGTTCCATGCAGCGAACAGCGCCCTCACCTGACGGCGCAACCATGTCGTAGCCGTCAGAGTTTGCACCAAAGCCGACCAGTTCGGCATAGATCTTCGCGCCACGTGCCTTCGCATGCTCGAGCTCTTCGACAACGACCATGCCCGAGCCTGCGGCACTCACGAAGCCGTCCCGACCCGAATCGTAGGGTCGCGATGCCAATGCGGGCTCGTCATTGTATTTCGATGACAGCGCGCCCATCGCGTCGAACAGGCTGGTTAGCGTCCAGTCCTCTTCCTCGCCGCCGCCGGCAAAGATCAGGTCCTGCTTGCCGAGTTGAATTTGCTCAGCGGCCGCCCCGATGCAGTGCGCGCTGGTCGCGCATGCGGACGTAATGGAGTAGTTGATGCCCTTGATTTTGAATGGCGTCGCGAGACAAGCCGCCACCGTGCTACCCATCGTCTTGGTGACACCGTAGGGCCCAATCTTGCGAACGCCGCGCGAGCGCAACGTATCGGCCGCCTTGACGACGTTACTGCTTGACGCGCCGCCCGAACCGGCGATCAGGCCCGTCCGCACGTTTGAGATATCGCTTTCCTCCAGACCCGCATCATCGATGCACTCTTGCATGGCGATGTAGGCATAGGCGGCGGCGCCGCCCATGAAACGCAGGATCTTGCGATCGATGTGATCTTTGAAATCGATATTGCAGCGCCCAAACACCTGGCTGCGCAGACCCATTTCTTTGAAAATCTCATTCGCGACAATACCGGAGCGGCCGTTGCGCAAGGAATCGAGGATTTCTGTCTTATTATTTCCGATGCACGAGACTGCGCCGAGCCCCGTGATAACTACGCGACGCATATTGGCCCCTAGAAGTTGTCAGTTGATGAAAACAGCCCGACTCGCAGGTCTTCAGCCGTGTAGATTTCGCGTCCGTCGACTGACATCGACCCGTCAGCTATCGCCATGTTCAATTTACGGGCAATCGTGCGCTTGATATCGATTTGATACGTCACTTTTTTCGAAGTCGGCAGTACCTGCCCTGAAAATTTGACTTTGCCCACGCCGAGTGCGCGGCCACGACCCAGCAATCCCTGCCAGCAAAGGTGAAAACCAACCAGCTGCCACATCGCATCCAGCCCGAGGCAGCCGGGCATGACCGGGTCGCTTTCGAAATGACAGTCGAAGAACCAGAGATCCGGATTGATATCGAGCTCGGCCTTGATCTCACCTTTGCCATACTTGCCCGTATCGCCTGTGATCGAGGCTATGCGATCCAGCATCAGCATATTGGGCTTGGGGAGACGCCCGTTAGTCGGCCCGAAGAGCTCGCCGTGCCCGCTGGCAATCAGGTCGTCGTAATCGTAGGAGTCCTGCCGCGGTGGCAGCTCTACTGCTGTATTTAATTCACTCATCCTTGCAATTTTACTCCTGCCGCCCCACCCGGAGTTTTGAATTCGCGCCAATCCACAATGCAGTGGTCGTCAGGACTTGTCATAGTCCAGCACGACTTCGTCACTCACGGGCGTGCTCTGGCAGGCCAGGACGAAGCCCTTCTCGACCTCCCAGGGCTCGAGGCCGTAGTTGATCGCCATACTCACCTCGCCCTTGCGAACATGAGTCCGACAGGTTGCGCAGACGCCTCCCTTGCAGGAATACGGCAGTTCCACGCCCTGGTCGGCCGCCGCATCGACGATGTTCGCGGCAGTGCCGGGCATATCGAATGACTTCTTGTGGCCATCCATGATTACGGTGATCCTGGCAGCGTCCTTGCCAGCATCCGCCTTCGCCGCTGCCGGCTTGCCTCCCTTGCGCGGCGCTCCAAATCGCTCGCTGTGGACGGCGTCGTCTTCCATACCGAGATCGAGCAGCGCAGCTGTGACGGTATCGATCATCGACTCCGGCCCGCAAATCCACGCCGCATCCACGTCTACGCCCGCACAGAATCGCCGATGCAATTCGGCCACCTTGTCCGCGTCAATGCGGCCTCCTGCGATATCGAATTCCTGCTCTTCCCGGCTAAAAACAAAATGCACCTGCAGTCGCTCGGGATAGTGATTCTTGAGCGCGAACAGGTCCTCGATAAACATCGTCGTGTTCTGCTCGCGGTTTCCGTAAAACAGGGCAAACCGGCTGCTGGGCTCCGTGTTCAATATCGAGGCGATGATCGACAGAATCGGCGTGATGCCGCTGCCTGATGCAAAGCCAATATGAAACCGCCCGTCGTCGCGTTCCTGCGGGAGGTGAAAACGCCCGGTCGGAGGCATGACATCGAGTACGTCGCCAACCTGAAGTTCGTTGGCCGCAAACTCGGAGAACCGACCACCCGGCTGCACGCGTACGCCGATTTCCAGGGGCCAGCAGCCCTCTGCCGAGCAGATACTGTAGGTGCGACGCACCGGCTTGCCGTCGCGCTCGATCTGGATCGGCAGATGTTGCCCCGGCATGAACGCAAACTCGGCGCGCAATTCCTCGGGGACGTCCAGCGAGATGCGCACGGAGTCGCGCGTTTCATTTGACTTGGCCGCGACTTTCAATGGGTGGAACTGTTTCATAGGCACTTGAAGTATTCGAATGGCTCAAGGCAGTCGCGGCAACGATAAGCCGCTTTGCAGGCCGTGGAACCGAATTCGCTGACGCGTTCCGTCTGACCGGATTCGCAGCGTGGACACACGATCGGCCCTTCCCGACGTTCGGGTGGCGCGATGCCATAGATGCGCAGCTTGTCCCGCCCTTCCTGGCTAATCCAATCAGTTGTCCAGGGCGGCGACAGGACGCGCCTGATCCGGACGTCCGACACGCCTTGCTCTTCAAGCGCTGCCACAACGCTTGCTTCGATCACTTCCGTCGCAGGGCAGCCCGAATACGTCGGCGTCAAAGACACCGTCACGCCGTCGCTGCAATCAACATCGCGGACGATGCCAAGATCCGTAATCGTCAGCACCGGGATTTCGGGATCGGCTACCTCGGACAACCACTCGAAAATCTGCTCACTCTTGTAAGAGGTCTCTACCACGTTGCCCCCGGATACGTTTGTTGCAGATGCTGCATCTCGGCAAGCAGGTAACCGAAATGTTCAGTATGACGCCCTTGCTTTCCACCACTGGCCATCCACTGGTTGTCGGGCATCTTCAGCGTCGCCTGTTCGACGATAGCTCTGACATCTTCTCGCCACTGCGCCTCGATGATCTCGAGATGTGGGCCGTTGAAGATTGCTCGCATTTCGTCGTCCAGATCGTCCGGCGAGAACATCTCCCCGGTGAACTTCCAGAGATTATCCAGGGACTGCTGCACGCGACGGTGACTTTCCTCGGTGCCATCCCCAAGCCGCAACAACCACTGGCTGCTATGGCGCAGGTGATAACGCACTTCTTTAATTGCCCGTGCGGCGATTTCTGATATGCCCTCGTCACTGCAACGGGTTAACGCCTCGAGCAAATGCAAATACCAGGATTCAAACAACACCTGGCGCACTGTCGAATCACCGAAGTGCCCATTGGGCTGCTCCACGAGCAGGAGATTCCGGTACTCGTGTTCCGGCCGCAGAAAAGCAAAGTCGTCTTCGTCGCGACCCACCCCTTCACACTTCCCCGCATAGGTATAAAACATGCGGGCCTGCCCGATATAGTCGAGCGAAAAATTCGCGTTCGCCAGTTCTTCTTCGAGCTCAGGACTGGCAGCGACGAGTTCGATCATACGCTGGCCGAGCACCAGGGCATTGTCGCCGAGGCGAGACGCGTAAGCCGCCATTAGCAGGTTGTCGCTCACAGATTCTCGACCTCGTCGGGAATCTCGTAAAACGTCGGGTGCCGATAAATCTTGTCTTCGGCGGGCTCAAAGAATGCGGACGACTCCTCGGGATCGGACGCGACAATCTTGTCGGAACGTACTACCCAGATGCTGACACCTTCCTTGCGACGCGTGTACGTGTCGCGTGCGTTGGTCAATGCCATCTCATCGTCTGCTGCATGGACGCTGCCCGCATGCCGATGGCTCAAGCCTGAGCGGCTGCGGATGAATACTTCGTAAAGGGGCCATTCCTGTTTCATGTTTCTTCCTGTTAGCGGCTCCCGGCCGCTCCTACGCCGCGGCAGATGCCGCCGCTTTCTTTTCTGCATAGACCCGGGCCGCTTCGCGTACCCAGGCACCATCGTCCTGTGCCTTGCGGCGTTTCTCCATGCGCTGCTTGTTGCACGGGCCATTACCGGCGATGACGTCGAAGAACTCCTGCCAGTCGATGTCGGAATGCTCGTAGTGCTCGGTTTCCTCGTTGTAACGAAGCTCGTCATCGGGAACTGTGAGCCCGAGAAACTCCGCCTGCGGCACGGTAACGTCGATGAACTTCTGCCGAAGCTCGTCATTGCTGAATCGCTTGATCTTCCAGGCCATCGACTGCGCCGAGTGCGTCGAATTCGCATCGTTGGGGCCGAACATCATGAGAGACGGCCACCAAAAGCGGTTCAGCGCGTCCTGCGCCATGGCCTTCTGCTCCGCCGTTCCGCCACACAGGGTCAGCATAATTTCGTAGCCCTGGCGTTGATGGAAACTCTCCTCCTTGCAGACGCGGATCATCGCGCGCGAGTACGGCCCATAGGAGCAACGGCAAAGCGGAATCTGGTTCATGATCGCGGCGCCATCAACGAGCCATCCGATCGCGCCTATATCAGCCCATGACAAGGTCGGGTAGTTGAAGATGCTCGAATACTTGGCTTTGCCGGACAGCAGGTCGGCGACCATCTGGTCGCGCGATACACCGAGGGTTTCCGCGGCGCTGTAGAGATACAAACCGTGACCCGCCTCATCCTGAACCTTGGCCAGCAGAATCGCCTTGCGTTTCAGGCTTGGGGCCCGGGTGAGCCAGTTGCCCTCAGGCTGCATACCGATGATCTCGGAGTGCGCGTGCTGTGATATCTGCCGGACCAGCGTGCGGCGATACGCCTCGGGCATCCAGTCCTTGGCCTCAATCTTCTCCTCGGCATCAATGCGTGTCTGGAAAGCGTCGAGCTGCTCCCTGGTCTCGGGGCCGGGCTTTGCGGGATCACTCTTTCCTGCCTGATCAAGGCCTTGTGTGTACATAGGGTAACTCCCGGGGAACAACGATCAATGTGTCACGGTTTTCAGTGTTTTTCAAGATTATCTGTATCACTTCTGCGGCCGCATGACCGGGTCGCCAGTGCTGGCCGAACGGCCTCGGAACAATGCGATCAGCTCACCGCGCTGGTTGTGGACTTCGACCGCATAATAGCCACTGCGGCGGCCGCGGTAGTCCTCGGTCGCCGTCGCCGTGAGCTCGTCACCAAGCGTCGCGGGGCGCAGGAATTCGATGTTCGCCGAGGCGGCGACGGTCAGGTCGTCGTAGGCGTTGCAGGCGAATGCGAACGCGGTATCGGCGAGCGCAAACGTCAGTCCACCGTGAATGACATCGAAGCCGTTCACCATGTCGTCGCGCACCAGCATTCTCGCGATGGCCTTTCCGGCCTCCGGGATTTCGATCGAGATTCCCATGGCTTGCGACGATCGGTCATTTGCCATCATCGCATCCGCACATCGCTGCGCAGTATCGAGATTACCCATTACTCACCTTTCCTGGTCGTTCCAGTCCGCCGAATCGCTGCATGAACGCCTGCGAAGGTGGCGGTAACGGCCCGTCCGCCGTTTCCATCATGTGATCGAGATAGGCGTCGGACTGCTCTTGCACTGCCCGGTAAAGGTTGCGACAGAGCTGGTATGCCGCCACTCCATGCCAACCGGGCGGCAGAAGTTCCGCGGGTAGCAGGGGGTCACGCAATAACACCTTGCGATATTCCTGGATGAGCAGTGTCCGGATCAGGAATGCTGACTGCTCCGTTAATTGATCCTTGCGCGACAGGGCCTTGAAGACCGGCCGAAAACGCTGCACGAATTCGGCATAACGCACGTCGAGATCGTCGAGATTCCAGCTGTCGCGAGCGAGGTCACGCATGGCGCTCTCGCTGCGAATTGTTTGTCCCTCGATAACGACCAGCCAATCATCGACGCCGAGGCGCCGGATGGTCACATCGAGGTCGCCAAGATCGGGCGACGGGTGCGCGAGCACATTAGCGGACATCTGCCCGAAGCCGAGCCAACCGCATTCCTTGCGGACGATTTCCCTCGTCGCGGTGTCGAGCCCCGACAACAGCAATAGGCACCACTTCCCGTCCCAGTGGGCAATCGGCTCGCCATAAATACGGTGCGTGGCCTGCTCGAATCGCTCGCGACCCTCGTCGGTAAGGCTGTAATAGGAACGGCGCCCGATTTGCCGCGACTGCAGCCAGCCATCCTTCACGAGACGGAATACCGACGTTCGCACGAGGCGCTCGCTGATACCAAAATCGGCCATCGTGTTGATCAGGCTGCCCAGCCAAAGTGTGCCACCGCGCGGCGCAATCGAGTCGCCAAACACCGTTGTAATCAGGGAACCCGCGCGCAGTGTTGGGCGCGAGCGAAACTCATCGACAATCTTCTGGCACTCAGTCTGGACGCTCATATCAACCTGACCGTACAATCCGATACGGATATTTTCAAATTACTGCGAGTTTTGTATGACTAACAAGCTTGGCAACCTGGTTCTCGATCGCTGGGTCGACGGTGATGGGGACGGCACCCTCCTGTCGAGCGCCGTGACCGGGGAGCCCGTCGCGAACATCACAAGTACGGGTCTCGATTTCGCAGAAGTCCTGAATCATGCGCGCACGGTCGGCGGGGCCAACCTGCGCAAACTGACGTTCCACGAACGCGGCGAAATGCTCAAGGCACTCGCCAAGTACCTGATGGAACACAAAAAAGAGTTTTACGCCCTGTCGACCGAAACCGGCGCAACCCGCGGTGATAGCTGGGTTGATATCGACGGTGGCATTTCGACACTTTTTGTCTACTCCGGCAAAGCGCGCCGCGAGATGCCCAACGACCATGTCTACCTGGATGGCCCACCCGAGGTGCTGTCGCGTGACGGTACCTTCATCGGGCAGCACATCTTCACACCCAAGCTCGGCGCAGCCGTCCATATCAACGCGTTCAACTTCCCGTGCTGGGGCATGCTCGAGAAACTCGCGCCAACACTGGTTGCCGGCGTCCCCGCGATCGTAAAGCCGGCTTCCAGCACCGCCTACCTGACCGAACTCATGGTTCGGCGTATCAACGCGTCCGGCATCTTGCCCGAAGGGGCGTTGCAACTGATCTGTGGCAGCGTCGGCGACCTGTTCGACCATCTGAACTGCCAGGACACGATTGCATTCACAGGATCAAAAGGGACCGCCGAGTTCCTCCAGCAACATCCGCGCGTCATTGGCGAGTCGGTCGCGTTCACCGCGGAAACCGATTCACTGAACTCATCGATCCTCGGGCCCGACGCCCTGCCCGGCACCCCCGAATTCGACTTGTACATCAAGGAAGTCACTCGCGAGATGACGAGCAAGGCGGGCCAGAAATGCACCGCAATCCGCCGCATCATCGCACCCGCGACGATTGCGGGGGAACTCGTCGAAGCGCTCGCAAAATCGCTCGGCGAAATCCGTATAGGCAACCCGGCTAACAAAGATATCGATATGGGCGCCCTGGCGAGCCAGGGACAACGTGACGAAGTACGCGACCGCGTCGACGAACTCTCGCACCAGGCCGACGTCGTTTACGGGGGCAGCGATGACTTCGAAGTTATCGATGCCGACAGGGACAAAGGCGCTTTCTTCATGCCTACCCTGCTGCACTGTGAGAAGCCATTGACGTCAAATACCGTGCATTCGGTAGAGGCGTTTGGACCGGTCAGCACGGTGCTTCCCTACACGAGTATCGACGAGGCGATCGAGTTGTCCCGCCTGGGTGAAGGCAGCCTCGCGGGATCCATCATCACCAACGACGACGCAGTCGCGCGCGAGCTGATTCTCGGCACAGCGGCCTACCACGGCCGCATGGTCGTCATTAATCGGCATTGTGCAGCCGAGTCGACCGGGCACGGTTCGCCACTGCCGCACCTGATTCATGGTGGTCCCGGCCGAGCTGGTGGCGGCGAAGAGATGGGCGGCATCCGGGGCGTCAAACACTACATGCAACGCACGGCGATCCAGGGATCGCCACAAACGCTGACGGCCATCGGCAGCCGCTGGATTCGCGGTGCCGACGAGAACGACCCCGGCGTCCATCCGTTCCGCAAGACCTTCGAACAACTCGAGATCGGCGATACCTTTGTCTCGGAAACGCGTGAAATCACGCTGGAGGACATCCAGCATTTCGCAGAGTTCACGGGCGACACCTTTTATGCGCACACCGACGAGGAAGCAGCCGCGAAGAACCCGTTCTTCGATGGCCGCGTGGCCCACGGCTACCTGATCGTCTCGTTTGCCGCGGGGCTGTTCGTCGACCCGGATTTCGGACCGGTCCTGGCGAACTACGGTGTCGATGACCTGCGCTTTGCCCAACCTGTCAACTATGGGGACTCGCTCAAGGTTCGGCTGGCCTGCAAGCAGAAGACATTGCGGGCCGGGACGGGCTACGGGGAAGTGCGCTGGGATGCGGAAGTCACCAACCAGGAGGGCGATACCGTTGCCCAGTATGACGTCCTGACCATGGTGGCGACCGACGAGCAGTGGGCATCGGTGCAATAATCTCTATATAATGCGCGCCCTTTGCGGCACATGATCGAAGGACTCGCATGAGCACCATTATCTACACGAAGACCGACGAGGCTCCGGCCCTCGCGACCTACTCGTTTCTGCCTATCGTCAAGGCATTCACCGATGCAGCGGGCATCGACGTAGAGACTCGCGACATCTCCCTCGCTGGCCGTATTCTCGCGACGTTCCCCGACAAGCTCACAGAGGACCAGCGGATAGACGATGCCCTCGCCGAGCTTGGCGAACTGGCCAAGACCCCTGAGGCGAACATCATCAAGCTACCGAATATCTCGGCTTCGATCCCGCAGCTCGTGGCTGCCATCGAGGAATTGCAGTCCCAGGGATTCGATATCCCGGACTACCCCGAGGAGCCCTCCAACGAGGCAGAAGCAGCTATCAGGGATCGCTATGCCAAGGTGCTCGGGAGCGCGGTGAATCCTGTGCTTCGCGAAGGCAACTCTGATCGCCGCGTGGCCCTCGCTGTGAAGAACTACGCGAAGGCACATCCGCACCGCATGGGTGCGTGGAGCAGCGAATCGAAATCGCATGTCGCACACATGGACGACAAGGACTTCTACTCGAGCGAGCAGTCCGCAGTAGTCGCCAGGGCGGGCAATCTGCGTATCGAACACGCAGACGCCGATGGCAATGTGACCGTACTGCGTGACGCGGTGCCCGTACTCGATAATGAAGTCGTGGATTCATCGGTCATGGACTGCGCTGCGCTCAGCGCGTTTTTCGCCCGCGAAATTGACGCGGCGAAAGACGAGGGCGTTCTGTTTTCCCTGCACCTCAAAGCGACGATGATGAAGGTCTCGGACCCGATCATGTTCGGTCATTGCGTACGAGCTTATTACGGCGACGTTTTCGAGAAGCACGGCGCCCTCTTCGACGAACTTGGTGTCGATGCAAACAATGGCATTGGCGACGCCTATGCAAAAATTGCGGGGCTGCCCGAAGCACAACGCGCGGAGATCGAGGCTGATCTCAACGCCGTGTACGAGACGCGCCCGCCACAGGCTATGGTCGACTCGGACAAGGGCATCACGAACCTGCACGTGCCGAGCAACGTCATCATTGATGCATCGATGCCGGCGGCTATCCGCACCTCCGGCCAGATGTGGGGCCCTGACGGAAATCTCGCCGACACCAAGATGGTCATTCCCGATCGCTGCTATGCCGGGATCTACCAGGAGATCATGCAGTACTGCAAGGACCACGGCGCCTTCGACGTTACGACGATGGGCAACGTCTGCAATGTCGGGCTCATGGCGCAGAAGGCCGAAGAGTACGGGTCGCACGACAAGACCTTTGAGATCGCATCGGCCGGCACCGTCCGGGTTGTCGATGCTGACGGCAATGCCGTTATGGAGCACGCAGTTAACCGGGGTGATATCTGGCGCATGTGCCAGACGAAGGACCTGCCGATTCGTGACTGGGTCAAGCTTGCGGTAACGCGCGCTCGCGCGACCGGCGACACGGCTATCTTCTGGCTGGATGAAAACAGAGCCCACGATCGCAACCTGATCGAGCTGGTGAACAAATACCTGGCGGATCACGATATCGACGGGCTCGATATTCGAATTGAAGCGCCGGTCGAGGCCATGCGTTCAACGCTCAAGCGCGTCGGTGCTGGCCAGAATACGATTTCGGTAACTGGCAACGTACTGCGCGACTACCTGACGGACCTGTTCCCGATTCTGGAGTTGGGCACGAGCGCCAAGATGCTGTCGATAGTCCCACTGCTCGCCGGCGGCGGACTGTACGAGACCGGTGCCGGCGGTTCTGCGCCCAAGCACGTGCAGCAATTTGTTGGCGAAGGACACCTGCGCTGGGACTCGCTCGGCGAATTTCTCGCCCTGGCTGTCTCGATCGAAGAACTCGCAGACAAGACTGGCAGCCAGTCGACGCGCATCATTGCCAACGCGCTGAACGACGCGAATGGCCGCTACCTCGAAGAGAACAAGTCGCCGTCACGCAAGGTCAATGAACTCGATAATCGCGGCAGCCACTACTATGTCGCGATGTACTGGGCAGAGGCCCTGGCCGCTAATGACGATGACGCCGAGCTCGCAGCCCGATTTGCGGGCGCGGCACAGGCACTCGCCGACAACGAGGACAAGATTCTTGCCGAACTGCTCGATGCACAGGGATCTCCGGTGGATATCGGTGGCTACTATCAGCCAAACGAGGAACTCGCCACGGCGGCGATGCGCCCGAGCGCAACGCTGAACGCGATTATCGACTCAATCTAGCCCCGATCTTGTGTCAGTATTAGCACGCCAGTTGAACGAAAGGCGGCAAATTGAGTTTATTCACTGAACTAAGACGCAGGAATGTATTCAAGGTAGCAATTGTCTACGCTGCTGTTGCATGGCTGCTGCTCCAGGTCTCCGACACGCTGGGGCCAGCGCTGCACTTGCCCGATTGGTTTATCTCTGCTGTCGCATTTCTACTGATTCTCGGCTTCCCCGTCGCAGTCATCTTCGCCTGGGCATTTGAATTGACGCCCGACGGCCTGAAGGCGGAAACGAAATCTGACGCTGATGCCCCCGTAGCCGAAAAGACCGGCAGTAATCTGAACCACATTGTTGTTGCAACGCTGGTGCTCGCACTGGGCTATTTTGTCGTTGACAAGTTCATGCTGGGTCCGGATGTCGCTCCTGCTAAAACACCACCGGCGGATCAGACCGTGATGCAGCAGAATGCTGACAACTCGATTGCTGTTCTGCCTTTCGTCAATATGAGTTCGGATGAGGAGCAGGAGTATTTCTCCGATGGACTGTCCGAAGAGTTGCTGAATCTGCTCGCGGGTATTCCCGAATTGAAAGTCGCGGCGCGAACCTCTTCTTTTTCATTTAAGGGTAAAGACCTCGCAATACCCGATATAGCTTCGCAACTGAATGTCGCCCATGTGCTTGAGGGCAGTGTCCGCAAGCACGGCAACCAGATACGCGTCACCGCGCAGCTGATCCATGCAGACGATGGCTATCATCTGTGGTCAGAAACCTATGACAGGCAGCTGGATAATGTTTTCCAGATCCAGGAAGACATAGCGGTCGCGGTTGTCGATGCCTTGAGAATTACTTTGTTGGGTGAGGCGCCCCAGGTACGGAAGACTGACCCGAGAGCCTATCAATTATTCCTGGAAGGTCAGTACCTGAAACGTCAGCTTTCGACGGACTCACTCAATCAGGCAGTTAGCGCATTCAAACAGGCCGTGGAAATCGATCCTTCTTATGTCCCGGCATGGGCCGAGCTAGCCGATACGTACGTTTGGGGAGGGGGGTTGGACGAGCTTTCGCGTGAGCAGACCAATGCCCTTGCAGATCAGGCCGTTCAAATTGCGATTAGTACCGACCCGGACTACGCGTACGCCTATTACGTTCGCGGCATCACCGAGATCTTCGCGAAGAACAATTTCCCACAGGGAATCGACGATTTCGAGCATGCGCATGAGCTGGATCCTGACAACGCTTTCATCGTCGCGGCAATCGGGAAAGGTGCTTTCCTGACCGCAAAGTATGACCTCGCGATTGACCAATACAAAGCGGCGCTGGCCATCGAGCCGATCGTGCCTGAGTTCTATTGGTTTCTTGGAAGGACCTACCTCAGTTCCGGGCATCTTGATGAAGCGGAAGCATCATTCCGGAAATTGTCGACTTTGAGCTCGTCTTTCCGTTACGACTACCACCTCTTTGAGATTCTGCTCGCGATGGGTGATCTGGAGGCCGCACTGGCAGAATCAGACAGTGATTTCAGGATAGCCATAACCCAGTTTCTGGCGGGCAACACGACCGAGGCAGATGAAGCGCTTGCCCATGTTATTGAGAATAGCCACCCCTACCCGATAGCCCTGGTCTATGGTTTCCGTGGCGAGATCGACAAGACGTTTGAATGGCTTGATAAGTCGCTCGAAGAAGGTAGCTACTATCCAACCTGGATACTCACCGAAACGGCGTTCCGCAGCATCCACGCAGATCCTCGGTGGGACATATTGCTTGAGAAACTGGGCCTGCTGGAATACTGGCTCGAAAGGTCGCCGGAGGCGGGACACTAAAGCTCATCGCGCCAGCGGCATTCGAATTGCCGGCGTCAATTATGGGAAGTGCCTAGTCGGTTTTGAGCGGCATTTGTGGTGTTATTATTGCACCGCCGCACGATCAGG
>JAACFG010000224.1 GCA_009937605.1 Gammaproteobacteria bacterium | reverse complement strand
CGTGTTTGTCGACGTCAAACGAGCGGAGGCCGAAGACGTCCTCGAAGTGAAAGCGGCCGTCGATGGGCTACTTGCCGATTACACGCCGCCGCCGGGAGTCCAGCTCGTTGAGTTCAGTGACGAAACCCAGCTGCTTCGCGAGCGCATCAACCTCCTGCTTAGAAACGGACTATTCGGTTTCGCACTGGTCTTTACGTTCCTGGTGCTGATGCTCGACCTGAAACTCGCCGTGTGGGTAAGCACGGGAATTGCTACGGCATTCATGGGCGGCTTTTTGTTGTTTGGCGCACTCGGCGTGACCATAACAATGGTCTCCGTGTTTGGACTGATCATAGTGCTCGGTCTCGTCGTCGACGATGCGATCGTTATTGGCGAGAACATTGACACCGAGCGTCAGCACGGTTGGGATGGCGAGATCGCGGCAAACCGTGGTGCGCACGGCGTAATGGCCCCGGTCATCGTCGGCGTATTGACGTCGGTGGCCGCGTTCACACCATTGCTCGTAACGGGCGGCACTTTTGGCGACATTACGCGCGCGATTCCGCTCGTCGTGATCAGCGTGTTGCTGATGTCGATCCTCGAGGCTTTTTGCATACTGCCCTCTCACCTGAGCCACGGTGGACCGTGGTCGCGTGGCCTGATCGCGGCGATTCAAGCGCGTGTTGCCGAGGGTGTGGCCTACATCCGAGACAATTTGATCGAACCCGGCGTGGCGTTTGCGGCACGCTGGCGCTACGCGACCGTCGCGTCGGCGGTGGCGTTTTTCATTCTCTGCGTCAGCCTCGTGCAAAACGGACAGGTGCGCTTCATCTTCTTTCCAATCATCGAAGGCAACAATATTTCCGCTTCGGTGACGATGCCCGAAGGAACGCCGTTCGAACGTACCGATGCTGCCGTGCGTCGCATGAGTGCCGCGGCGTCCGAGGTCGCCGACAACGTGCGTGAAGCGAGCGGTGAAGAACTCTTCGTTTCGGTCACGGCAACGAGCGGTGGCAACGCGGCTGCAGGCGTTGGACCTGGCACGGAGGCCGGCTTTTCAACGTCCGAGAACATCGGCCAGGTCCGCATTGAGATGACGCCGTTCGGAAAACGGCGCATGTCCGCGGCCGAGATTGAACGCCGCTGGCGTGCCGCGGTTGGTGAAATCGAGGGTGCGGAACGTGTGACGTATACCTCCAACGTCGCACGCTTCGGCGAGGATGTCGAATTCGAACTGGCACACGAGAGCGAAGATCAGCTCATTGCCGCCGCAGATAACCTGAAAGAGCGTCTCGCAAAAATCGACGGCTTGACCGAAATCGAGGACAGTTTCGATCTCGGCAAGCGCCAGCTAGTGTTCGAACTGACACCCGCGGGCAGCGCCGCGGGACTGCGTCCGGCCGACGTCGCAGTGCAGGTACGCCAGGGATTCTTCGGCGAGGAAGTACAGCGCATTCAGCGTGGCCGGGAAGAGATTCGTGTCTACGTGCGTTACCCGGAATCAACACGTGCCAGTCTTGAGGCGTTGAACGAATTCCGGGTACGCCTGCCAAACGGCGATCGTGCGCCACTGCTCACGGTTGCGAGCGTCGAGGAGAGCCGAGCTTACTCCTCGATTGAGCGCATCGATGGTCGGCGTGTGGTCACCGTAAGCGGCAACGTGGACGAGGCCATATCGACTCCCAGTATTGCCAACGCGACGATTATTGATTCGATCATGCCCGGACTCGAACGAGATTTTCCGGGCCTGCGCTGGGTGCAGGCCGGAGTGGCCCGCGAACAAAATGAAGATCTCGCCGACATCGGCAGCGCGTTCATCATTGTGCTGCTGGTTATCTATGCGATGATCGCGACGCAACTCCGCTCCTACCTGCAGCCGCTGGCCATCCTCGTCTCGATACCGCTCGGCGTAGCGGGCGCAATCCTCGGTCACCTGGTGCTCGGCTTCCCGCTGTCATTCATTTCTATCTTTGGCATTGTGGCGCTTGCTGGCGTTGCCGTTAACTCCTCGGTGGTGCTCGTCGACCTCTACAATCGGCGCCGACGAGATGGCCTCGATCCCATCGAAGCGGCATCATCGGCATCGGCGCGACGTTTCCGCCCCATCGTGCTGACCACGCTGACGACCGCGATGGGTCTCACGCCCTTGTTGTTCGAGAAAAGCCCGCAGGCGCAGTTCCTGATACCGATGGGCGTAAGTCTCGGCTTCGGCATCTTGATCTCGGGCTTTATGGTTATCTTTGTCACCCCTGCCGTCGCTGTGATCATCGAAGACCTGCGGGCTTATCGGCCTTTTGCGGAACCCGCCGCCGCACCGGCAGAGGCCGCCGCCGAGCCGAACGCCTGACGTACTATCGTCAGCTTTCCGTGCCAGACTGCTTCGCGTGCTTGTCGATCAGGTCGATAATCCGTGGCCAGAGCTCAACCGGAAGGTTGTGACCCATGCCGTCGATGATCTCCAGCTGGGCCCCGGAAACGTGTTTCGCAGTGTCTATGCCTCCCGCCAGCGGCACCAGCGGATCTTCCCGGCCGTGGATTACAAGCGTTGGTGCCGTGATCGCACTGAGCCGACTGCGGCGATCGCCATCCTGGATAATCGCGCCGACGTGACGAGCGAACCCGGACGGAAAGAAGCAGCGGTCGAAACTGATCGAGGTCATCTCCCTTCGGGTTTCCTCATCGACGGGGTAGGCGGGACTACCGATCAACTCAATCGTCCTCATGTTGTGGGCGATGACGGCCTCACGATCATTGCCGGTCGGGCGCGCCCGGAACAGGTGCCGGGACACCAGCGGATCGGCACCGGGCAGCGAGCGATGACCACTGGTGGACATGATGGATGTAAGCGAGGTGACTCGCTGCGGATAACTCGCCGTGACATTCTGCGCGATCATGCCGCCCATGGATGCCCCGACGACGTGCGCCGTCTTTACGCTAAGTGCATCGAGCAGGCCCGCCGCGTCATTGGCCATGTCGCGCAGCGTGTAGGGAACGCGAATCGGCAATCGCAGCATGCTGCGAAACATGAGCGACGCAACGCTCGGCGTTTTCTCGCCGTCGAATTTTGTCGAGAATCCTGTATCCCGGTTGTCATAGCGGATGACTCGATAGCCCCCGGCGGCGAGTTCACGGCAGAACTGTTCCGGCCAGGCGATCAGCTGCATGCCGAGGCCCATGATTAACAGAATCGTGGGGTTCGCGGGGTCTCCGAAAGACTCGTATTCGATATTGATACTGTTCGCGCTTGCCTGCGGCATTGGTGCTCCTGATTCCATGCAGAAACGGCTAAATAGCACATTTCGACAGAATTCGTTAGTATCTAGAGGACTGTGATCTGAGGAAGGGATATGGATAAGATCGACGACAACGTTGAGCAAAATCAAGTCACTGACGGTCGCCCGGCGTACGAAGCGCCGAAAATTACAATGATGAACCGCGATGACGTATTGCAGGCGTTTCAGATGACGGCTGCTCAGATCTCTGCCGCTGGTTGCTGGTGGACGACTGCGTGCGCGGGTTCAGGTTGTTCCGGAGGGGGCTAAAGCCCAAATTACGCAGCGTTAGCTGGCTAG
>JAACFG010000223.1 GCA_009937605.1 Gammaproteobacteria bacterium | reverse complement strand
GAGGTCCAGCAGGCGCTTGCCGGAGACTATTCCGGCGTTATTGATCAGGATGTCGACAGCGCCACCATTCGAAAGCGTCTGCGCTGCAACCGAGGCGATTTCATGCCGATGGGTAAGATCGCAGACATAGGTTTCCGCCTCGTAGCCAGCGGCGGCAAGCTCGGCCCGTGCCTGATCGAGCCCTTCCCGGTCGATGTCCCACAGCACCAGTCGGCCTCCGGATTCCGCGAGCCGCAGGGCGAGCAGTCTGCCAATACCGCTGGCGGCACCGGTAATCAGGACTCGGCTATTTTTGACGATGGTCATACGCGTCGCTGTACCTGATGATTTTTCTTGTCGCGAGGCGAGACCGGTGCTCGAATTCTGACTCTCGCGCCGTCACCTCGAGCATGGCTTGGCCGATTTGCGTCGCCCTGACCGCGGCCCCGACCGGCGCAAAGAACCAGTAGAGAATATCCTGGCCCAGGTGCGCTTCTTCTTCCGTCGGGCCTATGTAGTCTGGCCGATAGGCAATCACGCGCAGATTCGTGTTTTCCGCAATATCGAACAGCGTGTTTTCCGCGCGTACTTTTTCGCGTGCCCACATCATGCTGGAATCTGCCGAGATGTCGCTTGAACTAATGTAGTGGAATGACATACCGCGCTTTTCGCTGACACCCAGCCATTCCCTGACGAACTGCGTCGGGAAATCAACGTGGATCATGCCGTAGGTTTCCTCGTCGAGGCCAACGGCGCTTAATCCAATCGCCCAGTAGACTGCATCAACCTGCTCAATTTGCTCATGGATCGCCGCATAATCGAGGTAATCCATGTGCTGCGTCATTTGGACTTTGCCTGAAGCCACGCCCGCTTCTATTCGCGGCGTCGCGCGACGCGTTATCACGTGAATTTTGTCAGTTCCGGGGTCGGCCATTGCGGCCTTGAGTATGCCGTCACCTGCCGTACCGCTGGCGCCGAAAATCGCGACGGTTTGTTGGCTGTTAACCGAACTGGCGAGCGGTGCAACTGTGCGATCATCCTGCTGCACCAGGATCACGCCGGTCAGATAAAACAACGCAAATAGACCCAGCGGCACCAGGATGATTGTTCGGACTCGAGGAAATTTCATAGGCGCAATCCTACCATTGCTCGTGCGAGGAATTGACGCCGCGATGCAAGCTCGGTATCACTGTCTGATGTCCGAATGCAGAAATTGCCAGGCGAGCCTTCAAGGCGACTATTGTCAATCATGCGGCCAGAAGAACATCGACCTCGAGCGACCGATCTGGAACCTGATTGGTGAGGTCGTCAAAGAGAGCTTTGAGCTCGACGGGCGAGCCGCCCTGACGATCAAAACGCTGTTTCTCCGCCCGGGCGCGCTGACGTCCGAATTCCTCGACGGTCGTCGTCGCACGTATACACCGCCGTTACGACTCTACCTCGTAATCAGCATCTCGTTTTTCGTATTGGTCGCCTGGCTCGCGCAAACCGGCGCCCTGCTCGAACCCGGACAGGACCCGGGCTTCGATGCCGCCATCCAGGCACGCTTCCTGTCTGACGATCTGCCACGCCTGATGTTCCTGTTGCTGCCTGTTTTCGCACTGCTGATGAAGGGTGTGTACGTCAAGCGACTGTACTTCGATCACCTGATCTTCTCACTTCACCTGCACTGTGCGGCCTACGCGGTACTCGCGATGATGCTGCCACTCGAGGAACTGGCGAACCGGCACGTTCTATTGATGCTCCTGCAAGTCGCGGTGCTTGCTTACTTCCTGGCCTACTTCGTCATTGCTGTACGGCGGGTTTACCAGTCGAATTGGCTGGCTGTGGTCGGAAAATCCGCCGTCGTTTTATTTGGCTATATGATCCTGGTATCAGTCGTGATAGAAAATACCAGCAGTTTCAGGATTATTGCGGACTAGAAAATTAGCTTCTGGCCAAACTTAGGATCCCGATAAATGAACCACTATCGCCGTTATGTCAGGCAACTGGCATTTGTGTTGCTGGCCACGATTGTTACTGGCTGCGCCAGTATCGACTATGACTATCCGAGAGAGGAATCCTACGCATTAGAGGATACTCAGGATACGTGGACGGGCAGGCAACTTGCTGACGATGTAGCCGCACACCCCGGCCAGGCGGGCTTCTACCCTATTCTGGATGGCATCGACTCACTGGCATTGCGCCTGCTGATGGCGGAGCGCGCCGAAAAGACGATCGACGCACAATATTTCCTGATCTACAACGATTTTGTTGGCACCGCCTTTGCTAATGCACTTCTCAAGGCGGCAAATCGCGGCGTGCGCGTTCGATTCCTGCTCGACGACATCCTGTCCAAGGGACTCGACCCTGGCCTGGCTGCGCTGGACTCCCACCCGAACATAGAAATTCGCATCTTCAATCCGCTCAACCGCCGCTCAGCGCGGGGACTGAACATCGTCAATTACGACCGAATGACACGCCGCATGCACAACAAGTCATTCACCGTAGATAACCAGATCACGCTTATCGGCGGTCGTAATATCGCAGGCGAGTACTTCGACGCCCGAGACGATGAGAAATTTCTCGATATTGACGTACTGGGGATCGGTACGGTCGTGCCGGAGGTATCGAAGATGTTCGATACCTACTGGAATTTCCGCGCCGCCGTCCCGATGGCTGCAATCGCTGAGGTTCCCGATAATGCTGCTGAGGCATTGGCGACCCTCGACGACAGACTCGAGGACAAGCTCGACGAAGCCGGAGCGCGACCCTACGAAGAGGCGTTGGACGCTACAGTGATGAAATATGTCGAGACATCGAACGACGTATTTGCCTGGTCCGACTTCGATCTCGTCTATGATTCGCCGGACAAATCGAGCAAGAAGACGGTCAATACAGATGAGCTGATAACGAGGAAAATGGCCGAATCGCTGGGGTCGATTGATGAGGAGTTGTTTATCTCGACGCCGTATCTCGTCCTGACCAATGAAGACATCGAATGGTTTGGCGGCCTCCGCGCTCGCGGCGTCGAAGTCACCATTCTTACCAACTCCCTTGCGTCAAACAATCACACCACGGTCCACGCCAAGTACGGGCCTACGCGCAAACGCTTGCTCGAAATGGGCGTGAACCTCTACGAGCAACGCGCCGCGATGGACCGGCCTATCGATGAAAAGGTGCAGAAAGAAGATGTACTCTCAACGCTCCATGCAAAAGCCTTTGCGGTCGATCGAAGGTCGCTTTTCATTGGATCTTTCAACTGGAATCAGCGTTCGATGAATCAAGACACCGAATCGGGCGTCATTATTCATTCGCCGAGCATGGCAGCAAGTTTCGTAGACGGGCTTAGCGAATGGATGCCGGAAGTGAGTTTTAAACTCTCCCTGGATGATTCGAACAATATCGTCTGGACCACCATCGAGAATGGTCAGGCGGTTTCAATCGGCAAGGAACCGCAAACCGGAGCCTGGAAACGCTTCACCGCCTGGTTCCTGCGCATTGCTCCCAGGAGCCAGATGTAAGGAGGGAACAGACTTGCATTACGAAGCAGACATTCAACTGCGCGAGAATCATGTCCGAGTGCACGTGACCGGCCGACGGCGAACCGGTGATGCCGCGTTTGAAGCCGGACAGGTTGGCCGCCA
>JAACFG010000078.1 GCA_009937605.1 Gammaproteobacteria bacterium | reverse complement strand
CGGGACAGGGCGGCTGCATGACTTGTATTCTGTGCGCCGGTGCCAACGACGACAGGTACTCCGGCTGCCACGAGTTTCTCAACCCCTTGCATTCGCTGTTCGTCGGTCAGGAGCGGCCAGTCGCCCATCGAACCGCAATACACGACCGAGTTCATGCCGATGTCGACCAGTTCCCTGCCTTTCGCAGCGAGCGCGTCGAAGTCCGGAGCACCAGCCTTGTTGCAGGGCGTCATGAGTGCTGGAATACAGCCTGAGAACACGTTTTGCGGTTTGTTCATCTGATCCTGGTCCGAGTCGGGTTTTTGCCGGATAAATCTCGCAATAATCCGATGGATATTAAGGCAAACAAGGGTTATTGTCTTGACAATGTCAACAACCAGTACTTGAATTTTTGCATAAATAGGAATGACTGGCAGACCGCAGCACGAGGCATTCTTTGAGCAGCTGTCGGAACCGTTTGCGGCCGAAGCCCTGTTCGATCACATGCCCGACACCGTGTTCTTCATCAAGGACCGAGACGGTCGCTATGTATCGGCAAACCAGACGCTGGTTGAACGTTGCGGTTTACGCGACAAATCGGTGCTGCTGGGTCGACGGCCTTCCGACGTTCTTGGCGAAACGCTCGGTCGCGGCTACGAACTGCAGGATCAGGTCGTGCTCGAGACCGGGCAAAAGCTCATTGACCAACTGGAACTGCACACGGTCCGTTCCAGGGACATTGGCTGGTGCCTGACGACCAAGATGCCACTCATCGGCAAGGATGATGCGATTGTCGGACTGGTGGGAATATCCCGGGACCTGCGGCTTCCCGACATGACGTCTGATGACTTTGCACACATTGCGGACGCCATTCGCTTCGCGGAGCAGCGCATTTCGCGGCGTCCGTCGATCGCGGAGCTGGCAGGCATTGCAGGCATGTCGGTCTACCAGCTCGACCGTCGCATGCGGCGGGTTTTTGGCCTGACGACCGGGCAATGGGTGCTCAAGACGCGCATCAGTCACGCGAGCCTGGTATTGATTGAAACGGACACGCCAGTAGCGGACATCGCCCTGGAGGCCGGCTATGCCGACCAAAGTGCATTCACACGGCAATTTCGGCGTTCAACCGGCCTGTCTCCTACGGAGTACAGGCGGCATCGCCGACTATCGCGGAGACCGAAGTAATGCCCTGGAAGAAACTGAGTTCGACGCTCGTCTATGAAAACGACTGGATGCAGGTTCGCGAGGACGACGTCGTGAACCCCGGCGGTGGCAGGAATCAGTATGGCCATGTTCATTTCAAGAATACGGCGGTGGCGATATTGCCGCTGGACGAGGAGGGCAATACCTGGCTGGTTGGCCAGAGCAGGTACACCCTGGGCGAATATTCGTGGGAGCTACCCATGGGAGGTGCCCCGGGAGACGAGACGCCACTCGAGGCGGCCAAGCGGGAGCTAAGAGAGGAAACCGGTCTGGACGCTTCCAACTGGACCGAGTTTCAGCGCCTGCACACAAGCAACTCAATTACTGACGAAGTCGGCGTGGTATTTCTCGCGAGGCAGCTTGCGCAGGGCGCAACGGACTTTGAAGAAACTGAGGATCTTGCAGTCCGAAAGTTGCCAATCGAGGAGGCAATTCAAATGGCGCTGGAGGGACAAATCACAGACGCGATCAGCGTCGCGGCTCTGCTAGCCTATGCCGCCCGGAATAAGCCTGGCCCCTGACGGCTGAATTGCAGATTTCGTCAAAAACCCGGATGCCCTGACGAGGCGCTCTTGATATAGTCGCGGATTACTAACTCATGGGTGGCTCTTATGTCCCACGTCGCCACGTTTCACGATACGAAATCAGCCCTCGATTGCCTGCAGGAGATGCGGGAGCATGGCGGCGCAGCGCAGACTTTCGGTCTTAAAGACGAAGTCGTATTGTCGTTCCTCGACGAGCGTGCGGACCTGGCCGTCGCGATCGAGCGCGGCTACGCTCGCTTTGTCGAATTGCAGGAAACCCACGCCGAGTTCGTTGCTCTTGACGAGCAGTCTCAGGTTCGTGAGGCGCACGCCGGGCTAACAAATTTCTACGCGAAGGACGCGGTCAATCCTTACGTGGCAGTCGGTGGAGCGGGGCCGTGGGTCGTCACGCTCAAAGGCGCCGTCATTTACGATGTCGGTGGCTACGGCATGCTCGGATTCGGTCATGCGCCTGCGGCTGTGCTCGATGCCATGAACCAGCCGCATGTTATGGCGAACATCATGACGGCCTCGCCCAACAAGCTGGATTTCATTGCACGTCTCAAGAACGAAATTGGCCACACGCGAACGGGAGGTTTTCCTTATGAGAGTTTCTTGTGTTTGAACAGCGGTTCCGAGGCGATGTCGGTCGCTGCCAGAATTACGGATATCAATACAAAGAAACTGACGGATGCGGGCGGTCGCTACGCAGGTCGCACAATACGTGGCCTGACCCTGAAAGGCAGTTTCCACGGTCGCACAGACCGACCGGCGCGTTTTTCCGACTCAACGCTGGAGAACTACAAGGAACACCTGGCCTCGTTCTGCAACAGCGAATATCTGCTGACCGTCGGGCCTAATGACATCGATGCACTCGAGGCGGTATTTGCGAAAGCTGACGAGGAAAACATCTTCATCGAGGCGTTCCTGATGGAACCGGTCATGGGTGAAGGCAATCCCGGCCAGGCAATCAGTCCTGCGTTTTACCAGCGCGCGCGCGAGTTGACGCGTGAACACGGCGCGATGTTTGTCGTTGACTCGATCCAGGCCGGCCTGCGGGCACACGGCGTCCTGTCAGTCGTCGACTACCCCGGATTCGAATTGCTGGACGAACCCGATATGGAGTCCTATTCCAAGGCGCTGAATGCCGGCCAGTTTCCGCTGTCCGTGCTGGCTTTGTCAGATAATGCCGCGTCGATGTACCAACGCGGACTCTATGGCAACACGATGACCACGAATCCTCGCGCCCTGGATGTTGCCATCGCGGTGCTCGATTCTCTTACGCCTGAACTTCGCGAGAATATTCGCAAGCGCGGACGGCAGCTCGTAGAAAAACTGGTTGCGCTGGAGGGCGAGGTCGATGGTGCAGTCACGAGTGCCCAGGGAACTGGTTTGTTACTGAGCTGCGAGCTCGATGAGCGCTACAAAATCTATGGCAAAGACAGTACTGAGGACTATCTGCGAAAGATCGGTCTGGCTGTCATCCACGGCGGCGCGCACTCCCTGCGCTATACGCCGGTGTTCGATATGAGCGAAAAAGAAGTCGATTTGATCGTCGATCTTACGAGAGAAGCGCTGTTGAACGGCCCAAAGGCCACGCAAGACACGTAACACTCGATGCAACAAATGGGTGTTTTTGTAGTCATATCACTTCATACCGCAATGGAGTGTCGCTATGAAATCGTTGACTGCTGCTAGCGCATCGCTGTTTCTGATCGCCTGCGCCTCATCGAAGCCACCACCTCCACCGGGACGGTACGTGGAATCGGTGCGGGATTTCGTGAGTGTCAACGAGTTGGAAGAGGTTGACCGGATTCGCCATCAGGAACAGACGAAGTACTTGTATGTGAATGATTACTTCGTGGTGATGCCTGCGGGTCGCGATCACTACCTGATCGAGTTTCGTGGCCCGTGCGATTCATTGAAGCGGCGCAACTGGACAACCGACATGATCGATATTCGCGTTTCAGCGAGGGTGCTGCATGCTGACTACGACACGCTTCGTGGTTGCGGCATCGACAGAATCTACAAGTTGACCGAATCGCAGTTGGTGGAGCTGAGCACACTTAAGCCGGTCCTGGGGACCTAGCTACCGGAGAAGGGCTGGCGAGTCGACTAGGTCGGGCACCGCCCACGGCAATAGCCCTGGCGCATTTCGCCGGACTCAATGACGACAACCATCGCGCGCCAGTCTTCGACGAAGTGGTCAGCGTCATGCTGGCCGAGCAGATCAACCATTTTCGGATAAAGATCGCCCCGGATCAGTTCGTACTCACGCCGCGCCTCGGCGCGGTACCAGTCCGACGCGTCAGTCACTTCGACCTCGCTGAAGCCGGCGACGGAAAGAAGCCCATCGTATTCCTCCAGGGTTTTGAAGTCGTAGGTCAATTCCTCAAGTTCAATCCAGCGCTGCATGTCCTCGGAGCAGGCTGAGCCGTCACCCATCCATTCGTAGCACGTGAACCAGCCGCCGGGCCGGAGTACACGGAGAATCTCTGCGAACATCGACGGCTTGTCCGGTGTCTGTGTGACCGCCCCTGAGGAAACGACGACGTCGAATGATGCGTTATCAAAAGCCAGCGGCCCTGGCTCGACGAGCTGGAAATGGCATCGGTCGTTCAATCCTGCGGCAATGGCGTCAGATGTGGCCCGCTCGATAAGCGGGGCTTCAAGGTCAATGCCCACCACGCTCGCGTCATGCGATCGGGCCATTTCAATCGCCGGTCCGCCAAGTCCGCATCCGATATCGAGTATCTTCTTGCCTTGGGCGTCAGTCCCACGCAGCAGTTTGGCGACATTTCCCGGGCCCCCGGGCGCCATATAGCCCTCACCCCAAATGAGTTCGAGTAGCTTGACCATGTTGTCGTAGTACTCGGCTTCGTGGGCCACGGCGGGACTCCTTAGAGGGTTAGTGCCTGAACGCGGTCACAGTTCAGAATGGATTGGGTGGCGTTGCCGACTTGTGCTCGGGCGAATAGAACGGTTTCGTTTGGGCATGGCACTCAGCCCAGGCGGTGTTCCACTTGAGCTCGCGCTGATAATCGAAACGCGCCCACAGGCTCTGCGGCAATTTGCCATTGCGCAGTTCAATATCCGCAATCGCGAGATTGGCTTTGAGAATCGGCGACCAGGTTGTGCACTTGACCTCCCCAACCTGCTTGCCGTTCTTGCCCGCATAAATGAAGGCCTCTCCAACGGGCTTGTTGCCGTCTACGACCAGCTTGGTCAGTCGGCGTTTTGCGTGCCGGGCCTTTTCCGCCACGAGTGCGTTGCGTCCCGTGAAGTGCCCCTTGTCGAGATGAACCACCCAACCCAGACCGACTTCATAGGGAGAGCGGTCGTAGCCGTTTCGCACGGTGGCTTCGGCACAGTTGAAATCGAATCCCGGCATGATGAAGCCAGCTTCGATGCGCACCATTTCCAGAGTGTCCAAACCGATTGGATGGATGTCGTATTGTCCCCGCACTGCGAAAATCGCATCCCACAACGCCAATGCATTGTCCGGGTCCGTCCACAACTCGTAGCCGAGATCGCCCGTATAGCCCGTGCGCGAGACGGTGACAGGGAACCCGTTGCATTGAAGGTCCTTGATGCCAAACGGCTTGAGATCATCGAGGCCGTGAATGCCTGCTGCTGTCAGAACCGAGTAAGAGGTTGGACCCTGCACAGCGAGTGCCGCAATGTCGTGCGTTTCCACCGCCACCTGGACGTCGAAACCAGCGGCGGACATCAACAACCAGTCCAGCTGATGGTGCTGGGAGCACAAACGGTAAGTGTTTTCGTCGAGTTGGAAAAGCGTGCCATCGTCGATGACCTTGCCATCGTCATTGCACCAGGCAACATACGTTACGCGCCCGGGCCGGAGTTTCGACAGATCGCGAGTCAGAAGTCGGTCGAGGTAGGCGAATGCATCCTTACCCTCGATCCGGTATTTCTCCATGGGCGTGAGGTCCATGACCGAGCAACCACTGCGAACCGAGAAATACTCGGTCGACAACTTGTCGACAACATACGGGACCTTGTAGGTATTCCAGGTCGCCCAGTGTTCAGTCGTGGACATCGCGGCGTAGCGATCATGAAACGGCGTGCGCTGCAGCGCCTGCCGGAAGTGAGTGTGATCGATGTTCATTTCACCCCTCCCAATTCGAGTACCCGCTTCGCTGCGTTGCGTCCCGGAAGACCATTCAGCCCGCCGCCGGGGTGGCTGCCGGCGCCACACAAGAAGAGCCGATCCACTGGCGTATCATATTGAGCCGCGCCGTAGAGCGGGCGCATCATGAAGGATTGGTGAATCGACAGCTCGCCGTGGTGCCAGTGGCCCTGAACGGCGCCGAACTCGCTTTCAATATCGAGCGGCGTCAGGAATTCGTGATCGACGATCAGTGATTTGAGATTCGGCGAATACTCGCCGAGCTGCGAAATCACCTTGTAGGCCACTGTCGCCTTTTGCTCTTCCCAACCGCCTTCCAGCGCATGCGGGAGGTAGGCGATATTCAGCGACATGACGTGGTGTCCCTCCGGCGCGAGCGACCGGTCATGAAGGCTTGGCAAAGTGACCTCGAGAACCGGGTGCTCGGAGCACTTACCATACTTTGAGTGATTAAAGGCGTGCTCGACGTAGCGCATCGAGGGAGCGACCAGCAGGCGATTGCCGAGCTGTGACTCGCTGAGCCCGTCGAACACCGGCAGGCCATTCAGCGCGATGTTCAGTTTGCCGACAACGCCGGAGCCGCGAATCTGCGTGACGCGATTCGCGAACATCGTGTCGAGTCGCGGCGCTCCGACCATTTTGGAAAGCGTGGTGCGCGGGTCGACATTCGAAATGATGAGTTTTGCCTTCACCATCTCGCCATCGGCCAGTTCGACACCGAATGCTTTACCCCTGTCGATGAGAATTTTCTCGACACGGGCATCAAAACGAATCGTCGCTCCCGCGTCTTCAGCCGATTGCGTTAGTGCATGTACCAGTTGCGCTCCACCCTGGCTGGACAACGGCCCGTTCAGTTCACCTTGCAGGCGCTGCAGCCACGTCAGGACGGTACCCGGTGTACGTGGGCCCATCGCGCTGCCCATCACGGCATCTGCGGCAATTGCGCCCTTAAGGCGGTCGTCCTGAAATTCTTCGTCGAGAACATCGTAGATATTGATAGCGGCCACGCGCAGGAATTCGTACATTGCCTCCTTGCCGAGACCCATCCGGATATTCCAGCCGAGTCGGGTGAGCGTCTTGAGATCCGCCGAACCCATGTTCTTCAGGCGCGGTGGTTTGTTGAGGAACAGCGGTTGGATCTTCCTGGCAAACTCGAGGTATTGGCTCTTGAACGATGGGAACGCGCCGGCGTCGGATTCGGGTAGTTCACCGCCGCTGACAGTGTTGCCACCGATTACGAGGTGCTGGCCGCTTGCGTCGAGCGCGATCGTGTCGATCGGCGTACCAGCAACGTAGCCGTAGCGGTCCAGTCGCAGGTCTTTGCGGATCGCCTTGCATACAGGGTAGGTCGCGTGCGCCAGGCCCGGGAACCGATAGTCATCGCTGATTGTCCGCGGCGCAGACATTCCACCTGCCGAATCCGACGACTCCAGGACCAATACGTCCATTCCCGCGCGGGCGAGATACGCTGCACATACAAGGCCGTTATGACCCGCGCCTATGATGAGGACATCAGTCATCACTGAACTCCTCGGGCGTCGTATCGGGCTTTCCAAGATCGCGCAGAATTTCGCGCGCCGCATTGGCGCCTGGTGCACCCATGACGCCGCCACCCGGGTGAGTGGATGAGCCGCACATGTACATGCCTTTTACGGGACCGCGATACTGGGCGTAGCCGGGGAATGGCCGATTGAACATGAGTTGGTCGAATGTGAGCTCGCCCTGGAAGATATTGCCCTGGGTCAGGCCGACTTCGTCCTCCAGTTCGCGCGGAGTGCGTATTTCTGCGTGCAATAGCAGGTCTTTGAAGTCCGGGCTGTAGTCGGCAATCTGGTCTATGACGACCTGGCCAAACTGATCGCGCTTCACATCACTCCACCCACCGTCAGGCTCGACAGGGCAGTACTGTACGAACACTGTTGCCATGTGCTTTCCGGGCGGGGCAAGCGTCGGGTCGTACTGCGACGGAATCAGGAAGTCGCAATAGGGATCTGCCGACCAGCGATCATCTTTCCAGTCGTCATAGGCACGTTCGAGTCTCGTCAGCGTGTCGGTGAAATGCATGTGGCCGAGCGTGAGTGGCGAGTCCTTGGGCAGAGCCGGGAATGTCGGCATGCCGTCGAGCGCGATATTCAGTTTTCCGGACGAGCCACGAATCTTGAAATTCCGGGCTCGCTCGAGCACGTAAGGTGGAACGTCTTTCTCATCCATCACTGTCGTGAACGTACGTTTGGCGTCGAGGTTGGAAACAATGGTCTTGGCCGTGATTTCTTCGCCAGAGGTTAGTCGAACGCCCGTTGCTTTGTTGCCGGAGACCAGGATCTGTGCGACTTCCGACTCGTTGCGTATTTCGCCGCCGTAGGACAGGAGCGCGGAGGCGAGCGAACCCGATACCGCACCCATGCCGCCGCGGGCGAAACCCCATGCGCCCACATTGCCGTCGACATCGCCCATCGCGTGATGCAACAGGACATAGGCTGTGCCGGGCGAATAGACGCCAAGACCGGTACCGATGATGCTGCCCCCCGAGTAGTGGGCCAGGATTGTTTCGTTCTCGAAATAGTTCTCGAGGTACTCGGCGATCGACATCGTGAAGAAACGAATGAACTCGTAAATCTGGGTTTCGCTCAGTTCGTAGAATTTCTTGAGCAAATAGGCGAACTCGAAAGCGTCGCGTGGTTTGAATGAACCCGGATCCGGAGGGGTGCGTAGCAGGAAACCCCGAATCAATCGGCACCAGCGCATAATATCGGCATCGAAGCGAACTGCAGCGTCCGCGTCGCGCTGACTGTGGCGCATCAGCTCGCGGCGTCGAATATTCGGATTCGAATAGCTCCCGAAATAGTCGCCGTCCTGCTTGAAGGTCATGCTCGCGGTCAGCGGAACAACCTTGAGGCCGTGCCGCCCCAGGTCCAGGGCATTGTATATCTCAGGGCGGAACAGACTGCAGACGTACGAACAGTTGGAGTATTTCCATCCGTCGTACAACTCACGCGAGACGGTTGCGCCGCCCGTGTAGTCATTTTTCTCAAGGACGAGTACGTCTAGCCCGGCTTTCGCCAGGAATGCTGCATTGGTCAGGCCATTGTGGCCAGCACCGATAACAATCGCGTCGTAATTCTTCTGGGTCATGAAGCGTCTGCGAGCGCCGGGATCTTCTTCTTAAGCATCAGGTACATGTAAAGATAAATGAACATTGCAATGATGGAAGCTGCAGCACACATTATGAACACGCCGTTATAGCCGAGTCCCCATGCCAGCACGGTTGCCGCGATGTTGGGTCCAAGGCCATTGCCAATACCCTGGGCGGCCGGCAACAGTGCGACATA
Source organism: Gammaproteobacteria bacterium (assembly GCA_009937605.1). Taxonomy (GTDB): domain Bacteria; phylum Pseudomonadota; class Gammaproteobacteria; order Steroidobacterales; family Woeseiaceae; genus UBA1847. The sequence goes on along the minus strand of JAACFG010000078.1, from coordinate 4,793 downwards.
GCGTCCGGAACGATCGACATTCGAAATGGTTGCGGCCTGGTAGATGTCAACGAAGATCCAGCAGAAATTGAACGCAAACATGCTGATCATGACGGTCATGTCGGTAATGCCGAACAAGAGCATCGCGACGATGCTGGCCTGAAATACCAGGGTGACCAAAAGCGGTTTCGAAAGGCCGTAGCGATTACTCAGCAATACCGCGAACAAGCACCCGACCAGCGAGAAGAACGATGTGTAGACGAGCATGTCTGCCACCCATTCGGGCGACGCGGCCGAATCCACGGTCGCAAGCTCGATGTAGGTCCAGTACGCGCCAATATTGATGTAGGTGAACATCACGGCGCCCAGTACCAGCCACGGGACGTATCGCGGCACACGCTGGTGTTCGACATGGTGGTCGCCAGTAGGCTCCGCGACATCAACCTCGACATCCAGCGCGGCGTCGGCCGGGCGGCGCGGTAACCATCCAATGAACAACAGCCCGACGACAAACGCGCCGGCAAAGGCCATGTACATACCTTCGATCGTGAGATACGGCAGGAACTTCAGCTCAGCAGCCTGTGAAAATGCGAAGGCAAATAGTTCGAGGCCGAACGCGAAAGCGGGCCGAGAGTGGCCGCCGATTGTCGCGACAGCGATTCCTGTGTAGACCCCGGCACCAATGCCTGCAGCAAGGCGCAGGTACAAGGTCACGTCATAGTCCTGAAAGTAAATACACAGGATGTTGGCCATGATCGCTACCGAGGCAGCAGCGATCGTCAACATGCGCCTGTCGAATCGGGCAACGACGAAGAACGCGATGATGGCGCCGATCCCCAGGCCGTAAAGGTCGGCTCCCGCGACGCGGCCGACCTGGATTTCCGTGAACCCGAGCTTGTCGACCCAGGCCGTTGAAATTACGGGGAGCCCCACCATGACGGCGTAACCGACCAGTGCCATGTAGATACCGAGGGACAAAGATCGCCAATCGTCAAACTCGGTTTTCTTATGTACCAATCGAGTATCGGAGCTCGATGCCATGCCGGGGTTCCCCTTATTATTCTAGTCGCGTTTGTAGGTGAGGTAAGCCTTGCGCGTTGTCTCTAGTACTTCCCATGTGCCTTTGCTGTTGTTGTCAAAGTACACGGTGTCTCCCGCTTTGATCTCGATAGTCTCACCGTTGTCCGGGTGAAACAACGCATGACCCTTAGAGTACGGCCATGAGGGACTGTACCGCAGGGTCCAGGGTGGTTCTGTGCAGCGTATAGGCTCGGTAGCCCGGCGGCCTGTTCCGTCCGCATATATATTGGGATAATCAGCCAGGATCGATTGGAGCCACGAAAACATGCTGGACAAAACCAAACAAGACTGGACATCGCTCGCCGCGGAAATCGAGTTCGAGGGCCGCGCATTCATAAATGGACGCTACCAGGACGCGCTGGCCGGCGAGACGCGGCCGACGATGAGCCCTGGCGACGGCCAGAAGCTTACGGACGTCGCCAACTGCGGCACCGAAGACGCGGACAATGCGGTCGGCATTGCCCGGTCAGCATTCGAGAGCGGCGTCTGGGCAGACATGGCGCCTGCCGATCGGAAGATGGTGCTGGTGCGTTGGGCCGAATTGATCGAAGAAAATGCGGATGAAATCGCACTGCTGGAGTGCCTTGACGTTGGCAAGCCTATTGCGGATACAACAGGCGTCGATGTGCCGTCCGCGATCCGCACCATTCGCTGGAGCGGCGAGGCTATCGACAAGGTGTACGACGAGATTCCGCCGACACCTGCAAACAGCCTCGCGCTCGTGCAGCGTCTGCCGCTTGGTGTCGTTGCGGCGATCGTGCCCTGGAACTTCCCGCTGTCGACCACTGCCTGGAAATTGGCACCGTCGCTGGCGACCGGGAACTCGGTCATCCTCAAGCCAGCTTCCAACACACCCTTGTCCGCGCTGCGGATCGCAGGGCTGGCGAGCGAGGCTGGCCTGCCCGACGGCGTATTGCAGGTATTGCCAGGGCCGGGTGGGAGCCTGGGTCGCCACCTGTCACTGCATGAGGATATTGATGGCCTGACATTCACGGGTTCTACCGAGATCGGCAAGCAACTCATGATTTACTCCGGTGAATCCAATCTGAAGCGAACCTTCCTGGAACTCGGCGGCAAAAGCCCGAATATCGTGTTCGCAGATGCGGATCTTGAGAAAGCGGCGTTGTTCGCAGCGATCGCGGTCTTCTACAACGGTGGCCAAACCTGTACGGCGGGGACTCGTCTGATCGTTGAGAACAGCATTCGTGAGAAGTTTGTCGAGATGGTCGTTGAGAAGAGCCGCAACTGGATGCCAGGTCATCCGTTGGACCCGGCAACGACCATGGGACCGATGATTGACGCGGCGCAACTCAAGACAGTTGCTGATTACGTCGGTATCGGTCAGGAGGAGGGCGCCTCGCTCATGTTTGGTGGCAAGCAGGTAATGACAGACTCGGGCGGCTGTTACCACGAGCCGACCATTTTTGACGGCGTAAACAACAACATGCGGATCGCACGCGAGGAGATCTTCGGTCCGGTGATGTCGGTTATAGGCTTCGACGATGCCGAGGAAGCCGTGCAAATCGCGAACGATTCAATCTTCGGCCTGGCCGGCGCGGTCTGGAGCAACAATATCAATACGGCGCACAAAGTTGCGCGAGCCGTACGTGTTGGGACCATGGGCATTAACAACTACTTCGGCGGCGATATCACGGTTCCGTTTGGCGGCTTCAAGCAAAGCGGCAACGGGCGTGACAAGTCGATGCACGCGTTCGATGACTACACTGAACTGAAGACGACCTGGATCGAATTCGACTAACCACGTCTAGCCAAGTCGATCCATCATCTTGTAGTACATCATGCCCAGCGCAATGATCTGGTTGCCGACCCATTGCGAACCCGGAATGCGAAAATGCTTGACGCCGGCGAACAGGTCGTAGCGTTCCATCGTGCCGGCAACAGCGTCAGCCATGACTTCGCTCATCGTATGTGTTGGCGCGACTCCGTGACCTGAATAGCCCTGGCAGTACCAGACATTGTTATTCATGCAGCCGACTGTCGGCTGCCGGTTCAGGACGATGCCGATTTTTCCACCCCACTCGTAATCAATGCGGACGTCTTTTAGTTCGGGATAGACCTTCGCCATGCGCGGCACAATGTAGTCCTTGATGCTTTTCGGATCGCGGCCCGAGTAATTGCAGGCGCCGCCATACAACAACCGATTGTCACTGCTCATTCGGTAGTAGTCGACAACCTCGTTCAGATCGCAGACTGAAACGTCTTTCTTGTTGATCCGCTGTACAACCTCCTCTCCGAGCGGTTCCGTCGCGATGACGTAGCTGCCCGCCGGAAACACCAGGTTTTTCAGTCCCTGGAAGCGGCTGTAGGCATTGCCGCACAGGATCACCGAGCTGGCTTCTATGTACCCATTCGCTGTTTTGACTTTCGGTCGCCCGCCATGCTCTATGTCGATGACCGGCGATTGCTCAAAAATCTTGACGCCAAGGCCATGCGCGGCACGTGCTTCGCCAATGCACAGGTTAAGCGGGTGCAGGTGTCCGTCCCTGTAGCAAATAAAGGTACCGTGAAACGCATCGGTGCCGAGGTTCTCGCGAGTTTCTTCCCGATCCCAGATTTCATACGTCTCTGGCGCGTTGTTCGCTTTGCGCTCCTCCGCGTACTCGTGCAGCCACGCAACCTGCTTGGGCTTGACCGCGACTTCGGCCCAGCCATTTTTCAGGTCGCAATCGATGTCGTACTTCTCGATTCGCTCCCGAACGATGTCGTTGCCACGCCATTTCATCTCCCAGATCATGTCGGCGATACCGTCGCCGTGCTTCTTCAGCAACTTGTCGAGGCCGCAACCGCCATGAATCAGTTGTCCGCCGTTGCGCCCCGAGGCACCCCAACCAATGCGATTGGCTTCAACGAGTGCGACGGAGTAGCCACGTTCGGCCAGTGTCAGGGCCGTTGAGACACCGCTAAAGCCGCCTCCAATGACGCAAATATCAGCCGATTCCGCGCCCATGAGCTCGGGGTAATCGGTCACTTCGTTGACGGTGGCCGCGTACCAGGACTTCGTATGCTCCTGTTTTTGCTCGTTTTGTTGCATCGCCTGTCTCTGTTTGAAATACTGATTTTATTTATATCAACTGATCGATATAATACGATTGTAAGTGCCGGGACAATTCCCGGTCAAGGGACGGAAGCTCGCTATGCCAAAAATTGTCGATCACGATGCTCAGCGACTGACCTTTGCGGACGCCGCCATGCGCCTGATTGCGCGACATGGGATCGAGGGAGTGACCATGCGGGCCGTTGCAGCCGAGGCGGGCCTTTCCTACGGGTCCTTATTTCATTATTTCGAATCTAAGGACGATCTGCTGATGCACGCGGTGCGCCAATTGACATCGAGCCAGACCACGCGTGTCAATGAATATGAAAGCCAGTACTCCGGACTCAAGGCACTCGAGCACCTGCTGTGCGATGACGCGATCGTTAACGATGCATCGCGAGACTACTGGATGGTCTGGCTAACATTTCAGTACAAGGTGGCGCTGAACGAAGCATTTGCGGAATTGCACGCCGAGCTTGTCCGCGGCTGGCTTGAGCGAATCAGAGGTTTGCTCAGGGAAGCGCGGGAAGCGGGCGAGGTTAGTGAGTCGATGGATGTCGAAACGGAATCGATGGCGGTCTGGGCCTACTCGGTCGGCGTCGGACAACTCGGGCTGTTGCATCCCGAGTCCATGTCACCCGGGCGTCAAAAGGAACTCATCTCCTCGTACCTGGACAAA
>JAACFG010000077.1 GCA_009937605.1 Gammaproteobacteria bacterium | reverse complement strand
TGCTCATCTAAGGCTTTCTCGCAGCATTAATCCTCTGAATCAAGGTTCGGTGGGCTACCAGCAATTCCCGGTGACCGCCCCGGTTGAGCTCCATACGAATGGCGAAATCCGCAATGAGGCTCTCGAAGTACATGTCCGAAAACAAGAGCGTAGGGTCGTAAGGGAATCGGCTGGGCGAGTAATCGGCCATCAACGGATGCCCCAACACCACATCCAGCGCGGGTATCAGGCGAGCGATATAAGCATTGATTGCAGGCCGCATCTCGCGCAGCTCGACGGAGCGCTTCTCTGACCTGTACTGGTCGGCAAGCAGGGCTGAAAGGTCATGCCGGACCTCCAGCCAGCGGCCCTGTGTCAGCAGGCCGGAGGCCAGGAATCTTTGTGAGGCGCTGCGATCAAAGGAGATGGTTCCCGACGCGAAAAGTCCATTGAATAGAGCACCGGCCACGCTTTTGTCGACCGGGTCCGGCTCTGGTCCAAACATCATGAGAAAGCGTTTCGCGGTATCGGTTGTGACGTCGAGAGCTTTAATCTGTTCTTCGAGCAGTATGGCGCTCGCCTCGAGCTCGGCAACTACCCGCTCCACCTGGAGTTCGGCTTCCTTTGCCGCCCGCCGTTCGTCCCACCATGCGTCGATCGCGAACGCCAGCAGAATACTGACGACGATGACGACACCCTCGACGAACAGCCGAGACCACATGATCGGCGGTCTAGACATAATGCACCCTTTGTTCTTGTTCTTGACCGTGTGGGCACATTATTGCGCGTTGCTGTGCTAAGGTCGATGATCGTGCCGCAGTGGGCCCCGGTTCGCGGCGTAGGGAAGATTGTATGTCTCTGAAAAGTCGAGCAATTTTGGTGATAGTCATCGGTGTCGTGATGGGCCTGAGTTTGTCCATCGGAGGCGGCCTGATGAACGACAACCGGGCGCCTGATAAAGAAGAGCTGGCCTGGGAACAGGCCCGCCTGTTCGCCGAAGTTTTGGAGCGTGTCAAACGGGACTACGTCGAGCCCATCGATGACGCGGACCTCCTCGAGAGCGCCATTCGCGGCATGGTTAGCGATCTCGACGCCCACTCCCAGTACCTGGATGCTGGTGAATACCGCGACATTCGCATCAGCACGACCGGTAGCTACACGGGTATCGGGATTGAAGTCGACGAGGTCGGTGGCAATGTGCTGATCGTAACTCCGATCGCCGGCTCACCCGCCGCTCGCGCCGGAATTCGGAGCGGCGACCAAATCATCGCTGTTGACGGAGTCTCCATTGAAGCGGCCCACCTGCAGGATACGATTGGCCGCCTGCGCGGGCAGGCCGGATCGAAAGTAATCGTGACCGTTCTGCGAGACGACGATGCGATCCAGTACGAGCTGCGCCGTCAGATTATCCGTATGGCAAGCGTTCACAAAGAGTTTCTGAGCCCGTCGTACGGATATATTCGCATCAGCCAGTTCAGCGAGAACACCGCGCGCGAGCTGAGCCGCGCGGTCGATGAGTTGCAGGACGCAAATGACGGCATGTTGCAGGGCCTGGTGCTCGATCTTCGCAACAATCCGGGCGGCGTGCTTGACGCGGCGGTGGACGTCGCCGATCTGTTTCTCAATTCCGGCGTGATCGTGACAGCGGATGGCCGTTCCGTCGATTCGCGATTTACGCGGTCGGCACACAGAGGCGACATTCTCGACGGTGCCACGATGGTTGTCATCGTAAATAGAGGCTCGGCGTCGGCGTCAGAAATTGTTGCGGGTGCCCTGCAGGATCACGACCGCGCGCTGGTTGTCGGCACGGAAACATTCGGCAAGGGTCTCGTGCAGACTGTTGTGCCTTTGTCGAAAGGACGGGCCATCAAGCTCACGACGTCTCGTTATTACACGCCGTCGGGTGACTCGATTCACGATGTTGGCATCGAGCCGGATATCTTCATTGAGGATACGCCCGGCTTCCCTGACCTGAGCCTGTCCGGACTGCTTGATCGCGAAGCGGACGTCCAGCTTGCCGAGGCAATCGACCACCTGCAGGCTCGCCCGGTGATGCACAGCAACGCGCAGTAGTCAGGTGCGGCGCACGCTGATAGCTTCGCTGTTCGTTCTTTTCACCAGCGCAGCGCTCGCGGATTCGCCGCGCATCGCAATTATCATCGACGACCTCGGTTATCACCTGGCGAACGGGAAGCGCGCGATCGAGTTGCCGGGCACCATTAGCTTTTCGTTTCTGCCCGGGTCGCCGCGCGCCCGGGTCCTGGCGGACCAGGCGCACGCCGCTGGCAGGGAGGTGCTGTTGCATCTGCCGCTACAGGCAGATTCCATTAGCCAGAATGTCGAGCCGTCCGAGATCAATCTCGACATGAGCCAGGCGAGAGTCGGAACCACTTTCTCAGAGGCACTCGCGGCCGTTCCCCACGTGGTCGGTATCAACAGCCATCGCGGCTCATTGCTTACCCGGCACCCGGGGCACATGATGTGGCTGATGCAGGAGATCGCCAAACGCGAACAGCTGTTCTTCATTGACAGCTATACGACACATCACAGCGTTGCGCTGCAGATTGCAGAGGAAAGCGGCGTTGATGCTACCCGGCGTGACGTTTTTCTCGATCCGGATCGTTCACCGGAAACGGTAGCCCGAGAGTTTGAGCGCATGAAAGAAGTCGCCCGGCAGCGCGGACAGGTAGTGGCAATCGGCCACCCCTACCCGTCCACGCTGGAGCTGCTCGAGCGCGAGCTGCCACGACTGGCCGAGGAGGGATTTGAGTTGGTTAATGTGAGTGAGATCGTGCGATGAGTTTCTATGAAAATCGCATTCTTCCGAAGCTGATTAACCTGGCCTGCACAAGCAAGCCGACACGCAAGCAGCGCGAGAAGATAGTGCCGCGGGCTTATGGCGACGTCCTCGAAATCGGTTTTGGCGGCGGGTTGAACCTGCCCCATTACGACCAGGGCAAGGTGCGACGTGTTTTCGGGCTGGAGCCCTCAGAAGGCATGCGCAACTCCGCAGCACAAAACATAGCGGCATCAGCCCTCGACGTGGAACTGATCGACCTGCCGGGCGAGGAAATCCCGCTCGACGACAACTCGGTGGATTCAGTCCTGGTCACCTATACCCTTTGCACGATTCCGGACGCGGTGGCGGCGCTGCGCGGTATGCGGCGGGTCCTGAAGCCCGGTGGCCACCTGTTCTTCTGCGAGCATGGCAAAGCGCCGGACGAGAGCGTGCATAAATGGCAACGGCGCTTGAATGGTGGTTGGCGGCGCTTCTCGGGCGGCTGCAATATGGACCGGGATATACCAGCGCTTCTTAAGAAAGGCGGCTTCGACATAGAAGACGACAACAGGATGTATATTCCAGGAATTCGCGCGCTCAGCTACAATTTCTGGGGCTCGGCCCGTTGAACCTGGGCCGGTTATGGGGCTCTAAGAAGTAAATGGAAGGTTCGAACACATGAAGACACGCTACCTGACTCTATTCCTGTTCCTGATCACGCCAGTTGCGGTAATGGCCCAGGCCGACGAGGTCGCCTGCACCATGCAATATGATCCGGTGTGCGGGGCGGATGGCCAGACTTACAGCAACGACTGCGTCGCAGGCGCGGCGGGCGTTGCCGTCGTGAGCCAGGGTCGGTGCCCGGACGAGTCCGCAGCGACGGATTGTCCGGAGACCTTCGACCCGGTTTGTGGGGCCGACCAGAACACGTACATTAACGAGTGCTTTGCGGAGAAGTCTGGCGCCAGCATTGTCGGGCTTGGCGCGTGCACCCCAAACGGCTGCCCGAGTACTAACGAGCCGGTCTGCGGGATGAACGGCAGGACCTTTATCAATCGATGCGAGGCCGGAGCCGAACGCGTGCCCGTGCAACGCAAGGGAAATTGTGACTTCGATAACTGTCCGAAAGTGTATGCGCCGGTTTGTGGTGATGACGGCAGCACTTACGACAACGCGTGCCTGGCCGATGCTGCCGAAGTTGGGTCATTCACAGAAGGCGCATGTGATGTTCGGGCCTGCCCGAATCGTTTCGTGCCGGTCTGTGCGTCCGACGGAATGACCTACGCTAACGCCTGCCATGCTGAGCGCAGAGGTATTCGCGTCGACTACGCAGGCGTGTGTGAGGAAGTGGGTCGAAACTGTCCCGAAGAATACTCACCGGTCTGCGGGATGGACAGCGTGACCTACGATAACGAATGCCAGCTGGAGAATGCCGGTGTTACGAAGGCCTATGCGGGGGCCTGTATAGGGGATTGATTCACAGGGTAGTCGTCACGGCATTAGGCGGCGTCAAATCGTGCCTTGTTGTCGGCCATCCACTTTTCCATGTCTTCCTTGGTGTGGGGCCGGTCAGGGTCGTTCATCACATCGGCATGAGCTTCCATGTAGTGAGGGCGCAGCGCGGTCATCCATTCTTCGAATGTCTCGCCTTCCGCTGTTACGTCGCATAGGTCGCATTTGAGAGTCTTCATGTTGCTCCTCGTTCATCGTGGACAGTCGTACGGGCATGGCCTTATTGTGCAAGCCAGTGCCACTCTATAGAATATCCTCCCCCAAAAGTCCAAGGACCGAAGAAATGAAGAACATCAAATACTTGCTCGTCGTTGCCCAACTGCTCGTAGCAACGGCTGTTTTCGCCGGCGAAGAGAAGGCCGAGTTAGACAGGCCATCATTCGCTGCCAGCCAAAGCATGGTCATCACAGCAGTCGTTAAGGCCATCGATCACGAAACACGCGTCGTGACCGTAAAAAAACAAGACGGTGAAGAAGTCACGTTCACAGCCAGTGAAGAAGCCCGCAATCTGGACCAGGTAAGCGTTGGCGACATCCTCGTAGCCGAGTTTGTAGAGAAAATTACTGTCGAAGTGCTCCCGGGCGACGGATTGGGGCCCGATGCGGCTGAAGCTGCTGTCCTGGCGCGCACAGAGAAAGGCGAAATGCCCGGCGTCGCAGCGATGGATTCGACTGTCACGATCTCAACGGTCGAAGACATCAACATCGAGGCGAACACGTTCAAGCTGAAAGGGCCGGATGGCGTGGTTACCGAGTATGTAGCACGCAATCCCGGGAACCTGAAGCGCGCCAAGGTCGGCGACATTGTCGTTATTACCGATACTGTTGCGATGGCACTAACGGTGGAAAAAGCGCCTGCCGAATAAGCGCCAGCAGAACCGTATTGAAAAATGGGCCCATACGGGCCCATTTTTTTGCTTCCGGTTTTTTGCTACCAGGCGAGTCGCCGGCAGCCTCCTTCCTAGCTTGGTGGATACGTGTAGCTGGCACCGATGCCCAGGGGCAGGCCGATTGCAAAATAGATCAGCAGGAAGATCGTCCAGGTCAACAGGAACGTTATCGAGTACGGCAACATCATGGCGGTCAGCGTGCCGATTCCGGTGCCTTTTACGTAGCGCTGGCAATAGACAACGACCAGTGGGAAGTACGGCATTAACGGCGTGATGATATTCGTGCTTGAGTCGCCAACACGGTAAGCGGCCTGTGTCAGGTCGGGTGAAATGCCGAGCGACATCAGCATGGGCACAAAGATGGGTGCAAGCAGTCCCCACTTACCGCTGGCCGAGCCGACGAAGATATTCACGAAGGCTGTCAGAATGACGATACCAACGATCGTAAACGATGCGCCCGCGTTCAGAGCCTTCAGGAATTCTGCACCCTTCAGCGCCAATAGTACGCCAAGGTTGGACTGACCAAATGCGTACACAAACTGTGCAATAAAGAACATGATGACGAGGTAATACGCCATGCCGTGCATCGAGTGCGTCATTCCCTCGATCATGTCCTTCGAGCTTTTCATTGAGCCCGACACAATGCCGAACACGACGCCGGGCACAAGGAACAGCAGGAATATGAGCGATACGATCGAGCGCATCATGGGCGCCGATGACGCCGTCAGTTCGCCGTCAGCGGCGCGCCAGGCAGAATCCGCTGGAAGTGCCGTCACCGTCATGATGACGATTCCGAGGACCATGGAGATCAGCGCCCAGCGCAGGCCTTTGCGCTCGTGGTCCTCTAGGTCGTGCATTTCGGGCAGGTCTTCGGCGTCGCCGTCAACGTTGGTCGCGCTGATGCGCGGCTCAACGATCTTGTCCGTGATGTACCAGCCGAGGCTGATGATCAGGATGGACGATGCGGTGGTGAAGAAATAGTTATTCAGAGGATTCACAACCACCGAGGTGTCGAGAATGTGTGCACCAGCCTGGGTAAGGCCCTGCAGCAACGGGTCCAGTGAACTCGGCACAAAGTTGGCCGAGAAACCGCCCGATACGCCCGCAAAGGCGGCAGCGATGCCGGCCAGAGGGTGTCTGCCCGCAGCGTAGAAAATGACACCACCGAGAGGAATAACGAGGACATAGCCCGCGTCCACGGCAGAGTGGGAGACGATTCCGACGAGAATTACCATCGGCGTCAGCAGTTTCGCCGGGGTCACGTTCAACAGGGAGCGTATGGCTGCGTTGATAAACCCCGTATGTTCTGCCACACCGATACCCAGCATGGCGACGAGTACGACACCGACGGGATGGAAGTGCGAGAAGTTCGTGACCATAACCGAGAGGAACTCGGTAAACGAACGGCCCGTCAGCAGGTTCTGAATGACCAGCGTCTGACCCGAGCGAGGATCGACGACGTCAAAAGAAACATAGGACAGCAGCCATGAAAGCACCCAGACGATGAACAGCAGTGCAATGAAGAGCACGGCCGGGTCGGGAAGTTTGTTGCCGACACGCTCAACGGTGCCGAGAAAACCGCCGGAAGCGGCGGCCTGATTCTGTTCAGACATGAGGAATCCCCGTTCTTGTTATAAGGTGCAGTTTACTCAATCGGGCCCCAAAAAGGCACAACACAGATGATTCAAAGAAAGCATATTCTTCTTGCGGTCGGGATTGTCGCGCTGTGCGCGAGCACCACGCTGGCTTATGAACAGCCGCTACCGGATCCGCTGGCAGCAGGCTGGAACGGCGAAAAGGTCTGCGAGCAGCTTCACAAGGACGCGGACCATCGGATCCTGCGCTGTACCTTCCCACCGGGTGTCGGGCACGAACGCCATTATCACAAGAAGAACTTTGGCTACGTTATCGCTGGCGGTCGCATGCGCATAACGGACTCAAGTGAGGTCCGCGAGGTCGACCTTGTCGCGGGCAGCAGCTTCGCGAGCGACGGACTCGCCTGGCACGAAGTATTGAACGTTGGTGAAACGACGGTCGTCTACCTGGTCGTCGAGCCCCTTAGAACTCGGTAATTACGGTTACGCCGCGCGAACCGAACTTGTCCATTGAAACAAGTTCGGCAATCGCGTCTTCGAGGCAGATCGTGTTTCCAATCAGCCGTTCCGGCTTGAGACTACCTGCGGCTATCATTGCGAGCATGTCCGCGTAGCGATGGGCCTGCATGCCATGGCTGCCAAGAATTTCGAGCTCATTAGAGAGCACCTTGCCCATCGGGACCCTGGGGTTATGGTCATCCTCTACCATCAGGCCGACCTGGATATGTTTGCCACGCTTTCTCAGGCAGTCGATAGAATTGAAGCAGGCGGCAGCGTTGCCTATCGCGTCGACGGACACATGTACACCGCCGCCGGAGAGATCGCGAATGGCCGCGGCGACGTGATCATTGCTGCTGGCATTGATCGCAGTCGTCGCGCCCAGTTGCTGCGCCAGTGCGAGCTTATCGTCGCTGATGTCCACAGCGATCACGTGGGCGCCAAGGGCACACGCGATCATGATTGCTGACAGGCCCACGCCACCGCAGCCGTGAATGGCGACCCACTGTCCTTCACTTACCTGGCCCTGGTCGACGATCGCCCGGAATGAGGTAGCGAAGCGGCAGCCGAGGCTGGCTGCCGTTGTAAACGTCATCTCATCGGGCAAGCGTACGAGATTAATGTCGGCATAGTGAATCGCAACGAGCTCGGCAAACGAACCCCAGTGAGTGAAACCTGGCTGGAACTGGTGATCGCAGACCTGGTGATTGCCCGACTCGCACTGGGGACAGTGACCGCAACCGCCGACGAACGGCACGGTGACGCGATCCCCGATCCGCCAGCGTGAGATATTCTCTCCGACGGCCGCAACGATGCCTGCCAGCTCATGACCGGGAACGTGCGGCAACGTGATGTCCGGATCATTCCCCTGCCAGCCGTGCCAGTCACTGCGACAAATGCCGCTCGCCATAACCCTGAGAACAACGCCGTCGTCTCCGGGCACCGGGTCGGGTACCCGCTCAATCTCGGGAGGGGCGGAGAAAGCCCTGTAGACCAGGGCTTTCATCCTGTTTGCGGACTGGCCTGGCAGCGCCTGGACATTACCAGCCGCAGCTGCGGCCTTCGTTTTGCTCTTTCAGGTAACCCATGAGCGGCGCGAAGTAATCGATGATTGCCGTCGCATCCATCTCACGTGTTCCCGTCATGAGCTCCAGCGTGTCCTGCCAGGGCTGGCTCGCGCCAGCTTCGAGCATTGCATAGAATTTCTCGCCGGCCTCCTTGCTGTTGTAGATCGAGCAGGCGTGCAGGTCGCCCTCGTGACCCGCTGTCTGGCAAAGTGAACGATGGAACTGGAACTGCAGAATGCGCGCGAGGAAGTAGCGCGTGTAGGACACGTTGCCGGGTATGTGATATTTCGCACCCGGATCGAAGTCCGCTTCCGTACGATCCACTGCCGGGGCGATGCCCTGGTACTTTTCGCGCAGGTCCCACCAGGCCTGGTTGTAGTTCTCTGGCGTGATCTCACCCGAGAATACGCCCCAACGCCACTCGTCGATGAGCTTGCCGAATGGCAGGAACGCGATGCTGTCCAGGGCCATCTGCATCTGCCGGTTGATCACAGCTTGTGGATCGTCTTCGGCATCTTTCACGAGGCCCACTTCGGCGAGATAGCCGGGCGTCATCGACAAGACTACCGTATCGCCAATCGCCTCATGGAAACCGCCATGCGCGGAGCCCTGGAACAGGGGCGGCTGCTCCTTGTACGCGCCCTGGTAGTAGTTGTGGCCAAGCTCGTGATAAATCACACGCAGCTCGTCGTAGGTCTGGTTGATGCACATCTTGATGCGCAGGTCGTTGCCGCCGTCGAGCCCCCAGGCACTGGCATGACAAACGACGTCACGGTCCGCAGGCTTCGAGAACATGGACCGCTCCCAGAAGGTATCTGGCAGTCGCGGCATACCGAGCGACACGTAGAAACTCTCAGCCGAGCGCACCATTTCCTGCGGAGAGAAGTTCTTGGTCTTGAGGGTCGAGTCGACGTCGATATCACCAACACCCGGGTATGGCTCGAGCATGTCGTAAATCTGGGACCACTCCTGGGCCCACATGTTGCCGAGCAGGTGTGCCGGAATCGGGCCGTCCTGCGGCACCTTCTCCTCGCCGTACACTTCACCGAGCTGCGCGCGCACGTGGCAATGCAATTCGTCGTAGAGTGGCTTGACCTGTTGCCACAGCTTGCCGGATACAGCCTCGAATTCGGCCGGCGTCATATCGAAGTTCGAACGCCACATCTCACCGAGGTTGCCGTAACCCAGTTCGTTGGCACCCTCGTTAGCGAGCTCGACAAAACGTGCGTACTGGTCGCGCATCGGCACGGCGATCTGGCGCCAGCCAGTCCAGTAGTCGAGCAGCTCGTCATAGTCGCGAACGTCTTTCATGAGTTGTTCGAGCTCGGAACCGGAAAGGCAATCGTCCCCACGACAGTACTTACCGGCGCCGTAAGTACCTTCCATCGCGGTCGATATCTCGGAAATTTCCTTGCGCTTGGCAGCGTCGTTCGGCGCCGGCGCCGAGGTGCCGAGTTTCAAGAGATCGAGCGAGCGTCGCGTCGACGCATCGAGCTCATGGTCGTCGTACGCCACCGCTTGCTGCACCATTTCGCTGTGCCACTTGGCATACTTTTCGCTCGCGGCCGACGCGATGATCGCTGTGTCCTGGGTAATGTAGGTCGAGCGCACCCAGCTGGCAGCGCCAAGCTCCCTGCCGAGGTCAACCAGCTCCGCATTGGCACGCGCGACAAACTCCTCCGCGGTTTCGGTCGGTTCGACGGGCGCGGCGGCGACAGGGTCATCAGTGGCCGGCTTCGAGCAGGCAGCCAGAATCGATACGAGCGCGAGGCCCGCACAGAGTTTTACAAAATTTTTCATAGCTTTTCCGTTTTCTAGTGAACGCCGTGCATCCAGCGACGCAGGATCGGCGAAATAACAATCATGATTACGCCAGCGCCAATACCGAACCACATCAGGAACTCGAATAGCTGGGTGTAGGTGGCCAGGGCGGTCGCCGCATCTGCGGTCTCACCCGCTGACGTATCGATCGCCGCCATTTTACCGATGCGTGTAGCAACTGTCTCTGATAGCGCCGTCGCGAGGAACCAGGTTCCCATGCTGACGCCGACCACGTTGCCAATCGACAGCTTGGTCACGGCTGACAAGCCAACCGGTGACAGGCACAGCTCGCCGGTCGTGTGCAGCAGGTAGGCGAGGACCAGCCAGATCATGGCGACCTGCCCCGCCTCGTTCGGGAACTGCGCGCCGAACACGAGGGCGCCAAAACCGAGGCCGGCCTGCAAGATGCCAAGACCGAACTTGATGGGCGTATTGGGCTCGAGGTTCTTCTTGGCCAACCAGGTCCAGAGTGCCGCGAAGGGGATAGCCAGCAGCATGATGAACCCGGCGTTAAGCGAGCCGAACTGCGCGGCCGTAAACGTCGTATTGCCGAGCGAGCGATCGACCACACGGTCTGCGTACAAGGTCATGGAGCCGGCGGACTGCTCGAACAATGCCCAGAATACTATTGTCGACAGAATCAGGATCATCAGGACTACGGTGCGCCCAAACTCAGCCGAATCGTGGGTGAGAAAGCCGTAAACGACGAAACCGACAATCAGGAGTATCGAGAGATACAGCGCCTGTTCGGCGTAGGCGCCCATATTGCCGAATGGGTGCAGATTGGCGAAGACAGCGAGAATGCCCGACAAAATCGCGACGGCGGCGATCACGTAGGCGACAGTGTTGTTCTGGCCTTTCTTCGTATGCACCATCGAATAGAGGATCAGGCTGACGATAGACACGATCAGGAAGACATTCTGCGTAATCAACACAACAGGTTCGTGCTGCACGAGGAACCAGAGCACGCCGAGCACCGGCAGACTGAGCAGGTAGATTGACTGCTCGACATTAATCGGCCCGAGGAAGCGTTTCTTCAGCTTCTCGGGTTCGGTCGGTTCCGCGTGGCCGCGCAGGTATTTCTGGCCGTACGTGAATGTGATCAAACCGATGATCATGCCGATGCCGGCGGCGCCGAAGCCGTAGCTCCAGCCGTAGGTTTCACCGAGCCAGCCACAAAGCAGCGTCGCTGTGAATGAGCCGATGTTGATGCCCATGTAGAAGATGGTGAACCCGGAGTCACGACGTGGATCGTCCTGGGAGTACAGCTTGCCGACGATCGTGGAGATGTTGGGCTTCAGATAACCGACCCCCATCACGATCAACGCAAGTGCGAAATAGAAGACATTGAGTGCGGCCGTATCGCGCATCGTGATGTCTTCTGCCAGCACTGTGCCCGCGGCCAGAATCTCGCCGGACGCCAGCGTCAGGCTCTCGGTCAGCGCCGTGCCGGCCGCATAGAACTTCGCCTGGTAGCCCTCGACCGCCATTAATATATGGCCGAGCGACAGCATGATGCCGCCGAAAAGAACCGACTTGCGCATACCAAGGAAGCGGTCGGCAATCATTCCGCCAATAAGAGGCAGCGCGTAGACGAGGCCCGCATAGGAGCCGAGAACGTCGAGGCCCATTTCATCGGTAAACAGATGGTACTTCGTGAGGTACAGAAGCAGCAGGTACTTCATTCCGTAGAACGAAAAGCGCTCCCAAAGCTCCGTGGTGAAACAGACATACAGGCCCTTGGGATGGCCAAGAAACTCGTCGTCGTGCGAGTAATCGTCCGCCGTAGCGGCTACGGAATCAGTCATTTATCCCCCGGTGGGCGTCTGGTGCCCTTGTATTTATCTAAAGCAGATATTTATTGGTGCGGGCAACGGTAGGCCATTAAACACTATTTGACTCGTCTTCTGCCACATCGTTTCCTGAACGGCGGACGGCACGAGACATAAGTATGCCCATTTCGTAAAGCAGGTAGACAGGAACGGCCAGCATGGTCTGGCTGATAATGTCGGGCGGCGTCAGCAGCATGCCGATAATGAACGCGCCCAGGAATACGTACGGACGCGCCTTACCCAATTTCTCTGTCGTCGTGATTCCAGTCAAGACAAGCAATACCGTGGCAATCGGTGTCTCGAACGCCAGCCCGAAGACGAGCACAACCATCATGACGAAACTGACGTATTCAGTCATGTCCGGCTGGTAATTGACGGTGTCGGGCGTGAACGTCGACACGAAGCCGAAGATCAGCGGAAATACAACGTAGTACGCAAACGCCATGCCGACGAAGAACAGAACCACGCTGGTTGCGAACAAGGGGAACGCGAAACGTTTTTCTTTCTTGTAGAGGCCTGGCGCGATGAAGCCCCACGCCTGGAAAAGGATGACGGGCATCGCAGTAAACAGCGCGATATAGAAAGTAAGCGCGATGGTGGCCGTCAGCGGCGATACCGGGCTCAGTGCGATCAGCTCTCCATTCGGAACGACGCTGACGAGCGGCGCCGCCACGTAGTTGAAGATCATCTTTGAGAACGGTAGCAGTGCGAGAAAGATCAGGAATACGGCGCCGAACATCCAGAAAAGGCGCGTGCGCAATTCGACAAGGTGCGAAAGAAGCGTTCCCTCAGCGAGGTCTTCGTCTTGAGTTTCAGCCATTACGCGGGTTTCTCGGCGGCTTCGTCCGACGTGTCGGGTGGTGTGTCTGTCTCGGTTGGTGACGTGTCTTCCTCGTCATGCAGCGGCGAGTAGGTGTCGTCGTCGTTCGGCGTCAGCAACTGGGCCGGGTCCAGGTTCTTGAGCTCCTTGGGGTCAAACCCGAGGTTCTTCTCCGCGTCGAGCTCTTCTTCGAGCTGGCGCTGAAAGCCGCGCGTAATCTGGCGAGCCTTACCGACCCAGCTTCCGAGTTGCCGGGCCACGCGCGGTAGCCGCTCGGGCCCCAGTATCAGGAGGCCGATCAGGCAAAGGAGGATGAATTCCGAACCACCGATTCCGGACATGGTTTGTCTCGGGACCTAGCTTTCTTTTTCTTTGCTCGGCTCTTCGGCGGGCGTGGTGTCAAAATCTGCATCTTTCGATGAGTCACCGATCTTTTCGGCGGTTTCTTCTGCCTCGTTCATTGCCGAACGAAAGCCTTTGACGGCGCCACCGAGGTCGGAGCCCATGTTCCGGAGCTTCTTGGTTCCGAAAATAGCCAGCACGATGACCAGAATGATCAGCAACTGCCAGGGACCTATATTGGCAAACATCTTTTCTCTCCTGGGGCGAGGCCCCAATAATCTCAGCCGCGAATTATGTTCATGATACCCCTGCGGGCGCAACAAAACCGTGAACTAATTCGGGGTCAGTGGGTGTCGAGCCAGAAAGTGACCGGGCCATCGTTGATCAGGCTGACCTGCATGTCGGCCCCGAACCGTCCTGTCGCAACATCATCCAGTTCCGCAGAACATGCAGTAACAAGCTGGGTGAAGTAATCCGAGGCTTTCTCCGGAGCGGCGCCCTTTGTGAAGCTCGCCCGGGTGCCCTTCCTGGTATCGGCCGTCAAAGTGAACTGGGGCACCAGCAGCAAACCGCCTCCAATGTCACGAACGCTACGGTTCATGCGGCCTTCGTCGTCCGGGAAGACCCGGTACCCCAGCAAACGCTCGGCCAGCCGGGTGATGTCCTTTGGCGTGTCATCACGGTGCACGGCGACCAGCACCATGAGGCCCCTCCCGATCTCCCCGACAGTCTCCGCCCCCACGCGAACCTCGGCGCTTGTTACGCGCTGCAGCAGTCCAATCATTTCTCCCTGGATCCTCCCGTTTTAGGGGGCCGCCGGCCTTTGTCCCTATAAGTCGGAGAATGATAAGCCACAAAGCGGACGAGTGCGTGAGAGACTATTTTCACCGGTCGGTGGGAAAAGATGCC
>JAACFG010000076.1 GCA_009937605.1 Gammaproteobacteria bacterium | reverse complement strand
AAAAAAGGGCTACTCGAGAGTAGCCCTTTCAATAAAGAAAACTGCTAGAGGGGGGTGTTAAGCAGCTTTCCTGAAAGTATCGCGCACTTTGTCACGTGCTTCGTCGACCTTCTTTTCGACGTCTTTGCGCAAGTCTTCAACCTTGTCTTCCCACTGGTCGACAACTTTTTCGCCGTCTTTTGCGTACTTGTCGAACTTCTTGTCGAATTCGCTGAATTTCTTGTCGAACTCTTTCTGAACAACCGTTAACAGGCCGACGCTTGCCAGGAAGGTCTTGTTGATTACCCTGAACGGAACGGCGATCGGGCTGTCTTCGAGCCTGTCGGCCATGGTCTTCGCTTTCTCAACGACGACCTTCTCAACTTCTTCGACTTTCTTCACAACGACCTTCTCAACGTCTGCGACTTTCTCGGCAACGCCTTTCTCAACAGGCTTCTTGGCCTTTGCCTTCTTCGCAGCGGGTTTCCTGGCCGGCGCTTTCTTTGCAACGGGTTTCTTGGCTGGTGCTTTCTTGGCAACAGGTTTCTTGGCTGGTGCTTTCTTGACTTCGACGTCTTTCACTACTTCAACGTCTTTTGCTTCGATTTTATCGGTCATGGCTCAACTCCTACTTTGTCGTTTTCTTAACTGTTTTCGCAGCCTTTTTCTTTGCTGCGGGTTTCTTGGTTGTGCGCTTGCGGCTTGTCGCTTTCTTCGCCGCA
This sequence comes from Gammaproteobacteria bacterium, assembly GCA_009937605.1. GTDB lineage: Bacteria > Pseudomonadota > Gammaproteobacteria > Steroidobacterales > Woeseiaceae > UBA1847. The sequence goes on along the minus strand of JAACFG010000076.1, from coordinate 13,502 downwards.
GGCTTACTTTCTTCACTCAGAAGCCGAATAATCTTGTTCAGCTTCTTGTTTATTGCATCGATGTCGTTCTTGCTCGGAACATTGAGACGATCCATCGCATCGGCGACGCGCGTGTCGAAGGCGCTCTGCAATTTGTCGAGCTGCGATTTGCCACGAACCTGGTCGATCAGCCCTGTCGCCTTTGACTGGGCGTCGTCGGTCATGTCGCGAATGGCGTCTTGTACATCATCGATCAGCAATTCGGTCTTCGACGTGGTTTTCTTGCGAAATTTTTCACCTTCCTTGACGAGCGAGTCGAACGTTTTCGCCCCTTTCTTCTGGGCGTCGGACAGCGCGCCAAGCCCTGCCATGAACGCGTGTTCCAGCTGCTCGCCAATCTCGTTGACGCGGCTATCGCTATCTTTCTGTTTCTTATCGGTTTTCTTGGCAGCCATGGTTTGTTTCCCTGTGGAAGTTCCTTTCGATGAGTGAATCCTAACTGTTAGGATTAGGGTGTTCACACTAGAAACCGACTGTCACAGGGCCGACGAATGAAGATACGACGAAGCCATAATTTAGGGCTGGAAGAGGCGCGCAATCGCGCCGACCTGATTGCGGCAGATCTGCAGGAACAGTTCTCAATGCGGTCGAAGTGGCAGGGGGATGCGCTGCATGTCAGTGGCAACGGTGTGACCGGCCAATTGAAAGTCGATGAGCAGAACATTGAGCTCGACGTGCGACTGGGCTTCGCGCTGAAACTGATGGAAGGCCCTATTCGTTCGGTGATCGAGAAGACGATTGACGAGGAGCTCGCCTGAAAACACCCTTCGGTAACTACTGACATCTGGTCGAACAGCCAGATGGCCCGAGTAGTTATAATGCTATTAAATTGCTACGCACTGGAAATTCGGAAGGTACGCGAGGCAATTCTGCGAATATTGGGTGAATGAACGGCAAGAGTGATAATCAGCGAGTAGCGACGCTGAATGAGACGGAAATACTCTCCGACAAGGCATTCCTGAGCGATCTGGCAGTGATTGCCAGGAAGGTTGGCAAGACGAATGAGGAGGCGCTGGATTACGCCAGCGAGTGTCTCGAGGAAATGGCGGTGCGGCCCGAGGACCGCTACCTGGATCGTATCGCTCAACTTGCGCGCTTCATGTATACGCGCAGTTACGAGCCGAAACTCGACGTCGACAAAGGGGAGCTCGAGCGGCTGACGGAACTGGCAAAGACCCGGCCACTGGTCTTTCTCTGGTCGCACAAGTCACACCTCGACAGTTTTGTCTTCATGCGGGCGATTTACGACAGTAAGCTAAGGCCGCAGCCCCTTGTTTTTGCTGGGATTAACATGGCATTCGCCGGCCTCAAGACAATTGCAAAACGATCGGGTGCGATATTTCTGCGGCGCAGCTTCAAAGAGGACGACATTTACAAGTTCGTCTTTCGCCATTACATCGATTACCTCGTCGGCCAGCGCGTGCCCCTGTCATGGTCGATAGAGGGTACTCGGTCGAGGACTGGCAAGTTGATGCCACCCAGGCTCGGGCTGATCCAGTGGGTCATCGAATCCTACCGGCGAGCGCCATACGACGATCCGTTGTTCGTGCCTGTTTCCATCAGTTTCGACCAGATAGCCGAAATGGACGATTACGTTGCGATGCAAAAGGGACTGCCCAAGCGCAAGGAGTCTCTGAGCTGGTTTATCGGTTACATATCGGGAATGAAGAATCGCGTGGGCAAAATCTACATACGATTCGGCGAACCAGTGGCATTGTCAGGCTCAACGAGTGTCTCCGACCCGGTGGTCGAATCGGACGACAACCCGGACCGGCGGCAGGTGCAGAAGGTGGCGTTCGAGGTAATGAGTCGAATTGAGCACGCGACTCCGATAACCACTACGGATCTCGTGACAATAGTCCTGTTGGGCGGCAACGGGGCAGCGTTGACCGAGAATCAAATCAGGGCGCATGCGCGCGAGATCGTCAGGCTAATCCAGAAGAGGGACCTGCCGACGACTGGAGACCTTGAGGCTGAGTGCGGCCCAGGTCTCGCCGCCGCACTCGGGCTCATGGCCAGCACGGGATTGCTGCACCGATTCGCCGACGGCAATGTTCCCGTCTACCGTGTAAAACCGGGCAATGAACTGGCGGCCGCGTACTACCGAAACACGATTATTCATTACTTTCTTGGCAGTGCCGTTGCTGAACTGGCCGTGGCGGAGCTCCGTGGTAAGAAGGAGTCGACTGAAGCGCTGCACGAGGTGGCTCTCAGGATACGTGACCTGCTGAAATTCGAGTTCTTCTTCAGGTCCAAGGACGAGTTCCTTGGCGACGTTGACTGGTTTCTGGATCAACGATACTCCGACTGGCAGGCCACGCTCGTCAGTCATCGCCCGGCAGCAGACATGCTGTTTGGTGAGCGAGCGCCGTTGTTTGGCCATAGCATCATGCGATCGTTCCTGGAGTCGTACCAGGTAATGGCACGTGTACTGTCGAACCATCCGGAAGATGAGTTCGACGATGACAATGCGTTGATCGGCGTGTGCATGAAGCAGGGCGAGGAGATGCTGCTGCGCAAACAGATCGGTAGTGCTTCGGCACTATCCGAACCCCTGTTCGCAACAGCAACCCAACTCGCTCGATACCGGGGACTAATGACGGGCGAGCCGAGTGAACTTGCCGAACGGCGCAAGCAGTTTGCGCTGGAAATAGCAGATGTCGTTCACGCCGTCAGTCTGCTACAAGATCATTACGACCAGCGCCAGGATACGACAGCTGACAACTAAGGGGTGCGAACGCCGCAACCATCATCGCGACCGGCCCCTCAATATTTATTCAGGTCACCCAGCTCCGACTTTTGTTTTTCGACCATTGCGGCAACATCCGCCAGGAGTTGTTTTGCATCGTAGACGATACCGTCCTTGATCGTATACGTAACCCCACCGACTCGACCGGGTTGTCCCGTGGAGTCATCAAGCTTGACGGCACCGGTGCCGTACAGAACCTTAAAGTTCTCCAGCGGGTTTTCTTCGACAATGATGAGGTCGGCAAGCATGCCTTCCCGAACAACGCCAAATTCTATCGGCTTGCCGCTCGGGATCATCAGTTCCTCGGCACCGTGCATGGTCGCGGCGCGCACAACCTCAAGGGGATGGAAGCCGGCTTCCTGGAGCATTTCCATTTCGAGAATCGTACCGAAACCGTAGAGCTGGTAAATGAACCCTGAGTCCGAACCTACCGTCACCCGACCACCACGGTTCTTATAGTCGTTCAGGAACTGCATCCAGACGTGATAGAAATTCCGCCAGGCGGTCTCGTCTTCGGCCGTCCAGTAGAACCAGTAGGCACCGTGGCTCTCGCGACTCGGCGTGTAGAAATCCCACTGCGTGGGCAGCGTGTAGACGTCATGCCAGTCTGCATTGCGCGCTCGCATTACGTCGCGGCCGGCCGAGTAGATCGTCATCGTAGGGTTGATCGTGAAATCGAGTGCAAGAAATTCATCGAGCAGTGCATTCCATTTATCCGAACCGCGGCCGGCGATCAGGTTCCATTGTCGAGCGACCTGTCCAAAGCGGTGTTGTTCGTTGTTGTAGTTCATATCCACGGGCCAGGGCTGGACATCGTTGTTCTCGTACATCGCCTCGAACAGGCCGTAGTAGTGTGTCAGGGAGCCGAGCCCGAGCCGCGCCGCGTCCTGGGCATTCATCTGGGCGACCCCCATCTGTCCAAGATGCGCTACTGAACCCAGCTTGCGCGCCTGCGCCTCGTCGAGCAGCGCTTGCATGATTTCGGGGCGATACGCGCCGAGCTTCAGTCCATCGGCTCCGGCTTTGGCAGCGTAGCGAACCCAGTCCCGCGCTTCGTCGGGTGTCAGGATCTTCTTGTCCTCATATTGCTCGCCAGACCCCAACCTGTGGTAGGAGAAGATCCGCGGCGCCGTTATTTCATTCCTGGCGCTGCGGCGTTTCTCGTTGAGTGAGAATTCCATAGCGCCGCTCGGCACGCCACGCACCGTGGTGATCCCGTGCCCCAGCCAGAGCTTGTAGGTGTACTCGGCCTCAGGGGCTTTTGTAGGCCCACCGGTGTGCGTATGTGTGTCCACGATGCCCGGCATTACGTAGGCGCCATGGGCGTCGATTTCCCGGGTCGCATCACCTGGCCGGTCGTCAGGGTCGATTTCGAGCCCCGGGTAGCCGACGCCGACAACCTCGGCGATCCGATTGCCCTCGACAACGATGTCTACCGGCCCGATCGGTGGGGCGCCAGTGCCGTCGATTAGCGTCGCCCCCCTGATAATCAGTCGCTCAAAGGGACCGTCGCCTTCGCTGCGATCCGGTGCCGGGATCATGCTCGGTGGGTCATCCTGGGCAATTGCCGGCAGTGTGATGGCGGCAAAGATGATGCCGGCGACGACGCGCCGTGTTGTTATTCTTCTCACGTGCAATCTCCCCATTAGGATTCGACTCACCAGGTACGACGCAAGGTCGCAAACACGTTGCGCCCCGGGGCATCGATACCAGACCCATGTACCCGGTACTGTCGGTCGAACAAGTTATCAACACCGAGCGTGACTTGCCAATCAGCGTTGGCCCAGTTCGCGCTCGCGCCCAACACGCCCCAACCGGGTGTTCCCAACGGATCGATGCGTGGGTCGCGAATATCGCGGGCGCTCAACCGATCCTGGCCAGCGGCAGCGACCAGCCAGGTCTCGAAGTGCCATTGCTCGCCGGGTGCGTAGTCCAGCACAATTCGACCGTTGAGCGGAGGTACGCGATCGGCTGGTTCTGTCTCGTCGCCAATACGTTGTTCGCCATACGTGTAATTGAGTACCGCACTTACGCTGACGACGTCTGTCAGGTTTGCATTGAAGCCTGTCTCGATACCCCGGATAGTTGATGTAGCCGAATTTACGCTCTGAACGATATCGCGACCATCAGGCGTCACGTTGCCTGTTGAAACAGAGACGATCCGATCGGTGTAACGCAGCGAGAACACCAGGAACTCGAATTGCCAGCGATCTGATCCACGCCGCAACCCGAGGTCGCCATGCGTAACCTGTTCTGATTCGAGACTCGTGTTGGGGATGTTGAATCGATTGCCCGGCCGATTTCCCAGTGTGCCGAGATCGGCAATATTGGGCGCCCTGAAACCGGCGCCGGCATTGGCCGTGAGCTGCCAGGTGTCGGACAGGTCGTAGACCCATCCAAGATCGCCGCTCAGTCTGCCTGGCGTGATCGTCGTTCCGTCAGGCAGGTCGATCCGAACGTCGGTGTAGCGAACACCGGCATTAATGGCGTGTCGGTCCGCTACGCTCCACTGCACATTGCCGAACAGCCCTGCCTGACCGACCGTCGAGCCGTCAGGAAAGCGGGGTGCAATCTCTGTGATCGAATCATCGCTGATGTCCTGGTTAAACCGGCTACTGCGGACCTCGTCGTGATAAACATCGACGCCAGCAATCCACCACACAGCTCCAGCCTCACCCGATGCGCTAACCGTCACACCGTACAAATCGCTGCTGTTGTCTTCCAGGCGGCGATCGGTGGCACCAAAGTCGCGAGTGCTGCGGTCGTCGACGATTCGCTGCCACGCCGCGTCGATCTTCCAGTCAATTCCGGATGCCGTGATGTGATCATGCTGGAAATGAACAAACGTCCTCTGATTCGGAGCGAACACGAACTCGGATGACGACGGTTCCGTCTGCCCGAAGCCCGGAACGAGTTCATCGATGCGGGGTGTCTCGGGTTGTTCAAGAAAATGCAGGTCCAAGAGCCACGAGCGCTCGTCAGAGGGAATGCCACGAACGACGGCTCGCAACGCCTTTGCCTCGTAGCCGCTCGGCGCTATGCGTTCGCCGCCACCAATACGTCGATCGCCGGTCTCCAGGTATTCCGCACTAAACGAGGCCGCCAGGCTTCGAGTGCCCACGTCGAGTGTCGCGCGCAAGGATTTCTGTAATTCGGCCGTATCGAATCCCACGACCACATCCCCCGCGTAGCCAATTTCGTCTGAGTCAAACTCCGGCAGGCGGGACACCGATTGCACAACACCGCCCACGGCCTCGCTGCCATACAGCGACGCCGGCGTACCCCGTACTACTTCGAGGCGTTTGACCGAGGACGCCGGGACCAGGGCAAACCAGGGCGTCGGCGCAGTGCGAAAGATTGCGTTGCTGAGTCGCATGCCGTCCACAAGGTGAAGAACGGCCGACCCTTTGAGTCCGCGGATGATCACGGCCCCCTGTCCAGGCGTTGTCTGCTGCAAGCTGACGCCAACCTGGGAGGCCAGGGCATCCGTTGTGAGTTTCTGAGCCATCACCTCCTTACCGTCGATCGTCGTGACGGCTGCCGAGACTTCCTCGACGGTCGCAGGGCGTCGCGTTGCGAGAACCGTTATCTCGTCAAGCGGCTCATCGCTTGCATAGGCAGGTAGCGCAACCGCCAGCAGCGGTATCAGTGTGAGCATTTTTCGGGACATTTACTGGATCTGGCAGGCGGGGGGGAGAGGATCGGTACCGTTCCATTTGGGTGCGGAGTGTGACACAAAATCAGCGGCATGAAGTGTTCCATCCTGTCTTTCGAACCAATCGACAAGGACATCCCGAGTGAGCGGCATATCGTAGCGGAGCTTGAATCCTCCTGGCGGGATGGCGGGCGTCAGGATGTCATCGCCCCCGAGTGCAAGAAAGTCATTGGCTATCACCCGAATGCGGTCTTCGTCCCTGATCTCGCGCCCATCGTTAAGCCGCATCTCGACCTGCATGCCTGATTCGTCGCACGTCACGAAGACCCGCATTCCGGCGAAACCGGCTTTGCGGGAAATGGCGGCTTTGCGCGCGATGACGCTGCGGAGGTCCTCACCCGATATCTCGTGAATTGAGACGATGTTGTCGAACGGAAACATCTCGTATACGGCGCCGTACGTCAATTCACCGGCGGGAAGGCCATTGCGGATACCGCCGACGACATTGTGTACAGCGATGTCGGCGTCGAATGAGTCCAGCATTGCCTCTGTGAACAGGTTCGATATCGCCGATTCGATATCGGGCTCCAGATCGAAGGGTTCCGCCAGGCGGACGCCGAGCTTGCGCTCTTTTAGTTCGACGGCTCGAGCACGGGCCTCCTCTGCGATGCGTACAACCTCCGGATTCGGGGTCAGCTCGTGATCCTCGTATACTTCAGCCATATCGACGGTATTTCGTTGCGGCGGGAATACTTTACGACCGATAGTCTTCCCGCTCGTTCGGTCGATATAAAAATCGGCTCGGCCAAAGGTGTGGATCTTCGACTTGTTGGACGTAATCGAAATTCCGTTGACCACGTGTGCGATCGGATTGTGGTTGTGGCCCGCAACAATATGGTCGACGAGCCCTGGCTCGAGGGCGTTGGCGACTCGCATAATCTCCGCGTTCATTTCGCATGACGACGAGTCGTTCGGATCCGAAAAATCCTCGCAACGTCCGCCTGCATGCGCAGCAACGATCACCAGCGTTGCGCCGCCGTCCCTGAGCTGCCGGGCTTCTCGCGTTATCGCGTCCGGAAGTGGCTCAATTTCGAGTCCGGTCGTATTGGCGGCGATAGTCGTCACCAACGCATGCGACGTCATGACACCGATTATTCCGACCTTGATACCGGCGGTTTCGATCATCACTGACGGCCTCACTCGTTCCCATTGCACGGGCTGCCCGGTGGATGTGTCCAGCAGGTTTGCCGCGAGCATCGGAAATTGAGCCTCAGTAATACGCTTTTTCAGCGCGCCCCGCGGGTCGTCCGTCGCATCGACAGGAATCGACTTAGGACCTTCGGGCCCGAAATCGAATTCATGATTGCCAATAGTCGCGGCCGTCACGCCTATTTCGTTGTAGACCTGCACCACGGCGGCACCCTCGGACAAATTGGACTCGAGTGTGCCTTGCCACATGTCGCCGGCATCGATGAGCAACACGTCGCCGCCGTCTGACGCCCGCGCCTCGCGGAGTGCGTCGACGCGTGCGGAGAAAGAGACCAAACCTCCCAGATCGCCTTCAGCGGCCATGGCACCGTGCACGTCATTGGTACCGACGATCGAAATCGCGACCACATCCTGCGCTTCAGGGCCCGGCGAGCAGGCCGCAAACAGAACTGTGAGCAGGATGGTCGAAAGGATGCGGATACGAGGCATTTACGAAGCTTCTACCTGAATTAAGGGGTGATTATTGTAACGTGTAGCGAATCTGGCGCGAAATACGACATTGCACCGGCACCATGTGCGTATGATCGGTCTAATGGATTCCAAAAACCTCATGCCGGAGTACAGCGTCACCGAAGAGATCATCAACGCTTTGACTCACGGCGTCGGCGTAATTCTCAGTATCGTCGGTTTGTCCTGGATGTTGTATATCTCCGTCGGTGCGGCCGATCCGTGGCGAATTGCAGCAAGCGCGATCTACGGCTTGACCCTGATTTCGCTGTTTCTCGCGTCGACCGTGTATCACTCGATGTACGAATCGCGGCACCGCTCGGTCTTTAAGCTGCTCGATCACTGCGCAATCTACCTGCTGATAGCCGGCACCTACACGCCATTCCTGCTGGTTGCGATGCGCTCAGACACCGGGTGGTGGCTGTTCGGCACGATCTGGGCGCTGGCGACGGCCGGTATTATCAAGAAACTCTGGTTTGGCCACCGGTTTCCCAAAGTCGCGTTGGCCAGTTACCTGGCGATGGGCTGGTTAGTTGTTGTTGCCGCACCGCAAATGGCCGACGCGATCGGCCCGAATGGCATGGCATGGCTCATTGCAGGCGGCCTTTGCTATTCAGTTGGCGCGATCTTCTATGCCATCAGACGCATACCCTTCAATCACGCCGTTTGGCACGTGTTTGTTCTTGGTGGTGGTATCTGCCATTTCCTGAGCATTGTCTGGTACGTGTTGCCTAGTTGAACACGTCGAAGAGTTGGCTGTACTTCAGGTTGAACGCGCCGCCGCCGGACCCAAAGTCATCCCCGGCGCCTTCTTTGATGACTTGCCCGTCATACTCGATACCCGCTGCGTTCGCGCCAAAAACATAACCGTTCTGGCGATCGAGCAGTCCGTCAATCACCAAGAGAAACGCATCGGGGTCATAGTGTATGTACGTGGATTATCCAGTGGAGAAGCGGAGGATAACGACGAACGAGAGCGTTACTATGTCGATCAATACGTCGGCACGTGTGCCGGGAAAGCCGGGTGGAAACATGGACTTGCTAGCTGGGTTGGGCGGATTTGATCACACATTGTACGTGATCGTACTCGGGAGCTTCCTCGCAGCCGTCTGCAATGCCGTGTTCGCTAACGGCGGCGCGATGATCATCCTGGCGATCACGAGCACCGTGTTGCCCGTCGCTGCGATAGTCCCGATTCACTCGACGCTGCTTATCGGCTCGACGGCGTCTCGAGCGATCGTATTTCGACATTACATCGATTGGCGCATCGCGGGTCCTTTTCTTATCGGCAGCGCCGCGGCAGTGGCAATTGCCGCACGTATCTATGTCGAATTGCCGGAGTCCATAATTGCGGCCGCGATTGGTATCGTTATGCTGGTCGCCATTTGGTTGCCGGGGATTCGCTGGCGGCCGAAGCTGCGTCACCCCTGGGCAATTGTCGGCTTCATTCACTCGTTCTTCTCCACGCTGTTTGCCTATGGCGCGCTGTTGCACGCGGTCATTCTCCACACGGGTCTCAGGCGCAAGGCGGTCGTCGGTACTATGGCGGCGTGCCTCACGGGCATGGGATTTTTCAAGATCGCGGGCTACGCGTGGCACGGTTTCGATTATTCGCCTTTTCTTCAAATTATCGTCTTTTCGATAATCGCTGCGCTGATCGGAACCTGGATTGGCAAGCTGTTGATAGAACGAATTTCCGAAACGCTGTTCCGCTCGGTGTTTCGTCTTCTCGTGACAGCGATGGGTCTGCGGATGCTCTACGTGGCGTTCGCCGGCACAGGTGGCGTGTAAACTGGTCTAGAGTACCTCTCGCAGAAACGCCTGCATGCTGGTGGAGCTGGTCGAGTCCCAGGGGAAGTAGGTTTGCGGATGTGTTGAACCGGCACGGACCTCGAGGTCCCGGGCTTCCGCAATCAGACGAATCTGGTCGATCGTCACACGGTAGTAGCCATCGGTGGCAGACGCCACAGGCTTGACGTAAGCAGACTCGGACAGGCCAATCGATTCAGGGGTCCAGCCATTAACCTCAAGACTCAGCGGCTCGCCATCAGCGAATACGACGACCGTTTCAAAATCGTTCATCTGCGAACTGCGGGTCGTTGTATCGGAGCTACCCCAGACCCCGAGCCAGATGAAGTAGTTCCGTTCGCCCATATTGTTGACCTCGATCGGCCCAAGGTAGACATAGTCCTTGGCATACGCTGCCTGCGCCGAGCGATCCCGATAAAAGACCAAGGGTTTCGTCGCGCTGGTGACCGTCACACCGGTTAGTGGATCGAGTCGGTCGGAAACAAGCGCGGTCGTGCTACCGCACGCAACCAACACCAGGGCAATAGCCAGGGGCGGGATGATGCGATTATAGATTCGTTTCGTTTCGGACATGGCCGGCCACTCAGTAATACAGCATGTAGCCAAGATTGATGAAATAGGACTCCTGGTCAAGGCTGTTGTCGGCCATGTCCCGGCTGGAGAATCGTTTTCCGGCCTCAAGGTCGACGCGACCTCGTCGTCCGATGCGGTACTGCAGTCGAATTCCCGGTGTGTAGATCCACTGCGTGCTCTGATCAGAGTTGATCTCACGGTAGTCGACCCGGAGCCTGGCATTTATCCGCCAGGACCTGCCGAACGGGAATCGGGAATCAAGGTTGATTGTGTAGACATTCGCCGAATCTGACTGCGCGTACCGTAGTCCCACAATGCCTACATCGCCTTCCTTGAACAGGCTCGTCGCAATCAGGTCAGCCGAGAAGTAGCCATATTCTGATTCGGGCGCAGCCGGCGCGCTGCCGGCGGCCGGAATCGCTTCAACGACTGCGAAGTTCGCGCTTAGATTGAACTGCAGCCTGGGTGACAGGGGCCGCGACAACCCGAGTGTTGCACTGGATGTCGTGGCCGAACGGTCGAGTGCCTGCTGCCGAAGTTCGCTTTCGGTCATGCTGTTCGTAAGCAGCGAGAAATCCTGATCCGTCTGACCGAGCAACGCATTGCCGAGGCTGAGGAAAGGGCTGCGGCGATGGTCCAGGACGCCGGTAATCGTGAGTCTGCTCGGCAGACGCCAGCTTCCCTGCAGAAACGCATTGCCAAGTTCGCTGAACGCCGTATCGTAGTTAACGGAACCCCACAGGGATTTTGTCTCCCCGAAGTAGCGCAGCTCGGTGCCGACGACCTGCCTGTCAGTCAGGTCGTCGATGTCCTGTTGCAGGAAGAAAACGCCAAGTTCGAGGTCCTCGCTAAATGGAATGAAATTGGAACTGACTCCATAGAAGAGCCGCGACTGGGTCGCCGACTGGGAGGTGGAGAAGACGGGTTCACCAGCGACAGCATCAAAGCGGACTCTGTCGTTCAGCGAGTAGGTGACATTCAGGCCATCAAAACGGCCGAGAACACCGCCCGTATTTCGGGTCTGGCGACCTAATCGTCCACGCAGGCGTGTGCGCGTATCGAGAAGGTCCGCATAGAAATACGACAGTCGAAAATCGTCGCCTGATGAGCTTTGGCCTTCATCCTTGAGGTTGTATCGATGGCCGGCGGTCAGGCGTGTTGAGAAGTCAAATCGTGTACCTCGCCGTCGTCCATCAAATGTGAAATCGGTATACAACGAAGATTGATTGACGATTTCGTCCTGAGCGTCCGGCTGATTTACATCGCGACGATAGTACTGGGACCAGAACGTCCGCATTTTCCAGGGACTATTCCTGGGCTTCCCGCCTTGCTGCACCTGGCCGGTGCCAGCCGCGCCACTTGTACTGCCGGAACTGGCGAGTAGAGCCGTTAGTCGCTGGCGCACGCGCTCCGCATCATCCCCTTCCGGATAGACAGCGAGATAGCGTTCATACTCAGCCTTGGCGTGTGCAATTTGTCCGTTGCGCTCTCGCGCCAGCGCAAGATACTCCTGCGCTTCGCGATGATTCGGGTTGCCAGGTTGCTGCAGGACCTTGGTGTAGATCTGAATAGCTCTTGATATCTCACCACGCGTCATCGCAAGCCGCGCATCGTGCATCAGGTCGCCGGAATTGCCGGAATCGCCGGTCGTCACAGTCCCGCCCGCAACCTCTGCCACCGCCGTTATTTTCGGCACAGGCAGCGCTTCCGCAGCCGTGCTTTCGCGATCAATCCAGGCCGTTGGGTATTGAACTCGCAGCTGGCGCAGAACCTGCGATGCTTCTTCCGCGGAGGCGAAGTACCCGACGCGCATGCGATACCAGGTTTGTCCGTCGATCTGAGCTTCACTAATAAACAGTTTCTGGTCCTTCTGAAGCGTCATTACCGGGATGTCGGCGGTCGCCGGGTAACGCTGGGAGGACTCCAGGTTGATGACAAATCGTGCCGATTCAGCCGCCGGGCGTTGCACTTGCCGGCCAGGTGTCGCGGCGGTCGAAGCAGCCCGCGTTTCGTCGGAACGGTCACGCAGTACTCGCACAACGATCACATTGCTGTTCTGCCCGCCCGATACAAGAACGTTGACATCTTCCGCGAAGCTCAGGTGCAGGAACTTCGTACCTGGCGCCCTGCCGTCATATTCCACGTGCACAAGGTCGGCGTCGTCCGCCGCCTGCGGTCGGAACATCTCCTGGGTGTCAGCCATCGAAGGGGGGACGCCGCGACAGATCGAGGTCGCTTCCAGGTGAATTCGAACCGCATCTGTTTTCCCGGCAGGATCGTGGCCCGCATACACGACGTCGCAACTGAACCGAATCGTGATTTCGGAATAGACATCGTCACGGCTTATTTCAGTCGTGGCAATAAAGCCCGACGCGGCGTGTCCACCCTGCAATGCCAGGAGCAGCATGGCCATGCTGGCCAGCCGGGCGAAGCATTTTTGACGGGCAGGTCTCATCTACCACTCATTCGCACTTATGCTATGGCAACCGCTGTCTGCGCAGTTGCGATCGTTGTCGATTCCGCGGTGGTCGTCGACGCCGGGCCGATAGTCCGGGAAGTGGCAACCGGCGCAATCCGGTTGATACTGCGGCGACGGCCAATTGACGGGCTCCGAGTTGCCCTGGTGACAGCGGGTGCAAGCGAAATTGCCTTGATGGTCGAGCGGCTCGTAGGTCAGGCCAACGTGCTGGTAGATATGAGGGAGCCAGGTGTTTGTCATGTGGCAGACATTGCAGTCCTGGTTGGTAACGAAATGCCCGTTATTTTTGCCGGTCGCCGTATTGCCATCATGGCAGGACGAACAGGTACCAAGTACCTGGGTATGATCGACGGTTGTCGCCGGGGCCCAAACCGTGGTCGAGTGGCAGTCCTCGCAAATATCCGTCGTCGAGATATGAGTCGGGTGTTTACCGGTTGCGTCAGTGCCGTTGTGGCAACTGAAACAGTTGTCTGTGATGTTCA
>JAACFG010000222.1 GCA_009937605.1 Gammaproteobacteria bacterium | reverse complement strand
GACATCGCCAATCCGATCCACAAGAGCGGCAAGACAATGGAGTCCGGAATCAGCTGCGTATCTGCATCTATCATCGCAATTGGCACCAGCGAGAGTGTCAAGACGATCGCCATGATTGCCTCCCAGCTTGCGCCAAAGCGCCAGGCACAGAGGGCGGCCAGCACCGCGGTCATCATCTCGACGAGGGGATACCTTGCGGAGATCGACTCATTGCACTTCGCACACTTGCCGCCCAGGAACAGATAACTGACGACCGGAATATTTTGCCAGGACTTGATCATCGTGCCGCACGAGGGGCACCTTGAACGAGGAACGATTAGGTCGAAACGATCCTCCGGTAACTCGGTTTCCGGTGGAGTGTTAACCAGCTCAGCCGCCTGCTCACGCCAGTCACGCTCCATCATGATAGGCAGGCGGTGAATAACAACGTTGAGAAAACTCCCGATGACAAGACAGAACGCGAATACGACCGCCACGAACAGAGTACTGGATTCCGCGAACAGCTCAATCATTGATAATCTCCGTCAGGCCTGTTCCAAGCGTAAATGAAAACGGCGTTCGAAGTCTCCTCCGAACGCCGTTCAGTTTCAATGTAACGTATCGCTAGACGACCGCGCCCAGCTTGAAGATGGGCAGGTACATCGCGACGACGAGACCGCCGACCAACACGCCGAGGATAGCCATGATCATTGGCTCCAGCAGACTGGAGAGATTGTCAACCGCATCATCCACATCGGCCTCGAAGAAGTCGGCAACCTTGGACGACATCTCATCCAGTGAACCGGATTCCTCACCGACCGCGATCATCTGAATCACCATGTTCGGGAACAGCCCGGTGTTTTCCATGGCCTGTTGCAGGCGCTGACCTGTTGCGACTTCGTCGCGCATTGTCAGTACACCTTCCTCATAGACGATGTTGCCGGTCGCACCGGCGACAGATTCCATGGCTTCAACCAACGGCACACCAGCAGCAAACATGGTGGACAGTGTCCGGGCGTAGCGAGCGATTGACGCCTTTTGCAGGATCGGGCCGACAACGGGCATCTTAAGCATGAGGCGATCCAGGAAGTGCCGGAATTTTCGCGAACGCTTCTTGAAATAGAGAAACGTTCCAATAGCACCAGCGATCATCATGCCGAGAATCACACCCTGGCCCCTCACGAACGCGGACAAGTCGATAACCATGCGCGTAAACGTGGGCAGGTCCGCGCCAAAGCCTTTGAACAGATCTTCGAAGGATGGAATAACGAAAATCAGGAGAATTGTGGTGACAATAAATGCGACCGCAAGTACGGCGGCCGGGTAGGTCAGCGCCTTCTTGATCTTCTTCTTGATGGCCTCGGTCTTTTCCTTGTAGGTAGCAACTTTCTCAAGCAGCGACTCAAGGGCACCAGCCTGCTCACCGGCTTCAACAAGGTTGACGAACAAGTCATCAAAATACAGGGGGTGCTTGGCGAGCGCCTCTGCAAGCGCACTACCGCCCTCGACATCCGCCTTGACGTCAAGGATGAGTTTTTGCATGGCCGCGTTTTCGTGGCCATTACCGACGATCTCGAATGCCTGCACAAGCGGGATGCCCGCCGCGAGCATCGTGGCGAGCTGACGACTGAACAGCGCAATATCACCGGTTGTGATCTTGCCACCACCGGCAAACAAGCCCTTACTTTGCTTGCGGATACGAGTCGGAACCACGCCTTGTCGCCGTAAGTCGGCGCGTACCGCGGCCTCATCATTGGCAAGGCTCTTGCCTTTGATCTTTTTGCCGTTTCGATCGGTTCCTTCCCAAAGGAACGGCGTGGTGCTTGTTGCTACTGCTGCGTTAGCCATGTCTCATGTCCGTAAATTCAGTAAATGCCTGATTTAATTACTCAATTGTAACCCGGTTGACCTCTTCGAGGCTGGTAACCCCGTCCTTGACTTTGTTCAAACCGGCCTGGCGCAAATCAATAACGCCTTCTTGCGCTGCCCGCTCCGCGATCTGCATCGCGTTGCCACCCTCCATGATGATGCGGCCCATCGCCTCGGAGACCTCCATGACCTGGAAGATGCCGAGTCGGCCCTTGTATCCGTCGTTGCACACCTTGCAGCCCTTGTCCTTGGGCCCAAATATGGTCACTCCGGCATCGAGTTCTTCCGCGGTAAAACCTTCTTTTTCGAGCGCTTCACGCGGGACGTCCCTGACTTCTTTGCAGTTGTCGCAAAGACGCCGTGCGAGACGCTGGGCAATAATCAGGCTGACCGATGTCGCGATGGCGTAAGGCATAACGCCCATATCGACCATGCGGGTCAGTGTTTTCGGTGCGTCGTTCGTGTGCAGTGTTGACAACACAAGGTGACCGGTTTGCGCGGCTTTAATTGCGATCTCCGCCGTTTCCAGGTCACGAATCTCGCCAACCATGATCACATCCGGATCCTGGCGTAGGAATGCTTTGAGTGCTGAGGCAAACGTCAGGCCAACCTTGGGGTTCACGTTGACCTGGTTAATGCCGGGTAAGTTGATTTCTGCAGGATCCTCGGCGGTCGAAATATTGCGATCGACGGTATTCAGGAGATTGAGACCGGTGTACAGCGAAACCGTCTTACCGGAGCCGGTTGGCCCTGTCACCAGGATCATGCCGTAGGGTTTTGCCAGGTGCTTCTCGTACATCAGCCGCTGGTGGTCTTCATAGCCCAGCATTTCGATGCCCAGCTTGGCACTCGAAGGGTCGAGGATACGCAGCACGATCTTTTCACCGAACAGCGTCGGGCAGGTATTTACACGAAAATCGATCGCCCGATTCTTGCTTAGACGCATCTTGATGCGACCGTCCTGGGGCACCCGGCGCTCGGCAATGTCCATGCGCGACATGACTTTGAGTCGTGCACAGACCTTGTTGGCCAGCGCGACAGGCGGTTGTGCAACCTCGCTCAGCACGCCGTCAAGGCGTGTCCGAACGCGAAATATCTTCTCATAGGGTTCGAAATGAACGTCAGAGGCGCCACGTTTGATAGCGTCGAGCAGTACCTTGTTGACGAAGCGGACGACCGGTGCATCTTCGACGTCGTCCTTCTGGATTTCATCTTCTTCCTCATCGGGGCCGATATCGAGGTTCTCGAGATCGAAGTCATCGTCTCCGAGGTCGCCCATGCTCGTGTCTACGGCCTCAATGGCCGAGTTGATGCGTTCCTCGAGCTTGTCCTGCTCTACGACGACCGGGTCGATGCTCAGCGTCGTGGCGAACTTGATGTCGTCAATGGCTTGCAGGTTCGTCGGATCGGAGATGCCGAGGAACAGGCGCTTGCCGCGCTTGACCAGCGGCAGAACCCGGTGCTTGGTAATGAGATTCTGATCAACCGCTCGAACGACATCGAGGTCAACCTCGACCGCGTCCAGGTCTAATAGCGGCACGCCAAATTCGTGGGAGGCGGCGACGGCAACGGCCCTTGAATCTGCCATGCCTTCGCTAACGATGTAGGCAATCAGTGGCAGGCGTTCCTTCTTGGCGGCTTCGGTTGCGTCCTGAAGTTGTTGCTCAGAAACGATACCGTCCTGCACCAAGCGTCTTGGCAAGCCTGCAAGATTGGATTGTGATGCCGTTGCTGCCATGAATTCCCAAGCTATCTCATTCTATGAGCGTTACAGTCTCACTGATCCAAGTGCCCGATTCAACTGGATTTTGTGCTGCTGTTCACAGTTATCGAATTTGATTAAGT
>JAACFG010000221.1 GCA_009937605.1 Gammaproteobacteria bacterium | reverse complement strand
AGTTGTACACCGGACCTGCGATGGGAACGATGCCGGACGGCACCGCGTTGGTGATGGTTGAGGTTGTCTACGCCGGAGATCCGGCTGTGGGCGAGAAGGAAGTCGCTGCTCTCAGGGAATTGGGGTCGCCGGTGGACGACGGCGTCAAGATGCAGGACTACACCGTCATGCAGACCCAGGAGGATGCCGCGTTCTCACACGGCATACGCTCCTACGCCAAGAACGGCATGGTCAAGGAGTTCACCCAGGAGCTCGTCGACACGATGATTGATTCATTTGTGTCCGACCCACGAATGGGGATGTTCACTCATACGGCCGGTGGCGCAATGAATCGCGTTGAAGATCTGGATACGGCCTTTCCACACCGCAATGCCGAGACGATGTTGAGCGTCGGTGGTGGCTGGGCCGATCCGACGATGGACGCCGAGGCAATGGCGCTGGGCCGCGACTGGTTTTCGAAGCTCGCGCCCTTCACGGGCGGCTATTACGACAACATCCAGTCCAACCCGGAAACGGTGGCCGGCAACTACGGCCCGGCATATGAGCGCCTGTCGCGCATCAAGGGTGAATATGATCCCGGCAACCTGTTCCGGCTGAACAGCAATATCGAGCCGGCCTAGCTTCCCCCCGGAAACTCGAGCTGGCGCCACGCCTCATACAGGACGACCGCAGCCGAATTCGACAGGTTCAGGCTGCGGTTGCCCTCCTGCATGGGCAGCCGTAAACGCTGTTCGGATGGCAGCGCCTCGAGCACGTCTCTTGGCAGGCCGCGCGTCTCTGGTCCAAATAGCAGCGCATCACCCTCGTTGAATGCGGCCCGGTCATAGCGCGTCGAGTTCTTCGTCGACAATGCAAATACACGTGGCCGGTCCAGGATTTCGAGGCATCGCTCCAGTGACTCGTGTGTTTGGACGTTGACGAACTCACGGTAGTCGAGCCCCGCACGGCGCAGGCGCTTTTCGTCCAACTCAAACCCCAGCGGTTCGATCAGGTGCAGACTGGCACCCGTATTTGCACACAGGCGGATGATGTTGCCCGTGTTTGGCGGTATTTCCGGCTCGTAAAGAATGACAGAGAACATTCGGGTAGAATGCCGCCGCGATGACGAACAATCCACTGCACACCGAATTCTGCGGCCTGCAAATGGCGTCGCCGATCGTGTTGCTGTCCGGGTGCGTCGGCTTTGGCGAGGAGTACACACGGGTCGAAGGATATTCGAATGCCGACGTCGGCGCCGTCTGCCTGAAGGGCACTACGGGTGACGCGCGCCTGGGCAATTCGCCACACCGGGTTTGCGAGACGCCCGACGGCATGCTTAACGCCATCGGCTTGCAGAATCCCGGTGTCGACAAAGTCGTGGACGACATTCTTCCCGGGCTCGATTTTTCGGAGACACGATTCATCGCGAACGTGTCTGGCTCGACGGTCGAGGAATACCAGCGCGTTACGCAACGCTTCGATGATTCCGATATCGACGCCATCGAGATCAACATCTCCTGCCCCAACGTTAAAGAAGGTGGTGTCGCGTTCGGCAACGACCCCGAGATGTCCGCACGCGTTGTCGCCGCCTGCCGTGCCGTGACATCGAAGCCGTTGATCACGAAGCTTTCGCCAAACCAGACGAACATCCAGGAAAATGCGCGGCTGTGTATCGAGGCCGGCACCGACGGCTTTGCGTGCATCAACACACTCATGGGTATGGCGATCGATACGGAAATGCGCAGGCCGATCATCGGCAACGTGCAAGGCGGGTTGTCCGGCCCGGCGATCAAGCCGATCGCGCTGCTCAAGGTACACCAGGTTTACCAGGTCGCGAAAGCGCATGCTGTGCCCATCATCGGGCAGGGCGGCATCACGACGGCGAACGACGCCATTGAGTTCATGATCGCTGGCGCAAGTGCTGTCGGTGTTGGTACGGCGCTGTTCTACGACCCGCTCGTCTGTAAGAAGATCAATGCCGGGCTGCTGGACTACCTGCAAGTGCATGGTATCGGGTCAGTCGCAGAGCTTGCGGGTTCATTGCAGCCCTGAGCCCCCCGCGGTGGCGCTTACGGACAGGGCCGCTTTACCATCGGTCTTGAGTTGGGTGGCGTCATTATTTCTCATAATATGAAATAATAACCGACCGCGCTGATGTGGAATCGGGGGGCTCGCAGCTGAGAAGAGTGAACGTTACTGTAGGTTGGACGCGCGCTGAATCAGGCCCGGCCATTATGCGGCTGGCGCATCCGCTGGCGTTTGCGAAATACCTCGATCGAATTGGCGCACCGAGTGGGCGAGTGCTGCGGCGTGCCGGACTTCCCGCGCTCTGCAAGGATCCAAACGAATTTGTGCGGGTGGATCGTGCTTGGACGGCTTTCGATATAGCGGCGAACGCCGAGGATCGGGATATCGCCTGGCGCGTTGGCCGGTTCGTGCATGATGAGCAGCTCAATGGACAGCTCCTTCGACGTATCGAGCACGCTCCGACCCTGTACGAAGGGCTAAAGAATTTTGTGCGCCTGATAAGTTCCGAGGCATCGCATCTCGGGCTGGGTATCCTGGAACAAGACAATGATATCGTGTTGTACAACCATTACCCTGGATTCGAAAACCGGCCGGGCTACCATATGTCACAGGGCTATCAGCTTCCCGTTTACCTGTCGGTAATTCGTCATTACCTGGGCCCTGACTGGTCGCCCGATGAAATCGGGATCGAGGCGAAGAGGGTGCCGGGCGTCGCGAAGTCGATTTTTCGCGGCTCGCTGATACAAAGTGAAGCGCCGTTTGGGTTCATAAAAATCCCTCGGAATATGCTTGCGACCCCCGCACTCAAACCGTCAAAGACCACGGACTCGCAGCTCATCCTTACTGAGAGTTTTGATTTTGTCGACACGCTTCGTGCGGTCCTCACACCCTACATTGGCGAGGGATATCCGCCGGCGCGCTTCGCGGCAGAACTGGTTGGCATGAGTAAGCGTACGCTGTTCCGGAGGTTGGCAGAGCGTGGCACGGCCTATCATGCACTCGTCGATGAAATTCGCCTCGAAAAGGCGAAGTACCTGTTACACGAGACTACGAAAGACATCGGTCAGATAGCGCGATTGGTGGGGTTTGAAGACCATTCCCATTTCACCCGTATGTTCCGACGGGTCAGCGGCATCACGCCCAGGGCTTACCGCGAGTCGTTTGGTAGATAACCTTCCTTTTCCCTGATCAAGTGGTTGGCACGAATTGGTCAATTGCTGGCTGTGCCAGTTAGCTTTTCGGTAGCATTATCGACAGGGCAGACATCCGCATATCAACGTACTTACGGGGGCCTACTCTATATAGGTAGTTTCCGCATTCCTCGAAAATTGGCGGGAAATCGCCAGTCCGGAGTGCGTCGATGACTTAGGCTGTACGGTAAGGCATGAGCAGCGGCCCTCGCAGATCCGGTCATCGGCTTGGTACTAACGATATCACTATGAGTTTGGGGAATTACTAAGATGTTCACGCGAAAAAAGATTCCGGTATTTTTTCTCATCCTGACTGCGCTCTGCGCGTCCACAGCAAATGCGCAAGTTCAAATTCCGGTCAATCCGGGTACGGTCGATGAATGTGTCGACCAGTCCATTATCTTCCCGTATCCGGGTTTACCGTTCGACCTGGTGTTTACCGACAACAAGACCCTGACACTGGGGCCCGGCACGCTGACCTTCGTGCTCCAGGGAAGT
>JAACFG010000220.1 GCA_009937605.1 Gammaproteobacteria bacterium | reverse complement strand
CTCGCAATCAGCCAGCAAGCCGAGTTGGACTTTCTCGACGGCCAGTCGATCGAATTGAACGATCGCGGTTATATCAAAGCAGACCCCGTGACGTTCGAAACCAGTGTGCCCGGCGTCTATGCCGGGGGCGATGTGGCAAACGAAGGACCAGCGACGATCGTCAAGGCAGCCGCCGCCGGCAAAGCCATCGCGAAAAGCATCCTCAACAAGAGTTCGGGGACAATGACCTTTATTCCCGGAATTAAGGTCACTGTCCCCAAATCGGTCCCCGAATTGCTGCGCAGGCGAAGCCACCGCGTCCGCCGTGTGCGTGCCCCGCGTACCGCTGTCGACGACCGGCAGAACTTCAGGGAGGTCATGCTCACCTACTCTGCTGAGCAGGCGCGCGTCGAAGCGGCACGGTGTCTCGACTGCCACTCGTTCTGCAGCATTTGCGTCGGTGTGTGCCCGAATCTCGCGCTCTTCACCTACAAGACAGAACGACGAATGCAGCCCTACCAGGTCGCCGTCCTCGCCGACCTCTGCAACGAATGCGGCAACTGCACGACTTTTTGCCCGACATCCGGCGCTCCTTACCGGGACAAGCCGCGCTGCTACCTGAATCGGGCGGATTTCGAGGAGCAGCAGGACAATGCCTACATGATCCTTCGCGATGGAGAATCCTGGTCAATGGACGCGCGCCTGGCGGGCCGTACAGAACACATCGAACTGGATGGCAGGCCGGTCGAGCGTCAGGACGACATGTTCACGCTTCTGCAAGGCGTGCAGCAGTCGATGCCATTCCTGCCGGTCGTGTGGAACTGATATGAAGTCACTACTGATCACCAACGGACACCTCGTCACACTCGATGAAAGCAACGGCTTTATCGAGAACGGCAGCATTCTCGTCGAAGGCAATCACATCATTGACGTTGGCAATTTCCCGGCCG
The DNA here is from genome assembly GCA_009937605.1 of Gammaproteobacteria bacterium. GTDB lineage: Bacteria > Pseudomonadota > Gammaproteobacteria > Steroidobacterales > Woeseiaceae > UBA1847. Next base: position 2,796 of record JAACFG010000220.1, on the reverse strand, counting down.
ACAAATACACGGCAGACCGTACGATTGATGCCCGGGGCAGCCTGGTGATGCCCGGCCTGATCAACGCTCACCATCATCTCTACTCGACCTTTGCGCGTGGTTTCACGCCACCGGGGGAGCCAGCACGGAATTTCGAAGAGACGTTGCAGAACCTCTGGTGGAAGCTCGACAAGGCCCTCGACGAAGAGGACGTCTATTACTCGGCGCTGCTGGCAATCATGCATGCGGCGCGGGCCGGGTGTACGACCATCATCGATCACCATGCGTCACCATCCTGCAGCGACGGCAGCCTCGACCAGGTGGAGCGCGCGTTCAGGGAAGTCGGCCTGAGCGGCTGCCTGAGTTACGAGGTGTCCGACCGCAATCGGCCCGGCGAGGGCATCGAGGAAAACGAACGCTATATCCGCAAATGCCTGGATTCCGACGACGACCAGATGGCCGCGCTGTTTGGACTGCACGCGCTCCTGACACTCGGGACCCGGACTCTCGATCGCTGTGCGGAAATCGGACACGCGCTCGGCGCAGGCTTTCACGTGCATGCGGCCGAAGACGAAATCGACGTTTCAACAACGATGGAGCGCTACGGTCGCGGCGTAATGGACCGTTTCCTGGATTTCGGCATTGCCGGACCGAAGACGATTTTCGTGCACGGCGTGCGGTTCGCGTCGCGCGAGCTGGACCTCTTGCGCTCAACGGACTCAATGCTGGTCAATAATCCCGAGTCGAATATGAACAATGGCCTTGGGGTCGCACCGATTCTCGACATGTTGAAACACGGCGTCCTGGTCGGCGTCGGCACCGACGGCATGTCGTCGCACATGATCTCCCAGGCGCGTGCCATGTACCTGCATCAGCGCACTTACCACCGCGACCCGACCGTCGCGTTTGGCGAAGCCTGCGACATCCTTCTCAGGAACAACCGCGATATCTGCAACCGGCTCTTCAGGGAACCTCGCGGCATGCTCGCCACCGGCCAGCTCGCAGACATCATCATTCCCGACTACGTGCCATTCACGCCGCTAAACGCCGATACGTTCTTCGGACACCTGCTGTTTGGACTCAGCTTCACGCGCGTTCGCACCACTATCTCGCGCGGCGAGGTCATCGTCGATGATGGCCAAATCCTGCACCTGGATGAAGATGAAATACGTGCGAAATGCGTCGAAAGAGCGACCAGAATCTGGTCGAGAATAAATTGATAACTGGTTGTAAAGGCTAAACTTTGACTTCCGCATGGAACAACTATTTCGTACCGGACACCGTCGCTGAGGCGCTTGCCATCCTGCAGCGCTATGACGGCCGGGCGCGCGTTGTTGGCGGTGGTACGGACCTGCTCGTGGAATCCCGGCGCGGGCTGCGGCGGCCGTTTGAAGCCATTGTTGATGCCACCCGGATGACAGGCCTCGGCGCGATCGTTGAGGACACCGGGCACATCGTCATTGGCTGCGGCGTAACGCACACGATGCTCGTGAACGACGAGCGAATCGAACGCGCCGGTACCTGCCTGTCCGAAAGTTGCGGTGTCATCGGCGGTCCACAGGTGCGCAACACAGGCACGCTTGCCGGAAACGTCGCACACGCCTTGCCCGCTGGCGACGGCACAATCGGCCTGCTCGCACTCGGCGGCGAAGTCGAGATAGCCGGCCTGAACGGCACTCGCTGGATGCCTGCAAAGGACACTTTCAAGGGGCCAGGCCGCAGCGTCATCGATCGCCAGCGGGAAATTCTCACGAGGCTGCGCTTCAAACCGACGAGCGACAATGAAGGTTCGGCGTTCCACCGTGTCATGCGCCCGCAGGGCTTGTGTCTGCCGATAATTTCCATGGCCGCGCGCCTGCAAATCGAAGGCGACACAATCACGTCCGCCGGGATCAGCATGGGACCGGTCGGGCCGGTTCCCTGGTTCGCCGCGCCGGTGGCCGATGCACTCGTCGGTGGCCGAGCAAGCGAGGAGCGGTTTGCGAAGGCTGCCGAAGTCGCTCTCGACAATATCTCGCTGCGCACCAGCAAGTACCGTGCGACCGAAGAGTACCGCGCGACGATGATCCAAACCTACCTGCCGATCATCCTGGCGAAGGCCGCACAACGCGCGGGAGTGGAACTGTGAGCCGACTGCAAATGACAGTGAACGGCGCCGCCGTCGACATCGATGTCGACGAATCGCGTTACCTGTCGGACGTGCTGCGGCAAGACCTTGGGCTGACGGGCACCAAGATTGGCTGCGCCGAAGCCGAGTGCGGCATCTGTACTGTGCTCGTTAACGGCACGCCCGTCGTCAGCTGCGTATACCCCGCGTTCAAGGCGCAAGGTGCGCACATCGAGACCATTGAAGGTCTGTCGAGCGGCGACAATTTGCATTCGTTGCAACAAGCCTTTCTGGATCACGGTGCCGTCCAGTGCGGTATCTGTACGCCCGGATTGATCATGACCGCGAAGGGCCTGCTGGACCGGGTGGCAAGTGAGAGCCGCGACGTAACCGAGGCGGATATTCGAGCCGCGCTCAAAGACTCGTATTGCCGCTGTACCGGTTACCAGAGTGTCATCAACGCGATTCTGCAAGCGTCCGGTCAGGACGTACCCCCTTACCTGCCGGAGACAAAGGCGCCTGTTGCGGAGATCGGCAAACCGCGTCCGAACCCGAATGCACTGGCGAAAATCAAGGGAACGGCACGATTTACCGACGACTACCGTTTCCCCGGCATGCTCTATGCTCGCACGAAGCGCGCCAATGTCCCACACGCCCGAATCAGATCCATCGATACCGATGCTGCCCGCGAACTCGACGGGGTGCACGCG
>JAACFG010000219.1 GCA_009937605.1 Gammaproteobacteria bacterium | reverse complement strand
CGACAAACCCATGATTTACTACCCGATTGCGTCACTGATGCTCGCCGGCATCCGGGAAATCGAGGTGATCACCACACCGTCTGACCAGGAACTGTTTCGCAAACTCCTGGGCGACGGTAGCCAGTGGGGATTATCGATAAGCTACGCTGTTCAGCCGAAGCCGGCGGGCATCGCGCAGGCGTTTATTATCTGCGAGGAGTTCATCGGCGGCGATCCTGTTGCCCTGATTCTTGGCGACAACATTTTCTTTGGCCACAGGCTTTCCGAGCAACTGCAGTCAGCCGCGGGGCGGGGTGAAGGGGCAACAGTATTTGCTTACCACGTGACCGACCCGGAACGGTACGGGGTCGTGCACTTCGATGAAAACAACAAAGCGCTTGGCATCGAAGAAAAACCGGAGTCGCCCAAGTCCAACTTCGCGGTGACAGGAATCTACTTCTATGACAATAAGGTCGTCGAGATCGCGAAGGCATTGAAGCCTTCGGACCGCGGCGAGCTGGAAATCACGGATCTGAATCGTGAATATCTCGATCTTGGATTGCTTAACGTCGAAGTGCTTGGACGCGGGTCTGCCTGGCTGGATACTGGAACGCACGAGTCTCTGTTAGCCGCAGGCAACTTCATTGAAATTGTCGAAAAACGTCAGGGTCTTAAAATCTGCTGCCTGGAGGAGATTGCCTTCCTTGCCGGATTTATTGACGCAGACCAGCTTCGGACCCAGGCAACCGAGCTGGCGCAGAACGACTACGGTCGCTATCTGCTGCGCTTGCTTGAAGCTGGAGCCCCGGCGTGAAGCTTGAGGAAACATCGCTACCGGGCGTTCTTCTCGTGAAGGTGAATTCGTTCGAGGATCCGCGCGGATACTTCATGGAAACCTGGAACGCCCGGCGTTTTGCCGAGGCGGGAATCTCCGAGAACTTCGTACAGGATAATCTTAGCCGGTCGTCACGACACACATTGCGTGGGTTGCACTACCAAATTCAGCAGCCGCAAGGAAAACTGGTGCGCGTCGTTGATGGCGAGGTGTTTGACGTAGCAGTGGATATCAGGCGCTCCTCACCGTCGTTCGGCAAATGGGTGGGAGCGCACTTGTCCTCCGACAATCGCGATGCTCTCTGGATTCCGCCAGGATTCGCGCACGGGTTTTTCGTACTCAGCGAAACTGCGCTGTTCGAATACAAATGCACCGACTTCTACGCACCCCAGCACGAACGCACGATTCTCTGGAACGACGCGGACCTGGACATTGCATGGCCGATCCCCGAAGGGGCCGAGCCCGTACTGTCGGCGAAAGATGCGGCTGGGACTTCATTCCAGGAGGCAGAGGTCTACTCGTGAAAGTTCTCGTGACCGGCGCGCACGGGCAGCTCGGACGCTCGCTGCAGGCCAACGTGCCGGCCGGTATAACCATCGTTGGTGTCGATTTGGAAGACTTCGATATTGCTGACGAACACCAGGTACGGGATCGCCTCCAGCTGGAGCAACCGGATGTCGTCGTGAACACTGCCGCCTGGACAGCCGTTGATCTTGCTGAATCCAATGAGGCCGACGCAGTGAAGGCTAATGTCGATGGCCCGCGGATTCTCGCTGAAGTTTCGCAAGAACTGGGCGCCCGACTGATTCACATATCGACAGATTTTGTATTCGACGGACGGTCCGATTCACCCTATTCGCCGACGGCGATCGCCAACCCACAAAGCGTCTATGGCAGGACGAAGTACGACGGAGAACAAGCGGTACTTGCGGCTATGCCGAATAGCGCCGTCGTCTTGCGTACGGCCTGGCTTTACAGTGAATACGGCGGCAATTTCGTGAGCACGATGCTCAGGCTAATGAGCGAGCGCGACGAGATTTCTGTTGTTGATGACCAGATTGGTACGCCCACCTGGGCCCGGTCGGTCGCGAACGCCATTTTCTCGTTCCTGGACCAACCGGAGGTAGCCGGCATCTTCCACTGGACGGACTCAGGGCAGGCAAGTTGGTACGATTTCGCCACAGCAATCAAAGAAGAGGCAAGTGATTTGGGAATTCTCGACAATGCAGCCGAGATTCGGCCCATCCCCTCAAAAGACTATAAAGTTGCCGCGACGAGGCCGGCCTTCAGTGTGCTCGACTGCTCGGCAACGGAAGACGTACTGAACATTTCGGCGACGCCCTGGCGAAAGAGTCTTCGAATGATGCTTAAAGCAGGTGACAGGTCATGAGCAATTTACTGGTAACAGGTGGCGCGGGTTTTATCGGTGCCAATTTCGTTCACTACTGGTTGCGCAAATACCCGGACGATCGCGTTGTAGTGCTTGATGCGCTGACGTACGCCGGCAACCAGGCAAGTCTCGCAGCCGTCAGTCAGGAACCCGCATTTCGATTTGTTCACGGCGACATTTGTGACGCCAGGCTGGTTACCGATCTTCTCCAGCAGGAGCAGATCGATACGATCGTGCATTTTGCGGCCGAGTCACATGTGGATCGTTCGATCAGCGGGCCCGGTGCGTTCATCCAGACGAATATCGTTGGTACGTACACGCTCCTCGAGGCTGCACGTGGACAATGGCTCGGAGACAGCGCTCCGGCAAGTCACCGCTTTCATCACGTGTCGACGGACGAGGTGTACGGATCGCTGAACCTGGATGATCCCGCCTTTTCTGAAACGACCGCGTACGCGCCGAGTTCTCCGTACTCGGCGAGCAAAGCGAGTTCAGACCACCTTGTTCGGGCTTATAACCATACGTACGGCCTGCAGGTATCGACCAGCAATTGCTCCAATAACTACGGTCCGTACCAGTTTCCCGAAAAGCTTATTCCGCTGATGATCGTCAACGCGCTTGCCGGCGAAGCGCTACCGGTTTACGGCGATGGCAGCAATATTCGCGACTGGTTGCATGTCGAGGACCACGTTCGGGGAATCGATCTCGTCGTGCGGGAAGGGTCGGTCGGCGAGACCTACAATATCGGTGGCAACGAAGAGCACGCGAATCTCGATATCGTCAGGACATTGTGCGCTTGCATCGATGACTTGTTCGAAAATAACGACGAACTGCTCAAGCGCTTCCCAAACGCTCCAGCCTCGTCAGGCAAACCGGCGGAATCACTGATTACCATGGTGCAGGATCGCCCGGGCCATGACTGGCGTTACGCCATTGACGCCAGCCGCATGCGGGACGAACTGGGCTTTGAGCCTTCCTACAATTTCGAGACCGGACTTCGCAGTACGATCGACTGGATGCTTGCCAACGAGGACTGGTGGCGCGCGATCCTGGACGAGTCCTATCGTGACTGGATCGACAATAACTACTCGAAGCGCTAGGCGAACGCCTACAATCGATACGTAATACCCAGGTAAGCCGTTCTTGGCAGACCCGGGCGGACGCCGGCAGGGCGCCGTGCCGCGATGTAGGTTTCATCAAGCAGGTTGTCGACCTTCACGTAAGTCGCGAGATTCTCAGTCAGGCTGAATGAGGCCACGAAATCAACGACAGTATGCGAGTCGATTGATTCACCCGGCAGGTAGGCACCCTGGCCCGCCTTTGTGCGCATCTTGCCAATGAAATTGGCCGCGAGATTCACGCTGAAACGTTCGTGCACGAGGCCCGCCGTGATGCGCATCTGGTGCTCGGGAATGTAGGGGAGTTCATCACCGACCTCCACCTCGCCCCACGGCCCAAAGTTCGAGTCAAACGCACTCTTGAATTCTGCCTCTGTGGTCCACGTGTACTTGAGACTGAACGGGAACGTGAATCGATCGTTGCTGGGGGCGTA
>JAACFG010000075.1 GCA_009937605.1 Gammaproteobacteria bacterium | reverse complement strand
GAACCGCACGCCGCTCGCATACGCTCGTTGGCACGTCGGATCAGGCGACCCGGAGAAAAATCAATGTTGTTTAACGAACTCGGCCTTTCGGCCGACCTACTGCGTGCTGTCTCGGATCAGGGCTATGAAACGCCCACGCCCATTCAGCGCGATGCCATTCCCCATATTCTCGAAGGCCACGATATTCTTGCTGGCGCCCAGACGGGCACAGGCAAGACGGCGGGCTTTACGCTGCCCATGTTGCAGATCCTTGGGGACCCATTGTCGGGAAGTCGCCCTGTACGCGCGCTGGTCCTGACGCCAACTCGCGAGCTGGCCGCACAGGTCAATGAAAGCGTTCACACCTACGGCAAGTACCGCCCGGTGCGGTCGATGGAGATCTACGGCGGCGTTAGTGCGCGCCCGCAGATCACCAAGATCAATCGCGGCGTCGACGTCGTCATCGCGACACCCGGTCGCTTGCTCGATCATATTCGCCAGGGAAATATTGACCTCTCGGCCGTTGAGATATTTGTACTTGACGAAGCAGACCGCATGCTCGACATGGGCTTTATTCGCGACATCAGGCAGATCATCAAGCAGCTTCCGAAAGAGCGGCAGAACCTGTTGTTCTCGGCGACGTTCTCAAAAGAGATTCGCGAATTGGCGAATAACCTTCTCGACAATCCGGCCGAGATTCAGGTCGCGGCACGCAACACTACGGCGGATCGTGTCGAGCAACTCGTCTACCCGGTCGACAAGGCGCGCAAGCGTGAGTTGTTGTCCGAGATGATTGGGCGCGGCAACTGGCAGCAAGTGCTCGTCTTTACCCGCACCAAACACGGCGCGAATCGCCTGGCGAAGCAGCTCAACCAGGATGGCATCACGACAGATGCAATCCATGGAGGCAAAGGACAGGGCGCGCGCACGAAAGCCCTGCGGGACTTCAAAGCCGGCAAGACCCGCGTGCTCGTAGCAACAGATATCGCCGCCCGCGGCCTGGATATTCAGAAGCTGCCGCACGTCGTGAATTTCGAACTGCCGCATGTACCTGAAGACTACGTGCATCGTATTGGTCGCACAGCGCGCGCTGGCCAGGACGGTACTGCCGTGTCGCTCGTGTGCATCGACGAGCAGAAGCTTCTCAAGGACATCGAGCAGCTGCTCAAGCGCGGCATCAAGAAAGAATTCGTGCCTGGCTACGAGGTCGACAAGCGCATCAAGGCCGAGCCGGTTCAAAAGGGCGGGGCAGGTCGCGGTAAGCCTCGCGGTGGAGCGGGGGCTCCTCGCTCAAAGGGACCGCGTCCGGCCGGACGCAAACGTCCCGGCAAGAATGCCCGCGGTGCTCAACGCAAGCGCAGCAACGGATCCAGTCGTTCCCGGGCATCCTGACCCCAGACAAGCGCTCAAGCTAACAAGGCCCTTCTTCACCCTGTGCGGTGGGGAAGGGCCTTTTTTTGCTATTGGCCTTGTTATATTAGAAAAGAATAATATATAATTAAGCAAATCCTAATATATTGAACCACGAAGCCTGCCTACGTGGGGAGCCATACTGATGATGCGAAATACAATTCTCCTTGCGACACTACTTGCGGCGGTGCCGGCTTGGTCCAGCGTACCGTTCGAAACGGCCGTTGCTATCTACGATCTTGCGCCGCGCGAGCGGGTGTGGGATGGGCGGATCGAAGCCGTAAACCAGGCAACAGTGTCGGCCCAGACCTCGGGTCGAATTGCCGGACTACCGTTCGATGTGAACGACTACGTCGCGGCGGGCGATGTTGTCATGCGCTTCACGGATACCGAGCAAAAGGCGGCGCTGTCTCGCGCCGAGGCGGCGTTCCAGGAAGCCAGTGCTCGCCTTGCCGAGGCAACCCAGCAGTTCGATCGTTTCTCCCGGATGATCGAGAACAACAGCGTGTCGCAACAGCAGTTTGACCAGTCGCGCGCGAATCGTGATGCGGCCCAGGCACGCCTCAATGCGGCGCGCTCCGATGTTGAGACGGCCAAAGAGCAGCTTGAATACACCGTTGTCAGGGCGCCTTACGCAGGCATCGTATCGAAGCGGCATGTTGAGCTCGGTGAACTGGTTAGCCCCGGGCAACCATTGATTTCGGGACTCTCACTGCAGTCATTGCGTGTCAATGTCGATGTTCCGCAGAGTATGTTCGTGCCTGTGCGCACGATTGGCAAAGCTTTCGTCTATGTCGACGATGAGCGCATTCCGGCTGAGAGTCTGACCTTCTTCCCAGTTGCTGATGAGGCGGCCAATACGTTTCGTGTACGCGTGAACCTGCCCGACGGAGCGGCAACGCTGTACCCCGGCATGTTTGTCAAAGTCGGGTTTGTCGTTGGTGAATCGCAGCGACTTCTTATCCCGGCCGAAGCCGTCATGCGCCGCAGCGAGTTGAGCGGCGTTTATGTCACGGACGGGGACGATGTCGTCCTGAGGCAAGTGCGCCTCGGTCGCAAATACGGCACGTCCATCGAGGTGCTCGCAGGTTTGAGCGAAGGCGAGACGGTCGCAACTGACCCTGTCGCAGCGGCCATCTATCTCAAAGAGCGCACGGACTGATGGCCAACGAGAAGAAACTCGGTTTTTCGGGCGCGCTTGCGAAGCGCTTCCAGGATTCCAAGATCACGCCGCTGCTGGCCCTGACAGGGCTCCTGCTGGGATTCTTTGCAGTCGCGGTTACCCCGCGCGAGGAAGAACCGCAGATCAATGTGACGTTCGCGAATATCTTCGTGCCGTTCCCCGGAGCCAGTGCAGTCGAGGTTGAGAATCTCGTTGCCGTTCCACTTGAACAGGTGTTGTCCGAGATTGAGGGCATCAAACATACGTATTCGGTCTCGCGGCCGGGCATGGCGGTATTGACCATTCAATACGAAGTTGGTGAAGACCGAACCGCGGCCATCGTGCGGCTGTACAACGCGGTCTACTCAAACCAGGACTGGTTACCGCCCGGCACCGGTGTTATGCAACCGCTGATCAAGCCAAAAGGCATCGACGATGTCCCGATGGTAACGGTCACGCTCTGGACTGAAGACGAAGAGAGGGGCGCACATGAACTGCAGCGCGTCGCGCATGCGATCGAGGCGGATATCAAGCGTGTACCGGGCACACGGGATGTCTACACGGTAGGCGGTCCCGACAATGTCGTGCATGTCGAACTCGATCCGCAAAGACTCGCGGCCTACGGTCTTTCGCTCGACGCCCTGCGACACGCGCTGCTGGCGAGCAACGTAGCCGCCCAGGCAGGTGCTGTTGTCAGGGACAACGCGAGCATTCCGGTAACCGCGGGTACTTACCTTGCCAATCAGCAGGATGTCGCCGAGCTGGTTGTCGGCGTGATCGACGGCAAAGCCGTGTACCTGGAAGATGTCGCGCAGGTAAGAGCGGGCGCAGATCAGCCTGAGCAGTACGTGCGTTTCGGCGATTCGCCAGCGGTGACGATCGCGGTTGCCAAGAAACCCGGCACGAACGCTGCACGTGTATCGGCGCAGGTAATTGAACGTATCGATGCGCTGAAGGGTATTGCGATCCCTGACGGCGTCGAAGTCACCGTGACACGCGACTACGGCAAAACGGCCGACGCCAAAGCGAAGAAGCTGATTCAGAAACTCGCTTTCGCAACAGTATCGGTGATTCTGCTGATCTTCCTGACGCTGGGGAGGCGCGAAGCCGTCGTCGTGGGCTCGGCAGTGATCATCACCCTGGCCCTGACGCTGTTCGCGTCATGGGCGTGGGGCTTTACGATTAACCGTGTCTCGCTGTTTGCGCTCATATTTTCGATCGGCATCCTCGTCGACGACGCGATCGTCGTCGTGGAGAATATTCACCGCCACATGGCGATGGGCGACAAGACCCTGTTCGAGGCGATCCCACCGGCGGTTGACGAGGTAGGTGGACCGACCATTCTCGCTACTTTCACCGTGATCGCCGCGTTGCTGCCGATGGCATTCGTGACTGGCCTGATGGGCCCGTACATGAGCCCAATTCCAATCAATGCGAGTATCGGCATGCTGCTATCACTGGCGGTTGCCCTGACGGTTACGCCCTGGGCCAGTTTGAAGCTGCTGCCTAAGACGCATCACGAAGAGCAGGAAGACAAGACGGCGATATGGCTCGACAAGTTCTTCCGCCGTGTCGTGGGACCCTTCCTGCGAGGCGACGATGGCCGCCGTGCGCGGCGCTGGTTGGGTGGCGGTGTTGTTATCGCTATTGTCCTGGCCACAAGTCTGGTCGGCTTCAACGCCGTAGTCATGAAGATGTTGCCATTCGACAACAAGTCCGAGTTCCAGGTGGTGCTCGATATGCCCGAAGGCACGACGGTCGAGCAGACGGGTCGTGTTCTCGATGAGATGGCCGCCTACGTCAAGAGTATTCCGGAGGTCACCGACTACCAGGTGTATGCAGGAACAGCGGCGCCGATCAATTTCAACGGCCTCGTTCGCCAGTACTACCTGCGAGAGGGCCCAAACGTGGGCGATATCCAGGTCAACCTGGTCGACAAATCGGATCGCAAACGCAAGAGTCACGAGATCGCGAGTTCAGCTCGACCTGCGCTCGATGAAATCGCAAAACGCCACGGTGGTGCGGTCAAAGTTGTCGAAGTGCCACCGGGTCCACCGGTGCAGTCGCCCCTCGTAGCCGAAGTATATGGACCCGATTACGCGGGCCAGCAAGAAGTCGCTGCCGAGCTACGCGAGTTGTTTGTCAATACACCGGACATCGTGGATATCGATGACAGTGTCGAGGCAACGGCTCCGCGCATCGTCGTGTCGGTCGACCGTAACAAAGCGGCCCTGCTTGGCGTCAGCCAGTCCAGCGTCGTGCAGGCGTTGAACACGGCGCTAAATGGTGAAGACGTCACGTACGTACGTGATGGCTACCAGAAATACCCTCTCCCTGTGCGGCTGGAACTGCCGGTCGCAGACAAGTCGGAGCTCGACAGCCTGTTGATGCTTCGCGTGGCCGGCCATGGCGGCAATCTCGTCCCCCTTACCGAGGTCGTTGAAGTCCGTTCAAGCGAGTGGGAGCAGACCATTTACCACAAGGATCTGCTGCCCGTCGTTTTCGTAACGGGTGACATGGCTGGCCGTTTTGATTCACCGTTGTACGGCATGTTCGACATGGTCTTGGGCATGAAAGACTCCGAGTTCAGTGTCGGAAAACTCGAGCAACGCTTCATTAGCCAGCCCGACAGTCCGTACAAGTACAGCGTCAAGTGGGACGGCGAGTGGCAGATTACTTACGAGACTTTCAGGGACATGGGCATGGCGTATGCCGTTGGTCTCATTCTGATTTACCTGCTGGTAGTCGGCCAGTTCCGGTCTTACGTCGTCCCGTTGATTATCATGGCGCCGATTCCATTGACGATTATCGGTGTAATGCCGGGGCATGCGCTATTCGGTGCGCAGTTTACAGCCACCTCCATGATCGGGATGATCGCGCTCGCGGGCATTATTGTGCGCAATTCGATACTGCTCGTTGATTTCATCAATCAGGAAGTCGACGCTGGCGTCGAATTTCAGGAAGCGGTGATCCGGGCTGGTGCCGTGAGGGCCAAGCCCATCGCGCTGACAGCCGTTGCGGCGATGATGGGTGCGTTTTTCATTCTCGACGATCCGATCTTCAACGGTCTTGCCGTGACGCTGATCTTCGGCATTTTCGTATCGACGCTGCTGACGCTTGTTGTTATACCAGTCCTTTACTATGCTTTCGGCTACTCGAAGAGGTAGCGCATCGTTTGAAAGATTCCCTGGTCGCACTGTCGAAGGACGCTCTGTCGAGCCTGCGTGATCTCGCGCCGATCGTCCTCGTCATCGCGGTTTTTCAGGTTCTCGTCATCCAGCAGCCGGTTTCCGGCCTCCTGGCGATCCTGTTCGGTGGATTGCTGGTTGTCGCCGGTCTGACGTGTTTCATATTCGGGCTGCGGATTGCGCTGTTCCCGATTGGCGAAGACCTGGCGCATTCCCTGGCGCGCAAAGGCAGCGCATTCTGGCTGTTCACTTTTGCGTTCGTGCTCGGATTCGGCACGACGATCGCCGAACCTGCGTTGCTTGCGGTAGCCGAGGAAGCAGCCGAGGTCGCAGTCGGCGCCGGCGCAATTCCCGATAGCGAAGAGGCAGTCTCGAACTATGCCAGCGGCCTGCGCCTCGTCGTGGCGTTGTCTGTCGGTGTTGCGCTCCTGCTCGGCGTCTTGCGTATTGTGAAGAACTGGTCGCTGCCCCTGATGATTATTGGCGGCTACATTCTCGTGGTCATCGTCACAACGATGGCTCCGGCCGAGATTGTTGGTATCGCCTATGACTCGGGCGGCGTAACGACGTCGACGGTCACCGTGCCGCTGGTGACGGCCCTCGGCGTCGGACTTGCCAGCTCTTTGAAAGGCCGTAACCCGATGACTGACGGCTTTGGCCTGATTGCGTTCGCGTCGCTGACGCCCATCCTTTTCGTGCTCGTCTACGGAATCGTGATGCAATGGGTCTGATCGTTGATGCATTGGCGTTCGTTTTCGATACCGCGCTGGATGTGGCGCCGATCGTGTTCTTCCTGTTCGTGTTCCAGTTATTCGTCATGCGCGAGCGCATACGTGACGTGGAGCAAGTACTTGTCGGCTTCGTCTTCGTGACGGTGGGTCTCGGTCTGTTTCTCGTTGGTCTCGAAGAGTCGCTGTTTCCACTTGGCCGCCTGATGGCCCAGCAGCTAACCAACCCGGGATTCCTGTACGAGATCAGCGGCCATATCGCCGATACGCTCGTCTGGCAGGACTTCTACTGGGTCTACCTGTTTGCCGCGGCGATTGGTTTTAGCACGACGCTTGCGGAACCGGCACTCATGGCCGTGTCAATCAAGGCCAACGAAGTATCGGGTGGCGCGATTGGCATCTGGGGCCTGCGTGTTGCCGTTGCGCTCGGTGTCGGCTTTGGCGTTGCGCTTGGATGTTTCCGAATAATAACCGGCTTGCCGCTGCAGCATTTCATCGCGGCGGGCTACCTGGTCGTCATTGTGCAGACCACGATGGCGCCGAAAATGATCGTGCCGCTCGCCTACGATTCCGGCGGCGTCACGACATCAACTGTCACTGTGCCACTGATCACGGCACTGGGTCTGGGGTTGGCGGAAGCCGTCCCGGGCCGCAGTCCCCTGCTTGACGGGTTTGGACTGGTGGCGTTCGCGAGCCTTTTTCCGATAATCTCGGTGCTCGCGTACGGTCAGATCGCTGTACTAAGAGGGAAGAAATAATGCGATTCAAACTAATTGTGACGTTCGTCGAAGACGACAAGACAGAGGCAGTCATGCATGCAGCCCGGGAGGCGGGTGCGACCGGCTGTACAGTCATTAATAACGCGCGTGGCGAAGGCCTGAAAGAAAGCAAGACGTTTTTCGGTCTGACGCTGTCGACGCAACGTGATGTGGTGCTGTTGCTTGTCGAGGAGCATCTGAGCCGACATATACTCGAACACATTGGCGAGGTCGGCGAGTTTGACGCAAAACCGGGCACCGGCATTGCTGTCATGATCGACGTTGAAGATGCTGTTGGCGTAGTGCACCAGGTAGAGGAACTGGGCGACATCGTGGAGGAGAACTTATGAGCATTCCTGAGTGGGGCACGGTACGTGACTGCATGAGCCCGAAGGTTACGGAAGTTGACGGGCGAATGGACATCCTGACCGCAATGAAAGTTATGAAGAAAGTCGGGTCGACGAGCCTGGTCGTAAAGCGGCGCGATGAAGATGACGAATATGGCTTGTTGCTATTTGCCGATATCGCAAAGCAGGTTATCGCAAAGAACCGCGCGCCCGAACGCGTCAACGTCTACGAGATCATGGCGAAACCGGTCCTGATGGTCCGGCCGGATATGAAGGTTCGCTATTGTGCGCGCTTTTTCGAGAATTTCGGCATCAGCCACGCACCCGTGGAGGAAGACGGCAACATTATCGGCATGGTCAGCTATTATCGACTCATGCTGCACGGCTTGCCCGATCTCGATTGAATTTAGGAGCGCGCCTTGCGCGCGACATTCAATCGCCTGTAATACCGGCTCCTACAACGGCTCGAATCTCGCCTGGAAGAACCGCAGGTATTCTGGCTCGTAGACCATTTTCAAGCCGCGGATTTCGTCTCGCCTTGCATACACGTCGCTGACCGTTTCTGCGACGACATCCATGTGGGCTTGCGTGTAGACCCGACGGGGGATCGTCAGCCGCACGAGCTCCAGCTTCGGATGGCGATTCTCGCCCGTGATCGGGCTGCGGCCTGCTGACACGTTGCCGCGCTCCATTGTTCGAATACCCGCTTCAATGAACAGTTCGGCGGCGAGGGCTTGCGCCGGGTAGTCGTCCTGATCGATATGTGGCAGGAAGCGTCGCGCGTCTATGAAGATCGCGTGTGAACCGATCGGTTCGACGATCGGAACGCCCGCGGCTTCGAGTTTGCGTCCGAGGTAACGAACCTGGCCGATACGTGCTGCCATGTGTTCCTCAGTTGCCGCTTCGCGAATTCCTTGAGCCATCGCTTCCATGTCACGCCCGGCGAGCCCGCCATAGGTGTGCAGGCCTTCGTAGACTACGACAAGATTCTGCGCTTTGCGGAACACGTCGTCGTCGTTGCAACAGAAGAAACCACCGATATTGACGAGTGCGTCCTTCTTTGCCGACATCGTGCAGCCGTCGGTCATGTCGCAGATCTCGCGCAGAATCTCGCGGACCGACTTATTCGCATAGCCTTCCTCGCGCTCACGAATGAACCATGCATTCTCAATCGTTCGCGTGGCGTCCAGCATGATCGGGATATCGTGCTGGTCGCAGTAGGCGCGCAACTCGCGCAGGTTGGCCATCGAGAAAGGCTGGCCACCCGCCATATTTACGTTCCCCTCGAGACTCAGGTAGGGAACCCGATCAGCGCCAACCTCCTGGACAATGGCATCGAGCTTTGCGATGTCGACGTTGCCCTTGAAAGGAAAATCACTCTCGGAGTCATGTGCATCGTCGACGATAACGTCGACGAAACGACCACCGGCCAATTCCTGGTGCAGGCGCGTGGTTGTGAAGTACATGTTGCCCGGGACCTGATCGCCGTCCTTTATCAGGATTTGTGACATGAGGTGTTCGGCGCCGCGGCCCTGGTGCGTTGGCACAAGGTACTTGTAACCGTAGTACTCCTGAACAACGGATTCGAGATGGTAGAAGTTCTCACTGCCGGAATAGGCTTCGTCGCCCATCATCATGCCCGCCCACTGGCGGTCGCTCATGGCGGACGTGCCGGAATCCGTGAGGAGGTCAATGTAGACGTCGCGGCTCTTCGTAAGAAATGTGTTGTAGCCAGCCTCGCGAATGGCGGCGAGACGCTCCTCGCGCGTTGTCATGCGCAGGAGTTCGACCATCTTGATCTTGTAGGGCTCAGCCCAGCTGTGGTGTTTTTGCGTGTCCATGACGCGCACGTTAGGCCCGAATGATGCCGCGCGCGATACGTAGATTTACTGCGATGAATGCCTACTTGCCAGACGCCCTGAACTTGGCATAATCAGGGCACGATCAGGCACCCTCGAGCGATCAGCTCGATAACAATAAAAAGGCAATTCCTTGAATAATAAGGCTTTCTGTGCGAATGGCGCAGTGGTACTCGTGAGTCTGGCCCTGTTGCCCATGGTGGGGGAACCCGCGCGGGCCCAGGCGTCCGACGCCATCCTCGACGAGATCGTCGTTACCTCCCGCTACCGCGCGGAAAAACTTTCGGACATTCCGATTTCGATTACTCCGTTCACGATCGATGACATCACGCGTTATCGCATCGAACGTATCAATCGCGTGGCGTCCCTGACGCCCAACTTGCGTTTCTCGGACGACCAGGAGGTTGGCGTCAGCACGCTCGTCATTCGCGGCGTCAGTCAAAACCGTGGCACGGGACAGCCGCCTGTGTCATTCCGAGTCGACGGCGTCAGCGCAACGAACAACCTCCTCACGACGCAGGATATGTTCGACATTGAGAGCATCGACGTGCTGCGTGGGCCACAGGGCGCACTTTATGGACGAAATGCGATCGCCGGGGCGATCCTCGTCTCGACCCGGCAGCCTACCGCAACTCCCGAATATCGGCTTCGCTTCAGGGCGGCCGAAGGCAATGACTATATGCTCGCGGGTAGCGCGTCCGGACCGATTTCGTCAGACAAGGTACTTGGACGTTTTGCGTTCCGCCTGCAGGACCGGGAAGGGCAGCTGCGTAATGCCTATCTCGGCAATCAACTGGTCGACTACAAAGAATCATCTGCTTTTCGCGGCAGGTTGCTGATTGAGTCGAGCGACAAGTTAACCTTCGACTTGCGCGCGCAGTACATCGACCAGGACGGTGGCTCGGGCTACTTCATGCCGGGCAGCAATTTCTTCTTGCCACTGCCGGACCCGAATCCGCCGATCATCGTTGACGTCCCCGAGTACGAGATCCAGTCGAACAAGCTGGGCAAGTCGTTCGTCAAGGCATCTGAGTTATCGGCAAAAATAGACTACGACATGGGGTGGGCGACGTTGACGTCGATTACCTCATTTACTGATGTCGATTCAGGCAACGACCAGGACCTGGACCAGACATTGGTGGAAGCCATCGATATTCTCGTAATCGATGAGTCTCAAACCATCGCACAGGAATTCCGGCTGGTTTCCGATGACGATCGTTCTCTCCGCTGGGTCGCCGGTGTGTCCTATTTCAGCCAGGATCGATTCCGTTCACTGGGCACCACATTTCTAGGCACGGAGGTGCCGCCGGCCGCGCAGGATCTCGAGCTGGAGAACCTTGCGGTATTCGGCAATCTCAGCTACGACATTAGCGACGCTCTCGAGCTGACACTGGAGGCTCGCTGGGACGAAGAAACACCCAAAGATCTGACACAGGGGCGCAGCGAAACGTTTAGCGAATTCCAACCCAAGGCCAGCCTTTCCTACCGATTCCGCGAGGGGCTCCTGGGGTACGTGACCGTAGGTAAGGGGTTTCGTGCCGGCGGGTTTAACAACGTGGCGCCGGGCAGCAACTTTCCGCCCGGCTTCGACAAGGAGTCATTGGTCAGCTACGAAGCGGGCCTGAAAGGCAGTGCCTATGGCGGTCGTCTGCGCACAGGCATGTCGCTCTTTTTCATCGATTACACGGATATGCAGTATTTCCTGTTCGACCAGACCGGTACGCAGGCAAATATCAACGTCAAAAGTAGCGAGATCGTAGGTGGCGAACTTGAGCTTACTGCGCAACCTGCGGACTCGCTGTTATTGAATCTCGGCGTCGCTTTCACAGAGAGCGAAATTCTCGAGTACGAGGAGGTCGAAGGCGTCCTGGTCCCCGCCAGTGAAATCATTGGCCGCGAAGTACCGGGTGCGCCGGTCGTGTCAGTCAACTTCTCGTTGCAACACACAGCGTCACTTTCAGGCGATCTGGATCTCGTCAGTCGGCTGGATTACGAGCATCGCGGTAAGACCTACTGGACGCTCGATAATGTCGACACGCAGAGTGCTTACAACCTGACCAACCTCAGCTTTGCCCTCGAAAAAGAGCATTGGTCGGCTCGCCTCTATGTGAACAACCTGTTCGACGAGGAATACATCGAGTGGTTCTTCGCAAGGCGCTTTATCGGGTTGCCCGCAGATATCGCGTGGCCGAGCAAGCCACGACAGGTCGGGCTGGAGTTTTCGCTGCGCTACTAGCGGCGTGACTTAGTCGTCTCGTTTTCGGTCCAGGCGCTCTTCCCGGCTTAGCTCCCGAGGGTGCCTGGCGCGGCGGCGTCCATCCATGTAGTGAGAAATTGTGAGCAGTGGATGCCGCAAAAGCATACGGGGTCCCGCATAGCGCATGATTGCCCGGGCCTGCTCCCGGTACTCTGTCTTATAGCAGTGCACCGGGCAGTTGGCACAGGTCGGCTTGTCTTCGCCGTAAGGGCACTTGTCGAGGCGAACTTCGGCATATTCAAGAAACCTCGAACAGTCACCGCACAGGCCGGGCTCAGCATGATGGGCGGAGCAATAGATGCCGACCATCTTCGCCATGGTGAGAGATTCGCGTTGCAGGTGTTTATTGCTCATCAGAATCGAAACACAATTCCGGCCATTGCCTGCAGTTGCCACAACACATCACCCGCAACCGTAATAGCACAGCCCGCCTGACCACCACCCGGGTTGCTGACGCAGAAGATCGTGGAGCCTGAGTTCAGCGCAGTACCGAAAGCTCGTGCTTCGAGACGCAATCCCACCCGGCTGCTCGGCGCGATCTGAATGCCACCCCCAATCGAAAAGCCGAAGAACGTATCGCTGCCAAACCCCTGGGAATCGACCTCCACGTGTGTACCACCCAGCGTGGCCGACATGAACGGCAGGACCTTGCCTACCTCATCAAACTGGTAAGTGCCGCCAAGTTGCAGGTAATGCATGTTGACGTCCGAAATCGTCACATCCGAGATGACGGCGTCGGTGCGCTGCAGCGAATAAATCACCTCGACCTGGGTGTTGTTCTTCAGCTGATAATCGAAGATCAGCCCAAAGCTCCCGGAATCCTGCAGTTCCGCTGTCTCCGTGGACTCCTCGTCCTCGAAAGTCCCGCCAAAGCTATAGGCGCCGTACGGTGTCAGCTCGATTGTTCCTGGCTCAGTTTGTGCCAGGGCAGGGCCCGTAATCAGGGTGGCCAGAATGGCCGCAACAGTCTTTCGCAAGGCTCGATCTCCGGGTACGTGTAAGCCGTCATTCTATTCGTACAAATCGGCCCTGTCTTATTTTTCGGGGTTGATAACATAGCTGCGCCTGACCGATTGGGCATGGCTAGGAGGCCAAAAATGGGACACGCAAGACCGTCACTAAACCGCTGGCTCGTTGTTGTCGGCGCAATCCTGATCCAGCTGGCATTGGGCGCCATTTATGCCTGGTCCGTATTTACAGCCAGGCTGACTGATGCGGCTGGGGCCTACGCCTTCAGTGCAAGCGAAACGGCCTGGGTATTTTCTTCCGGACTCGCCACGTTCGCGATTGTCATGGTCCTCGCCGGTCGTATCCTGCCTCGCGTGGGCCCGCGTACGCTTTCCGTCATCGGCGGTTTGCTTCTGGGTGGTGGCTATGTGCTCGGTGGTCTGCTCGGCCAAAGTTTTTGGGTGCAGCTGATCTGTATCGGCTTCGTCAGCGGTGCCGGAATCGGTCTCGCCTATGTTGTACCAATCTCGGTGTGCGTGAAATGGTTCCCTGACAAGAAGGGACTGATCACCGGACTCGCAGTCGCAGGTTTCGGTTTCGGCGCAACGATCTGGGTGAAACTGGCTGGCTCATGGTTCGGGGGCCTGCTTAATACAACAAATGTGCTCGGTCTCCCGGGCGTGCAAAGTGTCTTCCTGATCTACGGAATAGCACTCGCGGCATTGGTGCTTATCGGTAGCGTGGTCATGGTCAATCCACCACAAGATTATCAGCCTGCAGGCTGGACGCCCGAGACCTCCGAGAATGGAGATCACGAAGGTGCGGTCGAATTTCGCGCACGCGACATGCTTCGCACGACGCAGTTCTACATGCTCTGGGCAGTTTTCATGTTCGCGGGTGTCGCCGGACTCATGGTGATCTACTCAATCAAGCTATTCGGTATTGACGCGCTGGAGCACAAGGGAATTGCCGATGCAGGCGTTATCACTGGTACCGCGATGGCGTGGTATGCCATTTTTAACGGACTGGGTCGCATCGCCTGGGGCAGCGTCTCGGACCGCCTGGGTCGCCGTTCGACCATCATCCTGATGTCCGCTCTGCAGGGCATAACGATGCTGATGACATATCACGTGTTTATTAACTTCGGCATGGTCAACGGCTTCATCCTGGCCGCTGCGCTCATCGGCTTTAACTACGGCGGCAGTTTTGCATTGTTTCCCGCGATTACGGCGGATTACTTCGGCAATAAGAACGTCGGCAGTAATTACGGCTGGATATTCACGGCCTACGGCGTCGCCGGACTCGCCGGGCCATTGCTGGCGGGCTATTTCAAGGACGCCGCGAAGGGGGCAATCGACCCAAGTGCGTGGATGGCCCCGTTCGTCATTGCGGGCGTGGTTTGTTTGCTGGGCGCAATCATGATGACGGCAATCAGGCGGCCGAAGGTGCCCGTGCCACTGCCAGAAATGGCGGCCGCGCGGGCGACTGCGGAATAAGCTCAGGGAGATACGGCGCGAGCATATGGCGTTATACTAATGAGCTTGCCGGAGGAGATTTATGCAGCCCCATCGAGACGTTATTGCCGAGATACAGGAATTGCCCGACGGGCCCCAGGTCGGTGCATTCTTCGACTTTGACGGAACGCTGATATCCGGCTACTCCGCCATCGCTTTCATCGAGGAACAGATCACGCGCGGTAACTTGTCCGTCCGTGAACTCGTCGAGCTGGTCGGGGCCATGGCCAGCTTCGGCATCGGTAACCTGGGATTCTCCGCGATGATGATCGCGACCTCGCAGTTCCTGCGCGGTGTCCGCGAAGACAGCTACA
>JAACFG010000074.1 GCA_009937605.1 Gammaproteobacteria bacterium | reverse complement strand
GATCGGCGCAGACATCGCGATCGGCGTGAGCTTAACGCCTGCGAACCCTGCAGCGCCCATGCCGACGACGGTCGATAATACGATGACGAACAACGTGGACACCGTAGCTGTCAGCGAGCGAACGATCAGCCAGGTCAGGGCGAAGATAACAACGAACATCAGGGGCATCAGAGTGCCGGCGTCCGCCATGCCGGTTTCGGCAAATGCATTGTTCAGCATCGAGACCCCCGTGAGGTGGATCTTCAATTCCGGGTATTTCGCCGCGATGTCAGCCTTCAATCCTCGCGCTACTTCAACAGCTTCCGGCACCTCGGTGAACTCCTTCTCCGGGTACTGCAGGACAACATTAATGGCAGTGACACCACCATCGGACGTCAGTATCTGGTTGCGAATCAGAGGTTCATCGAGCGCTACATCACGACGTGCGTCGAGCTCTGAATTGTCGAGTCCGGCGGCATTGCGCACGAGGTCTTCGACAACGAGGTCATCGTCGATCGCGTAGGTGTGCTGGAAGTTGCTGACGGAGTCCACTCGAATCGCGTACGGAATCTGCCAGGCTGCATCGGTCAGCTCTTCAACAGCCGCCATCGTGGCCTGGTCAAATGCCGCACCGTCCCTGGGCTCTACTACGAAGAAGAAATTGTCGTTCTTCGTATAGGTGTTCTGCAGTTCCTCGAACGCCTGTAGCTCAGGGTTGGCCTCCGAGAAAAACACGCGGTAGTTGGTCGAAAACTCGAGCTTCGCAGCACCCGAACCAACCGCGCCGACAAATACAACGGCAGCAATAATCACCAACCACCGATTGGCGATCACCTTTCGCGTCAGTTCTGCCGCGAACCGGTCTATCGCCTTGAAATAAGTACCCATAATCCTTCTCCTGCTTGTCTCTGTTCTTTACTATTGATTACCAATCGGTCATAAATTAGGCAAAAAAACTCAAACCCAGGAATCGACCAAATCTTTCACTGTCTCTGCGATTTCCTCGGGCCCGATCAGGCCTTTCACCATGGCCGCACCACCGGCCATGGTCAGCATGAGCTGCCGCGCCAGTCTTTCCGGACTCTTCTTCACTTTGATCTCACCCGATTCCTGCGCCATGGCAATCATGTTGGCGACCGCCTCCATACGCTGACCGCCAAATCCCTGCAATGCGGCCTTCACGGCCGGGTCGTGCGGTGCCAGTTCGACGACCGAGTTGATCATCATGCACCCCTTCTCACCCGAGGCGTCGTCACAGATTTTAGTCACGACGTCGCGCAGGTTCTCAAGCGGCGAATTTGACTCCTTCATGACACCAACGGTCTCGTGGAACTCCGAGTTGGCGTAATGATGCAAAGCGTTCATAAACAAGGTGTGCTTGTCACCGAAAGCCTGGTACAGGCTGCCCTTGTGCAGGCCTGTGCAATCGCACAAGTCCGCCATGGACGTGGCTTCGTAGCCCTTGGCCCAGAACGCATCCATAGCTGCCTCAAGGGCAGCTTCCTCGTCGAACTCGCGAGGTCGGCCTACTGACCGTGATGTCGATTTCTGTGCCATATCCATGTCTATTGTTGAACGAACGGTCGTGAATATATAACTGATCGGTCAAGAATGCAAGGGCAGAAAGCCAAAACAGCGCTTACAATGGAATATATGTTCGAAGAACTGCGCCAGCGCAACGTCCACCGGGTGGCCCTCGCCTACCTGGCGGGCGCGTGGCTGCTGGTCCAGGTCGTCGAGACGCTGACACCGGATTTTCTGCCATCGGTGGTCTTTCGCACAACGGTCATCGGCCTTGCGATCGGCTTTGTTCCGGCGCTGATCCTCGCCTGGAAGTTCGAATGGACTCGAGATGGTATCCAGCGGGATGTCGCCGGTTCGACTGGTACCCCCGGATCAAACTCCCGCCTGTTCGACCGGGTCGTCACCGTCGTGCTGGTAGCCGCCGTCGCGTACTTTGCCGTCGATAAGTTTATCTTCGACCCGGCACGCGATGAGGCCGAAGTCATGGCGGCGTCTGAGCAGGCCACGAAGCGAGCTTTGTCGGGCGCGTTCCTTGACGAGTTCCAGGGCCGGTCGATTCTTGTCATTCCGTTCCTGAACATGAGCTCCGACCCCGAGCAGGAATTCTTCGCGGATGGAATATCCGAGGAACTTCTCAATCAGCTGGCGCGCATCGAGGAGCTGCGTGTCGTTTCACGTTCTACGTCGTGGACCTTCAAGGGCAAGGACATCGATGTGGCCGGCGTACACCGTGACCTCGACGTATCGCACATCCTTGAAGGGTCCGTGCGCAAGGCCGGCAACCAGGTTCGGATAACGGCACAGCTGATTGATGCACGCACGGATACCCACCTGTGGTCACAAACTTACGACGAGTCATTGGACGATATCTTCGCCATCCAGGAAGATATTTCTGTAGAGGTTGCCGACCGGCTGCACCTCGAAATTTTCAGTTCGAAATCGCCACACGAGGGCGTCGATCCACGAGCCTACGAGTTATACCTGCGCGTACCAACTGGTTCTGCCGCGTTGTCGGAGCCTGAGGAGGCCAGGCATTTGCTCGAACAGGCGCTTGCCATTGAGCCCGACTATCTGCCCGCCCTCTACTACCTGGCTATAGCAATCGAGCAATCCAATGAGCCGGGTTCCGCAGAAGATGTGCGAGAGCGGCGTCGGGCAATAATGGACATCATCGATCGCATGGTAGAGCTTGCCCCCGAAAGCACTTTCGCCAATAACTGGCAGGCCTATGTCGCAATGCGGTGGCACAACGACCTGGTCGCGGCCGCACCGCATCTCGAAAAAAGTATGCGGTTCGCCAATCGCACAGACGTCCATACGTGGTTTATCGGCACGATGGATTTGCTTGAGGGGATTGGCCGGTACGAAGAGGCAATAACCGTAGGGCAATACTGGATAAACAGGGACCCCTATTGCGGTTACTGCCTCAGTAGAGTGGTCAGAGCGATGAGCGCTGCCGGACGGCATAAAGAAGCAGCACTGATTCTCGAATCGCAGCTCGAGTCACGTACCGTCACCGACGGCATGCTTTGGAATATTGGTGTCGCCCAGCTTGTCGGTGGCGAACCTGAAAAAGCGCTGCGCTATTTCGACCGGATTCCTGATGACAGCGCCGAGATTGACAAGGCCTTCGTGCGCGCATTCGCACTCTATTCCCTGGGGCGGTTGGAGGAGTTTGACTCGATTCTTGCAGAATTACTTTCGTCCTATGCGGGGCCGGACCCAAACGCCGAAGGAATCGCACGCCTTTTTGCCTGGAGTAATCAGCGAGATAAGGCCTTTGAGTGGCTCGAGAGAATGGTCGCCGACCAGGGCGAGGAAACGGCGATGCTCGTCAAGACTGAATTGTACCGGCCCATAAAGTCAGATCCGCGCTGGCAAGCGTTTCTCGAAAAATACGGCGCGGAAGACAAAGGCCATCTGAATGTCAGATTTGAACCCCGGTACCCTCCTACACTGCAACGCGCGGTCGACGCACTGACGGCGCGCTAGCGAGATTGCAGCCGCTGATCAGTCCGTTTCCGGCATCAGCGGTTTCTGTCCCTTCGGAATGGGTGACACATACGGCTGGGCTTTCATCTTTTCGTCGAACTCGGCCTTCGCTCTTTGTCGAAGGTCCTCGTCCTGCAGGAAATCCATGGCAGTCAACGCCAGGACCTTGGCAGCCACAGAAGCGCCTCGTGCGGCGTTCGGCCGACCGTGGCTGGCCGAAGCAGCCCAACTGTGCCAGGGCAGGTTGAGTCCCGCGGTTGCTACATACAGACTTACGCCCGGGGCGAGCCGGGTCACCTCGGCAACATCGGTCGAACCGCCCTCGGTTGGTTGAACATCGTCCTCCAGCGGGTCTATCTCGGCGGGATAGCCCAGCGGTTCGATGCCGACCGCAGTCTGCAGTTCACGGGCGAACGCGTTGTCGTCGTCATCAAACTCGGGAGCCCCGACGTAATCGAGATTCGCCTGCATCGCTTCCTGCAGGGGACGATTCAACAGGAGCTCGTGAACCCCGGTAATGAGCGTGACCTTGTGCGTGGTCTGGGTTGCCAAGGCCGCCGCCTCGGCAATCTGATTGAGCCATTCGTAACTCGCCAGGACCTTGCTGCGATCAACATCGCGTACGTAATACCAGACCTTGGCATAGGCTGGAACGACATTCGGCGCCTCGCCACCATCCGGAATCACGTAGTGGATGCGCGCAGTGGGCTCAATGTGCTCGCGCATCAGGTTCGCGCCGTGGTTCATCATCTCCACGGCATCCAGGGCGCTTCGGCCATTCCAGGGATCGTAGGCACTATGGGAGGCCTTGCCAAAAAACTCGACCTGGAAATTATTCAACGCCTGCCCGGTTGCATTGATTACCCCAGTCTCTGAGGACGGGTGCCAATCCAGGGTGATATCGATGCCGTCGAAGACACCAGCGTTGGCCATGTAGACCTTGCCGACAACCGTTTCCTCGGCCGGTGTACCGAAGAGCTTGACGGTTCCCTTTATGCCCTTGGCATCCATTGTCCGTTTAATCGCAATGGCCGCACCCACTGACCCGGCCCCAAACAGGTTGTGGCCGCAGCCCTGGCCATGTGGGTTGCCGTCGGCACGGGGCTGCAACGCGGGAACAGGGTCGTTGCCGATATTCGGCAGCGCATCGTATTCGGCAAGAATGCCAATGACCGGATGGCCCGTACCCCATTCTGCGACGAAGGCTGTGGGCATATCGGCGACGCCGCGCTCGACGGCAAAGCCCTCGCTTTCCAGGATGTTCGCGAGAAACTCGGCGGACTGGGTTTCCAGCAGTGCAATCTCTGAGTAATCCCAGAGTTCGCTCGACATGTCCGCTATCTGTTGCTCGAGTGCATCGACCTGTTCAATAACGTCCTGTTTCTCCGGTGTCGAAACAAAGTCGGCAGCGACAACTTGTGGCACCACGAGAATGAATGCCAGCGCCAGGCCGGCAGAAGTGGAAACGGTTTTCATGCCCCTCAGTCCTTTCTTATAGTTCTTTTCACAGATACTAGCACCTGGCATCGCGGTTCTTTAATTGCTGGTCGCGATCAGAGGTGAATGCTGCCCGTCAGAAAGAGCGTGCACCGGCCACTCATGATGACGCGATCGCCGCGGTGTTCGCAGTGCAACTCACCACCGCGTGGTGAGACCTGATGCGCCACCAGTTTTGATCGGCCCAACCGCTCTGCCCAGAATGGCACCAGCGTGCAGTGCGCCGAGCCGGTAACCGGGTCTTCTGCAATACCGGCTTTGGGTACGAAGAATCGCGATACGAAGTCCGCCTGGTCACCCCTGGCCGTTGCGATGACGCCGAAACCCTCTTTAACAGCCAGTAGTTTGGCCTGGTCCGGAGACAAGCTGCGAACCGTCGCTTCATCGTCGTAGACGACGAGAATATCTCGAGACAGATGCACCTCGGTGGGCGCGTGGCCAAGGGCTTCACTGAGTGCACCGGTCGCAGTCGCTGGTTCGGGTGCCCGCGCAGGAAAGTCCATTGACAGTCGATCGCCGTCCCGAGTAACAAGTAATTGGCCACTCATCGTCTCGAAGGACACCGAGTCGAGATCCGGTTGCAAGTGATTGAGAACGACGTAACCGGCGGCAAGCGTCGCGTGACCGCAGAGATCCACTTCGATCGCCGGCGTGAACCAGCGAAGATCGTATCCACCATCACGCGCAACGATGAAGGCCGTTTCCGCCAGGTTATTCTCGGCCGCGATATTCTGCATGACATCATCATCAAGCCATACGTCGAGAGGACAGACGGCGGCCGGGTTCCCGGAAAAGGGGCCCATGGTGAACGCATCGACTTGATAGATAGGAATATTCATTTGCTGATGTGTGAGAGTGTGCCTGAAAAAAAGGGCGCCAGAACGGCGCCCTTGATACTTCTTTAGTTACTTGCCTGTTTCTCGTGGATGATGTCCCAGAGATAGTCGTGGTGATTGGCGCAGATGCCGGCAAATTCATCACCGACGGCATTGTCTTCACCGTACTGGACTGCCAGTGCTTCGCCACGCGCGTCCATCAACGTCGCGTAGTCCGTCCCCGTCATCGTGAACAAGCGGCGGAACCAGCCGCCGACCACGTGTGACTGCCAACCCCAGGACGTGATCTTGCCCTCTTCGACGAGCTTGTCGTAGATCGGTGCAAAGTCGTTC
Organism: Gammaproteobacteria bacterium; assembly: GCA_009937605.1. GTDB lineage: Bacteria > Pseudomonadota > Gammaproteobacteria > Steroidobacterales > Woeseiaceae > UBA1847. The sequence continues at coordinate 8,332 of JAACFG010000074.1, read as the reverse complement.
GCCATGATCTCGTCGGCCCGGCTTTCTTTCGTGAGCTTGCAGGTGAAGTACACCGAGATGCCTACGCTGCCGCGTTCAGTACCCGCGGTTCCGGCCTTTACCTGCCAGATGTAATCATCGTGGCTTTTACAGGACACGCCAACACCGACATCGTCGTCAGCAACGCCTGCTTCTTCGAACGCCGCGTTAATGGCCTCCAGTCCAGCGAGCGCGCCGTTGATCGAGTCAGCCTGGTGATAGCGAATACGGCGCCACTCTCCTCCCGTGTGGTGTCGCAACCAGCCCCAACCCAGCAGCGCGCCATCTTCGACCAGTTTGTCCATAACGGGTTTTTCCGTTTCCTCGACGTAGTCGTCAGCTAGAGACTCATTGCTCGTATCGCACTTGAGATACGTGGCGTAGGTATAACGCTCAGGCGCTTCATCATCCTGGGCAACGGCCGTTCCCGTTGCCAGCAGGAGGGTCGGTAAAAGCAGGATCAATTTCTTCTTGTTCATTTGTAACCCCAATAGTCATCGCGAAATTGCGATTACGGTCAGCCTAGCAGACACCCGCTCGATTACCAGTTAGGGACCTAACGCACAGAAAATAGAGCGAATATTCGCTAAAAAGTACCGGATCACCGGGCTTTTTCCGGCTGCACGCCAGGCAGCCATATATGGGAATATTTTGATGCTAAGGATTGGCGCCAAAATTCGAACAATGAACCGCTTAACGGCGCTGATCGCCGTGCTGGCGCTCAGCGGATGTGCGTACACGCCGCCACAGGTCGAGCCCGTCGACGAGCCGGTAGTCGTCGTTGCACCGACAGAAATTGAGCCACCGAAAATCGAGCCGAAAACAGTCGAGCCGCCGAAAGTCGCGGAGCCCGTACGGCTACCTCCTGTGGCCATCGTGCTGACAAGCCGTCGGCCGGCGTTTCTGGACGTGGCCAACGCGCTGACAGCCCACCTCGACGACGTTCAGGTTTACGACCTTAGCGACAGCAGCAAGCCACCTGTGTCCGTTCTGCGCGGCATCAATGATTCGAACACCGGCACGGTTGTCGCGATTGGTCTGCGCGCCGCCCAATCATCGGTTGCGATGGCAGACTCGCCGGTTGTCTTCAGCCAGGTCTTCAATCACCAGGATTTCGAACTGGTAACGCCAAACAGTCGTGGCGTGGCACCGCTGGCGCCGCTGGACGCCCAACTCGCCGCCTGGACCGAGTTCGACCCGACACTTTCACTCATCGGCATAATCGTCGGCGAAGGCCATGACGACCTGATTACCGAGGCGCAGCTGGCGGCACAAAAGCACAATGTTGAATTACGCGTCCGGATTTCCGGTTCGGATCAGGAAACGCTCTATCTCTACCGGCGCATGGCGCAGGATATCGATGGCTTCTGGCTGTTCCCCGACAATCGCATTCTCAGCTCGCGGTCATTGGAGAAAATACTGGAGAGCGCGAAGCAAGGACAGGTCGCTGTGGCGGTGCCCAATGAATCCATGTTGAAGATGGGTGCGACGATCAGTATTGCGACGCAAGCAGAAGATATTGCGGCGACCATCGCGAAAATCATTCGAAAAATTCAATCCGACGGTTTGCTGTCTGTACCGGCTATCAGCCCGCTGTCGACGATCAATGTTGTAACGCGTGACGACGCCAGGGTCGTGCGCAGGTGATGACTCAACTCGCCGCAATACGCGAACGCGTCACGAAGTTGCTCGCGCGTGGCGACCCGCGGCCGCAAGGCGGCAAGCGCGTGCTGGTGCACGAGATACTTTCCATGCAGGTCTTGAGCGCCGCAGTCGTCGGCGGGCTGGCGGTTATCAGTCTCTATTGGGGCGGCCAGTGGATATTGCAGGACAACTACAGTCGCTGGGCGCTGCAATGGACCGAGCAACTCAACGAGCTCGGTTCACCTCTGTATTTGGCGGACGACAGCGAGTCACGCATCGGCCTGAACAACTTCGTCGATCGCTACCCGGAAATCGATCAGGTTGTCTACTACGCAAAGAGCGGCAGTGTGCTGCACTCCGTCGACAGTTCCGAGGATGTTGACCCCGTTAACGAATTGTCTTCCAGCCAGCTGGAAGACGCGATTGACGTGGTCGGTCAGAAGCGGCCCTACGTGATGACTGGTGGTCTGCTTGACCCCAAGCAGTTCGACATCCTGGCGCCCGTATGGATCGAATCCATTCCCGACGATGGACTGTTCGGTTTCGACGCTACTACGGATGAGCCCGGCAAGATCGAGTTGCTTGGCTTCGTAAAGATCAAGCTCGATTTCGTGATGTTTCACGATCGCCTGTTGGCGAATATTCGCTTTGCCATCGCCGTGCTGGCCGTGCTTCTGATCATGTTCGCACTTTATGGACGGCATGCCTTGCGCAAAGCCCTGGCATCTATCTCGGAGCTGCAAAAACCGATCCAGGAACTGGCCAAGGGCAATCTAAACGTAAAATTTGAGCCGGCACAGCATCGTGAAATCTCTGACATCGTAGAGGCTCTGGAGACCACGGCTGCAGCGCTCAGCGAGCGCGACGCACAGCTCAGGAATCTCGCAAACCATGACAGCCTCACCGGCCTGTACAACCGTCGCCGCTTCAACGAAGAGCTGAGAAGAGAGATCGTGTCGCTGATGCGTAAGGTCCACTCCAGCGCGCTCTTTTTTATTGATCTTGACCAGTTCAAATACATCAATGACGCCTGTGGGCATCCGGCCGGCGACCGCCTCATCTGCAAGGTTGCCGATGAGCTACAGCGAAGCGTCCGCAGAGATGACGTACTTGCCCGGTTTGGTGGTGACGAATTCGTCATTCTCCTGCGGGACGTGGACATCGTCGGTGCCACAGCCTCGGCGGAAACCATTCTTACGAATATGCGACGCCTGGCCCACATCGAGGGTGAACAGATATTCCATGTTCACTGCAGCATCGGCGTGACGATGATGGGAGGCGACAACTTCCATCACGACGAGCTGATAAACCAGGCCGACATCGCCTGCCGGGAAGCCAAGTCGGCCGGCCGTAACCGGATGCGAGTCTACGCTCGACCCGAAGATGAGGATCACCGCGAGATAACTGACGTCAGCTGGATGACCAGTTTGCGGGAGGCCCTCGACGAAGATAAGTTCGAGATTCGTTTCCAGCCGATCAACAATATTCTGACGGGCGAAACGACACATCATGAACTTCTCATACGATTGAAGGCAGAGGACGGAAAATACGTTTCGCCGGACGCGTTCCTGCCGTCGGCCGTGCGTTTCGGATTGATGAACGAAATCGATTTCTGGATGATCAGGAATGCAGCCATCGCGTACGCGAAATATTCCAGTCCTCAAAACCCGATCCGGTTTGCGATCAACCTCTCCGCCAATGCGTTTGAGAATGATGATCTAACGTCGTACGTCGAGGAGACGTTCAAACGCTACGAGGTTCAACCCAGCGACATTATTTTTGAGATTACGGAAAGTCTCGCCGTCCGCCGGCCACTACAGGTCGATCGGCAAATTGCGACATTGCGAGACCTCGGTTGTCAGTTTGCGCTTGATGACTTTGGCACGGGCTACAGCTCATTCAGTTACCTGCAAAAACTGCAATTCGACTACATCAAGATCGATGGCACGTTTGTGCAGGATCTGCCGAACAACCCGGTCGACCAGAAGATGATCCGACTGATCGCCGAGGTCGGCAAGGAAGCGGGAATGCAGACCATCGCCGAGTACGTGCGCAATGTCGAGTCGCTCGAACTCCTGGCCGAGCTTGGCGTAGACATGGCGCAGGGGTATTTTGTCGGTCGTCCGACGAAGGCGCCGAAAACGCAACCCACACCCGTTTCGCTTACGTCACGACGCCAGAAGATGGCGCGAAAGAAAGCGACGCGCGCCTGAAACTCGTCTTCACGTAAAAAAACCTGCCGCAGGAGCGGCCATTGGCCGCGACCTATTCGCCGGCCGTGGTGCAGTAGCCTTCAGCCTTGTCGACAGGCGGGTCGATGATGGAGACCCGCGCACAGAGCTCGTCACGAGATGCGAGATACTGACCAAGCAATGGGTCGTCCTCGTGGGCGCGAAGGATCACCTCCTGAATGTTCACTAACGCGTCCACGTAGTGACCCGACTCGAAAAGTGCGTATGCCATGTTGTTACGCGCGCTTAAATGGTCCGGTTCAGTAACCAGAATTCTCTGGTAGTAGTGGATCGCCGGCGCGAGCTGGCCGAGTTGGTAGTTGGCCGTCGCCGCTCCGTAAAGTGCGATCGTACTATCCGGCCAGCGGGTTAGCGCCGCATCGTAGCCGGAAAGCGCGTCATGATAGCGGCCGGTTGCCTCGAGGCCAGCGACTGCCTGCAGGTAACGCTGTGGCTCCGGATTTGCAGGCAGCTCGCCCGGTCGCAACACCACAAGGCCCCAGTAATCGCTGCGGCTCCACGTGCGAAGAAAGGTGTTCGTCGAAGTTTTGCGCCGGGCATCCGTGCCGGACCGCAGCACAACCTGATCGGCCAATGGATTGATCCCGACTACGACGGAATAGTGCCAGCGAGGTAGCCAACTGACACCGAGATTCTGCAATACCATAACGGGTCGGCCAGCCTGAATTTCACTCGTAATCGCGGACATACTGGCATCGATGACATACGGAATGCGACCGTATGCTCGCACGGTCGCAGTGATTTCCGCTTGCAGGCTGCCGCGGCTACCCGGCAGGTAGACCCGCTCAACAACTTCATCGAGCGGCGGAGTGGCGCCGGCGACGCTCAGCACTGTAAGGAGTGCAGCTGGACCACACTGGTAACGTTCCTGGGGTATGAATGGTGTGTCGCTTAGCTCGATCGTCTGCGTCAGAGCCCCGTAGTCCCTGACGGTATCGGGCGACGTGCTGCAAGCAGCAAGCACCGTGCCCGCAAACACGGTGAATACAGTACGCCAACGAATATGCGAGTGTGCCGGTCGACGAGGACCAGCATGGCTCATATGGACTTGAATATGTCGGTGACCCCGACCAGCTCGAGTATCAACAGAACAAGGAACACGGCTCCGATAACGGCAAGCGCATCACCGCCGACGATGCCCTGACTCAGCGAAGATTCGAAGGATGCCAGTTCGGAATCTGTCATCCGGTCGACGCGAGCGAGCACGACTTCCTGCGATACGCCGAGATTGCTCAGTTGCTGACGAACATCGTCACGCATGACGATCGACTCGATGCGAGTCATGGCGGCTTCACGCGCCTCGCTGCTTATCAACTGTTCCGTGCCGATGACTTCCGCGTGAGATACCTGGACGAAGCCCATGCACACGATGGTCAGGGCGAGGTAGTTGAACAATACTGTCCGTGCAATGGAGTTTTTCATCACTGGGTTACCCTTAATTCACGATTCCCGAATAACCGATCATTCCATAGCACAGGTGCATCGTCCGGGAATCCGTCACAGTTTCTTCCCATCCGACGGACCCCAGGTTTGAAAGAACCGCACAATCTCCACCATCGCCTCGGTATCGAACTTGCAGTAACGAAGCAACTGCTCCTCAAGCTCGAGCTTGCGCACCATGTCGGTCTCGGGGTCAATCGCCTCAAGAAAACCGTCCGACGCAGCAGTACCTTCCTTAATCCCTTCCAGCCGCGCGTAATCCATGTCCGGGTTTATCGTCGGCATCACAGCCTTGATCGACCACGAACCCAGCATGTTGGGATGGTAGTAGTTGGCCTTAACCACGGGATGCAGGTCGTACAGGCGATCAATGATGTGCTGCAGTGGCGTCGCGAGGTCCGGGAACAGTTCGATGAGGCCGTTGATAACGGTCCGTTCGTAGGTCGTGTACATCAGCACCGGGCCGGTATCGCCGAGGCAGTCAATCATCTTCTCAGCGAGCGCCCGCATGGGCGGTTCGCCGGACAGGTCCAGGAATTCCTCGTGACGCATGCTGTCGGGAGTACCATCGCCTGAACCATCATCAATGTGGCAGGACCACTGAATCGGAACTGCCGCATACGGACGAGTGCCTTTCCAGATCGGCACGGCCGGTGCGACCGTCTCAAAATCGAGGTAGTAGCGCGGATACGGCAGCGCGCCGAGTTCCCGGGCAGCGCCCGGCAGAATCTCGGGTTCCCCGGAACAGGTTACGCGATGGATACGCAATTGTGTTTCCGCGGTAACGTCCTCGGCGGCCACGTCGCGAATATCCTCACAACCCCGCACAACGTATTCCGCCAGCTTCGCCTTGCTACCCCTGAGGCCCGTGACCGGGTACTCGGCATCCGTCGGCCAACAGTGATTAATGAACTGGCATTCGTATGGGTTGTTGCAGTGTGCACCGACCGGCACGTTCGGCAACGGACCACTCACCGCCTCGCGCGCCTTTGCGACGAGTTCGAGAACGGTCGGCTCGAGCAGGCGAACTTCGTCGGTCAGGTCGTTCTCGAGCAAGAGGCCGTCGTAGTTGCCATCACCCTCGTACACGAACTGGTTATTGATGTGCGCGAGCGCGATGGACGTCACCTTGATCCCGTTGTTACGCAGCACCCAATCCTGAATGGCGCAATCGAGCGCATGGATTTCCTTGACCGACGTCGAGGCTTTCACCTCCACGACTCGCCAGCCGTCACCGTCCGGAATCATCACGTCGACGCGCACGAGCACGTTCTCGTGACGGAACGTGGCTTCGAAGATCGGGAAGTCCGCGCCGCCTTGTATCAGCCGCCGGGTTTCCGCCTCCATAGTTTTGAAATTGAATTCGACCTCGACGGAGTCGGTGGTGCCGTAGAGCTGCTGGGCTATTGCACCGACCTGGTGCCCCGTCGCAAAGAGCGACTCGGTCTGGTCCGAGACTTCGCCGAGCTCCGGGTGGTGTTTCTCGAGGTGCAAGCGCTTGGCGCATTGCCAGGCGGAGATCAGGCGGGATTTGGAGAGATAGGGTTTCGTTACCAGTCCTTCAGTGGGAAATCCATCTTGTACTCGGGCGGCCAGTCTATGTTCGCCTCCTCGAGCTTCGCATTGAAATTCGGCGTGACGTCGACGTCCCAGGGGGAGCCACATTGGCACCAGTTAGCAAGTTGCCACAGTACGATCGGACCGAAGTAATGCGCGTCGATCTCTGCTGCCATGGCATTGACCTCCTCGCGTTGCCCGATCCAGGTTCGAATGATCATCGCGAAGAACCCGCTTTGCCGAGGCGTCGTAAATTGACTTAGCAGCTGCTCCACGGACTCCGTATCGCCCTCGTGTGCCGCGACCAGTACCTGGTACGCGGTCGCGAGGTCTGCGTCCTGCACCCTTTTCTCAATTTCCCGCCTTGCTTCATCGTGCAGGCCGTTGTCGACTAAAGTCTGAACGAATGTCATGGTCAGCCACGAGCCTGGGGCAACTTCCATACCTTCGCGCGCAATTGTGAGCGCCTCGGCCGAGTCACCCGACCACATCTTGGCTCTCGCGAGCGCGTACCAGGACAATGACCGAAGTGGATCACAGGCCAGGTAGGCCTCGGCGAGTTTTGTGTAGCGCCCGGCATATCCGAGCACGTTCGCAATCGTCGGAGTCCAGTTGCCTTCCTCGCAGCCCGGGTCCGCCAACGCCTTGTCCATGCGACCGGCAAGCCCCCGCCAGTTGCCGGACAAAAAGGCGGCATCCATTTCAGCCAGGTGGTGCGACTTTGTCGTGGGTGCATAGCGACTCGCTGCTTCCAGGTCGGCGATGGCCTGCGCATAGCCCTCGGCCAGCATCTCATCCGTTGCGCCCGCCGTGTCACCTCCGGTAACCGAGTTGTTCAACAAGTGGATGTAAAGGTCGGAGTGGTCTGCATAGACCTGCCAATACGTCGGCACGATTTCCATCACTTGTTCGAAATAGGCGTTTGCCTGTGTCAGTCCTTCAATCTGAGGAATCTCGCCGTGGGCCCGTTCATAGAGGTCCCTGCCTTTCTGATAAAGCGTAAATGCCTCGATGTCCCGCAGACCGGCTAGGCGCATTGCGTTGAGCTTGTCCTCGTCGAGCACGACTTCAAGCGCAACGGCAATATCCTCCGCGATGCTCTCCTGGACTTCGATCGTGTCCTTGGAAGTGCTGTCGAAGTTCTCGGACCACAGATGGAAACCGTCTTCGGCCCGAATCAGCTGAGCCGTGACGCGCAGCCGATCGCCGGAGCGGCGCACTGAGCCTTCGACCACGTGTTGCACACCCAGCACTTCTGCGATTTCCTGTATCGGGATGTCCTGCCCCTTGAAAGAGAATGCCGATGTCCGGGCCGTGACCAGCAGTTCGGGCAACTGCGCCAGCGAGTTGAGAATCTCCTCGGTCATGCCATCGGCAAAGAACTCGTCATCCGGCCCGCTGCTCATCGCGACAAACGGCAG
>JAACFG010000073.1 GCA_009937605.1 Gammaproteobacteria bacterium | reverse complement strand
TCGTTTTCTCGGGCGATGAGTACAGTTTTCAGGCCGGTGCCGGTATCGTTGCCGACTCGGTCCCCGCGAAGGAATACCAGGAAGTCATGGCCAAAAGCGCAATTCTGCGACGCGCACTCGAAATCGCCGGGGAGGGACTCTGATGGTCGCCAAGGGTTCCTTCGATCACGTGCGCATGCTGCTGATCGACAATTACGACTCGTTTACCTACAACCTCGTGCAGGCCTTCGCGGCGATGGGAGCGGAGGTCCTCGTGTACCGCAATGACGCGATCTCTGTCGAGGAGGGGCTCGCGCTTGAGCCGACCCACCTCGTGATCTCTCCGGGACCGGGCCGGCCCGAAGACGCGGGTGTATCGCTGGAGATGATCGGGGCGTTTGCCGGCAAGCTGCCGATTCTTGGGGTTTGTCTCGGTCACCAGAGCATCGTGCAGCAGCATGGCGGCAACATCGTGCGTGCCGAGCGGCTCATGCACGGCAAGACGTCCATGGTGAAGCACGACGGCCAGGCGATCTATGCGGGACTGCCGAATCCGTTCGAGGTGGGGCGCTACCATTCGTTGTGCGCGGAGCAGGAGTCTCTGCCAGACGAGTTCATCGTGACCGCGCAGACCGAGCGCGGCGAGATCATGGGCGTTCGCCACAAGACCCTGCAAGTCGAGGGTGTGCAGTTTCACCCGGAGAGCGTTCTGACCCCCGAGGGCGATCATCTTATGGCTAACTTCATGCGGCAGGAGGCACCGTGAGCAACAGCCAGTTACTCGACAAGCTGTTGAGTGGCAACGACCTCGAAGAGCAGCAGGCGTACGACTTGATGCAGCAATTCGCGGCGGGCGACCTAGACCCGGCCTTCGCAGGGGCATTGCTGGCCGGACTGCGAGCGAAGGGTGAGACGGCGGCCGAGATTCGCGGTTTCGCGCGGGCGATGCGCGAGCTGGCTGTGCATCCCGACATACCGGAAGGCGCGCCGACCGTGGATACGGTAGGTACTGGTGGTGACGGTTCGGGCAGTCTTAACCTGTCGACAGGGACGGGCCTGCTCGCGGCGGCCAGTGGCTCGCGCGTGGTCAAGCACGGTAATCGTTCTGTATCGAGCAAGTCCGGTAGCGCCGACATGCTCGAGTGCCTCGGCATGCCATTGCCTTTGCACGAGAAGGAGGCTGTCGACTGTCTGGAAGCGACCGGTTTCACGTTCCTGTTTGCGCCTGCGTACCACCCCGCGATGAAGTCGGTGATGCCGGTGCGGGGGGCGATGGCGGTGCGCACGGTGTTCAACATTCTCGGACCGCTGACCAACCCCGCTTCGCCGCCGTTTCAGCTGATTGGCGCGTTTAGCCGCGAAATGGCGAAACTCATGGCGGACGCGCTTGCCGGTTTGGATATCGAACGCGCATTTGTGGTGCATGGCGAGCCTGGCTGGGATGAAGCAACGCCGGCGGGCGACTTTGTACTCTACGACGTAAGACCGGGCAGTGTTGCTGAGACGACACGATCACCAGGGGACTACGGACTCGCCAGGTGTGCGCCTGAGGCGCTGAAAGGTGGTGATGCGGAACACAACGCACGTGAGCTGGTTCGCGTGTTTACCGGAGAGGACAAGGGTGCGCACCGTGATGCGCTGCTCATGGGTACGTCGCTCATGCTCGAGGTGCAGGGTGTTGCGAGCGACCCGGTTGACGGTGTGCAACAAGCCGCGGCGGCGATCGATGAAGGTCGTACTACGGATTTTCTTGCTGGACTCAAAGCCCACTTCGAAGACTAATGAGCGACTTTCTCAAAGGAATGGCAGAAAGCAGTGCGGCGCGCGCCGCCATGGCGCCGTCCTTTGTGGACTCGGACTTTGATAAGCCGGTTGTGCCATTACGCCTGGGCGCCTTCGACATCATTGCGGAAATAAAACAACGCTCACCAGCAGAAGGCCCCTTAGGGTGTCAGTCACCTTATTCCAAGTCTAAAGGTATCAGTCACCTGGTTTCTCGTGCCGAGGCCTACGCCGCAGGCGGCGCTGCCGCAATCTCCGTGTTGACAGAGCCCAGCCGATTCGATGGTGAGCTCGCGCACCTGGAAGATGTGGTCGCGTCGGTGCCAAATACGCCCGTGATGCGCAAGGACTTTCTAGTGGAGCCGGTCCAGGTCCTGGAAGCAAGGGCAGCGGGGGCAAGTGGCGTTTTGCTCATCACCACAATGCTCGATGACGCAAAACTACGCGCCATGACTGATTGTGCGTTCGAGCACGGAATGTTCGTGCTACTCGAGTCGTTTGATGAGGAAGACCTCGAGCGTTCGGCCGGCATTCTCGGTGGTGATGGCCAGTTGCTGATTGGCGTGAATACACGGAACTTGCGTACGCTCGAAGTCGACGGTGAACGCTTGCAGAAGCTTGCGGCGCACCTGCCCGAGGCAACCTGTGTCGCCGAAAGTGGGCTGCGGGTTGCCGGGGACGCTGCGCGTGTTGCGGGCTGGGGCTACTCGATGGCGCTCGTCGGTACTGCACTCATGCGTAGCGAGGATCCAACCGCATTGATTACATCAATGCGCGATGCGGGGGCTGCAGCGTGTTCGTGAAGATTTGTGGTTTGACCAGCGAAGCGCACGTGCGCACGGCCGTTGAGGCGGGCGCCGATGCTATCGGTTTCGTGTTCGCCGAGTCGGTGCGGCGCGTCGACCCGGCACATGCGGCACGTATCTCAAGAGACGTGCCAGGCAACGTCAAACGCGTTGCTGTGATGCTGCACCCGTCGAACGACGAATGGCAGGAAGTGCTACGCCAACTCAAGCCCAACGTGCTGCAAACGGACGCGGAAGACTTCGCAGATCTTGACGTTCCGCTTGATGTTACTCGCTGGCCCGTCTGCCGGGAGGGAGATAGGGTCACTGGCCCCTTATTTGTGTACGAGGGCGCGAAGAGCGGGCAGGGAGAGACTGTCGACTGGTCTGCGGCGGCAGAGGTCGCCAGAAATGGCAATATGATTCTCGCGGGCGGGCTTGGCATCGAGAACGTGGCTGGTGCGATCGCGACTGTACGCCCCTACGGCGTGGATGTATCGAGCGGTGTCGAATCTGCGCCCGGGCAGAAAGACTCGGAGAAAATCAGGGAATTCATCAAAGCGGCGAAAGCTGCGGGGAACAACTTATGAGCACAATGTTTGCTGCCGAGGAAGCGCGAGCTTTACTCGATGCAGCTGTCAAAGGCGAGATGCCGGATGAGCGCGGCCGTTTCGGCCCGTTCGGAGGACGTTACATACCCGAAACGCTGGTCCCGGCATTTGACCGGCTCGAAGCGGGCATCAAAGAACATCTGCACGATTCGTCCTTCCAGGACGAATACCGCAAGGAGTTGCGCGAGTGGGTCGGCCGCCCGACCGCCCTGACGTTTGCCCCGCGATTGTCCGAGATCTGGGGTGCCGAAGTCTGGCTAAAGCGTGAAGACCTCGCACATACCGGCGCGCACAAGATCAACAATGCGATCGGCCAGGCACTACTCGCCAAGCGGCTTGGCGCAAAACGCATCATTGCCGAAACAGGCGCAGGGCAGCATGGTGTCGCCTCAGCTGCGGCGTGCGCCCGGGTTGGTTTGCCTTGCACTGTGTTCATGGGGGCCGTCGATATGGAGCGGCAGGCACCCAATGTCGATCGTATGCATCGGCTGGGCGCCGAATGCGTCCCTGTCGAAACCGGTGACAAGACATTGCGCGCGGCCATCGATGAGGCACTGCGCTGCTGGGTAACTGACCCGCATGGCATCTATTACATCGTGGGTTCGGCGGTTTCAGCGCATCCGTATCCTTACCTGGTTCGCGAACTGCAAAAAGTCATTGGAGAAGAAGCCCGGCAACAGATGCTCGACCAGGCCGGCGCATTGCCCGATGTCGCATTTGCCTGCGTGGGCGGTGGCTCGAACGCCATTGGACTCTTCTATCCGCTGCTCGGCGATGACATCGAACTGATCGGCGTCGAAGCCGGCGGAACCGGCACGGGCCTCGGGCAGAACGCGGCAACACTCGCGACCGGAACGCCCGGTGTATTGCAGGGTTCCTACACGATCATTCTGCAGGACGACGACGGCCAGGTGCAGGAGACTCACTCAATCTCTGCGGGGCTAGACTACTCAGGTGTGGGTCCCGAGCACGCCCTGCTGCAGGCGACGGGTCGCGTGACTTATATATCCGCAGAAGACGACGAAGCCCTGGAGGCACTCGAAGAGTTGTGTGCCACGGAAGGCATCCTGACGGCGCTCGAAACATCCCATGCTTACGCAGCGGCAAAACAGTACGCGAAAGAGAACCCGGGTAAGCGCATCCTGATCGGCAATTCCGGCCGCGGTGACAAGGACATGCCGACACTAACCAAATACCCGGCGAGGACTCGCAGCTATGAAGGCGCATGAGCGTATCGGTGCGGCACTGACTGCCGCGAACGACGCGGGCCGGCCGGCACTCGTCCCATTTATCACGGCGGGCTACCCGGAACCGCAGGACTTCATCTCAACGCTCAAGGCCGTTGCCGAAGAGGGTGATGTCGTTGAACTCGGGATTCCGTTCTCCGACCCAATGGCCGACGGCATGACGATCCAGCGCTCGAGTTTCGAAGCGTTGCAGAAGGGCGTCAGCCTCAAGTGGATCTTCGACCAGCTGGATTCTGCGCAAGGAGAAATCGACGCCCCGCTCGTGATGATGTCCTACCTGAATCCACTGCTGGCTTTTGGCTACGAAGCGCTGGCCGAAAGAGCGCTCGCTGCAGGCGTCTGCGGGTTCATCATTCCGGATTTACCGTTCGAAGAGTCGGCCGACATTCGTGCCGCTCTCGACGGCAAAGGTCTTGGCCTGATCCAACTGGTCACACCGGCGACACCGGACGAGCGCCTGCGGACCCTGTGTGAAGCATCGCGGGGATTTGTCTACGCGGTGACTATCACGGGCATTACGGGAGGTGGTGCAGGATTGCCGGCAGACCTGACCGACTACCTCAACAAGGTCTCGGGTCTGTCATCGATTCCTGTCTGCGCGGGCTTCGGCATTCGCGAGGCGAAAGATGTAGCGGCCGTGGGCAAGCACGCAGCGGGAGCGATCGTTGGCTCCGCGCTTGTTGAAGTGCTTGAGCGCGGCGGCGACCCCAGGAGCTTCCTGGGATCGCTGCGCGCCTGATTATTTGGCAGCCTCGGTAGGCTGGCCTTGCAAGAGGCGGCTTCCTTCACAGGTCTGGAGTTCATCGAACGCGGCATCAAGCTCCTCGTCCGGCTCTGCATCCATGAGTTTGGCCCATGTGGCGAAGTCGGGGAAGGTATCCACCCACATAAAGCCGCCCACATCACCGACGGCCGCCGTCACATAGGTGCTCGTAATGGCGTCGGTGCCGGCAAGCTCCCGGGCCCGCTTGAGCCACTCACCATTGATAGCCTGGGCGTCCTCCGCGGTCTTGCCCTCATTGAGCTTGCAGCGCCATACCTGCGAAACTGTGTCGGCGCTGGCGATAGCCGAAAGCAGCAGAAAGGTCGTCGTCAATATTGCCAGGATCATTTTTCTTATCATGTCTATCCCCTATGGTTTTTGTTGTTGTCGCAGTTTCAGTATAGACGTCGAGCAACAGACTGCTGGCCGACGGGCCCGATTCGCGGGATGATTGGGTAGATGAAGAAACTCACATCAGCCGAATCGACGATCACGATCAACCATTTCAAGAACCTGCTCGAGTCCGAAGGGATACCGACCCAGATAAGAAATGAGCATCTTGGTTCAATCATGGGCGAAATGCCGTTCTTCGAGACCTGGCCGCAGCTGTGGGTCGTCAACGATCTCGACTACGATCGCGCGAAGCAGCTAATCGAATCAGTCGAAGACGAAAGCCCGACAATGCCGTGGTCGTGCCGCAAGTGCGGCGAGAGAAATGAAGGGCAGTTCGCGGCGTGCTGGAACTGCGGCGCGTCAGCCGATTAGGGCATACCCCGGGCAAGCAGTGACGTGCCGGCAATTTCACTGCGCAGCACGGCGGAGACTTTTTCAGGTTGCATCGGTCGGCTGATCAAAAAGCCCTGCACGAGGTCACAATTGCAGTCTCGCAGGAACTCTAACTGCGTCAGTGTTTCCACTCCTTCAGCCGCTACTTCTATGTCGAGTCCCTGGGCCATGGCGATAGCCGCACGCACGATGCGCTGATGGCTGTCGTTCTCTTCGATGTCCGACACGAGATCGCGGTCCAGCACGAAGCTGTCGATGAAGCCGTTGTCGAGCGATTCGAACGAGACATCGCTGGTGCCAAAATGATCGAGCGACAGTCGCACGCCGACCTTGCGCAGTGCCCGAAGTGTCTCGAGTTCGGCGCTGCGCTTACGGACGATGTTGCCGTCACCAATCTCGAGTTCGATACACCCTGGGTCGAGCATGTTGTCGCCCAAGGATTTCTTTACGACATCAACGAGACGTCGATGCACGAGTTGCTGCGGCGACAGGTTGATTACGACCGAAAGGTCTGGCAACTCGAAACGCTGCTGCCATCCCGCCAGTTGACGACACGCCGTCTGAATTACCCACTCACCAGCGGAGTGAATCAGACCGCTACTCTCGAGGATCGGCAGAAAGCGAGCCGGTGGCAGGAGGCCGAAGCGCGGGTGCTGCCAGCGTAACAGCGCCTCAAGACCAATCAGGCGGTTCGACGCAAGATCGATACGCGGCTGATAGTGCAAGACAAACTCGTCACGGACGAGCGCATGCCGCAAGCCGAGCTCGAGTTCCTCGCGCTGCGCGAGCTTCGTATTGAGCGCATTCGAGTAATACTGAAAGCGACCACCGCCACGCTTTTTCGCCTCGTGCATGGCGATGCTCGCGGCTTTGACCATGCGTTCCGCCGTGTCCCCGGATTCCGGGTACAGCGAAATGCCAATACTTGGCGTCGCGTAAATTTCACTGTTGCCGACTTCGAATTTCTCCGAGAGAACGAGCAGCAATTTCTGTGCTGCCGCCGCCGCATTGCCGGCTTCACCGAAGTCCTCAAGGCAAACGACAAACTCGTCGCCGCCCCAACGCCCGGTGAAGTCGCCGATACGCAGATTCCTGGTCAGGCGATCCGCGACGTCACGCAGCAGGGCGTCGCCTGTGTCATGGCCCAGCGTATCGTTGACAGACTTGAATCGATCAAGATCGATGACCAATGCGGCAAGTGGCGACCCTTTACGCTGGGCGCGGCCAATCGCACGTGAAAGTTGTGTCAAAAACAGGCTGCGATTCGCGAGCCCGGTTAGCTCGTCATATTGCGCGCGCTTCTCGAGCTCGGATGTACGATGAGTGATTTCCGTAATGTCGCGGAACGTGATGACACCGCCGACCAATTCACGGTTGCCGTCGTAAAGGCCCTGGCCATTAATGCTCAGGACTGCATCCGGCTGCTCGGGCGTCCGATAGATCGCAACCTGGTTAGTAAACTTCTCGCCGCTGCGGGCGCGCACGAGCGGTAAGTCGTGCGAATTCCGGTAACTGGCGCCGTCTTCGTCGATGCAGCAGAAAGTCTGTTCCCAGGTCGGGTCCGGTTGCACGCGCGGCCCCAGCCCGAGCATCGTTCTCGCCGCCGGATTGATTTCGAGCACATGACCGGCTTCGTCGACGATGATGACGCCGTCGTTGATATTGCCGAGAACCGTCAGAACCGAAACATCCGTGTCGGATAGCCGCTGTTGCATGCGACTGCGTTGCACGGCGTGATCGAAAACCGCGTCCTGACTATCGACCGAAATATCATCCACACAAATGTAGCCCTGGGCGCCGGCACGCATAGCCGCAATACCACGATGCTCGTGTTCCTTCTGGGTTAAGGCGATAACCGGGTAGGGCTGCAGCGAATGAATCAGTGCGGTAAGCGACTGGCCGGATTGGGCGATCATCGGTCCTGCTTCGAGCAGGACGAGGTCGACCATGTAGGCGGCATCTTCAGGCAGCTCAAGCTGGTTGCTGCGCGTCAACATTGTGCAGCAGGGCAGCGTCTCGAGTTCTGACAGGTAATCGGACGCGAATTCACCGCGCCCAAGATAGAGAATGGAGTGACCCGACATCTAGGAAGCCGCAACCGTCAGGGGCAACTCGGCCGTGAATGAATAAAGGTGTTCATCAGACGGACAAGTTTTGAAACGTGCCATATGGTCCATTCGTCGCTTGGTTAGGCTCGTCGAATAATAACAGAATAGTAAGAAAAGACAGTCGCTTAAGCGATTTTTTTACCGATTGGACGGCAGCAATTCAAACCCTCTGCCCGGCACGGGCATCAAAAGGTCAAGATAAAGGGAGAAAAGGCTTTTGGAAGCGCTTTTGACCGCGGCAAGCAACGACTATAGTCGGGGGATGGTCACCGCCGGAACCGACATAGTCGCAGATGAAGCGGCCTGGGTACGCCAGGCACAGCGATCGGATGCGCGAGCGTTTGAGGCCCTTTATCGGATGCACATAGACAAGGTTTACGGGCTTTGTCTACGTATGACGGGAAACGTCAGCGAGGCCGAGGATTGTGCGCAGGAGGCATTCATCCAGGCCTGGAACAAATTGAACAAGTTTCGCGGTGACAGCGCATTTGCAACCTGGCTCCATCGCATTGCGGTCAATACGGTTCTGGGCAGGATCAGAAAGTCGAAGCGTGAGCAGGACAGGATCCAGACCGTCGCGGATACGCGCCCTGAGCCCCTGGAGACCGGCGATACCGGCGAACTCAGGGACCTGGCAGAAGCAATTGACAGGCTGCCCGAGGGAGCACGACACGTTTTCGTCCTGAATGCGGTGTATGGCTACACCCATGATGAGGCAGCCGGGATGCTGGGTATCGCGGCTGGTACGAGCAAGGCACAACTGCACCGGGCAAGGAGGCTGCTGGCGCAGCAACTGGAAGAACAGGAATTCGACGCATGACTGAAGAATTTGACAACAAACTGGATCGGGCCGCGCGGCAACTGGCGACCGGGATCAGTCCTGAACGGGATTTGTGGCCAGGTATCGCGGAGGCGATCGAGAGACCGCAGCGATCGCGCTGGACGCCGATGTTTGCGCAAGCCGCGGCCATCGTGTTGCTCGTGGGCGCGTCATCGGCTGTGACTTACCTCGCGGTCTCGGATAACAAGGGCCCGGTAACGGCAGTGGCACCCGAGCTCGTATTCGAGCAGGCCTCTTTCGGCAATAACTACAACCTTGGACCCGGATTCCAGGATGCACGCAATAGTTTACGGGGCGAACTCGACGTCGAGATGACGTACCTGTCACCCGAAGCGCGCGTCGATATCCAGGACAATCTGGACCTGATTCACCAGGCGATTGTTGAGATCAACACGGCGCTGGAGAGAGAGCCCGACAACGTTCTCCTGCAGCAAAAGCTGCTGCGCGCCTATCGTGAAGAATTGACGCTGTTGCGCCGGGTCGGTGGCCTGACGCGCAACGTAATGATGAGAAATGATATCTAGGCGGCGCTTCGTCGGCTGGAACGTGAAGAGAGTAAGGCGATGAAAAGACTGACAGCATTTGTATTGAGCACCCTGCTTGCAATGCCAGTTGTGGCTGAGGAAGTGAACAAGACGCTTGATGCAGCTTCCGATGGCGACGTATACGTGTCGAACATTTCAGGTTCGATAACGGTAAAAGGCTGGTCGCGCAACGAGGTTGAGGTAACCGGTGAGCTTGGCCGCAATGTCGAAGAACTGATTTTCGAGCGCAGCGGCAACAAAGTCACGATCAAGGTAAAAGTGCCGCGCAACAGTGGCCGGGGTATCGAGAGTGATCTCGATATCCAGGTACCGGAGGGTAGCTCCATCGATGTCGGCACCGTTAGTGCGGATATTGAAGTTGAAGACGTTCATGGCGAACAAAAACTCAATACGGTCAGCGGCGATATCGAAACGGAAGGTGGCCGGTCAGACATATCTGCCGGTGCCGTCAGTGGCGACATCGAAGTAGACGGTGAGCGCCAGGAAGCAGAGACACGCGCGAATACGGTATCGGGTGACGTGACCTTGTTCCGCGTAGCCGGAACCGTCTCGGCCGAGTCGGTCAGCGGCGACGTCATCGTTGACGAAGGTTCATTCGATCGCGTCGGCCTGAACACGGTCAACGGAGAGATTCTTTTCCAGGCGGAGCTGCGTGATGGTGGCAAGCTGAAGGCTGAGACTGTAAATGGCGATGTCGATCTCGAGTTCGCCGGTGACGTGTCGGGCCGGTTTGAGGTAGATACGTTCAACGGTGACATCGATAACTGTTTTGGCGGGAAGCCGGAACGCACGAGCAAGTACACGCCGGGCTGGGAGTGGAGCCACGAGGACACTAACGGCAATGCGCGCGTCGATGTTTCGACGCTAAACGGCGACGTCACAATTTGCCGCTAATCCGACGCCCGACAAGCTTTTATTTGACCAGACGGGCCGCAATCGCGGCCCGTTTTTTATTGCCCTATTTGATACCCTACAAGTCCACTGGATACGGGTGCCCTGATGAGCCGAATTGCTAATACTGTTGTCGCCATAATCGGCGCTCTGCTCTTGCTGTTTGTCATTGCCGCGATCGCGTTTTTCCTGTTCTTCGATCCCAATGACTTTCGCGAAGAAATTGCGCAAGCCGTCAAGGAAGAGACGGGGCGTGACCTGGTCATTGATGGGGAGGTCAGTCTGCAGCTGTTCCCCTGGCTTGCAGTTGAAGTCGGTCATGCGACGCTTGGCAATGCGGAAGGATTCGGTGATGAACCGTTTGCAGAGTTTGATCGGGCTGAGCTTAGCGTCCGTGTACTGCCGCTTCTGTTGCGCCAGGAAGTCGCAGTTGGCGCGGCAGTGCTTGACGCGCTGCGGCTGAACCTGGAGGTGGACAGCAGCGGCCGCAGTAATTGGGACGACTTCGCGTCAGCAGACGGTGGCATTGAGAGTGTCGACGGTGCTGCAACCGAAGCCCAGGCGAATGGCGGCCGGGCCTTTGAAGTCTCTGGTGTCGACATCAACGATGCCTCCATCGTCTATGCGAACCGGGATACCGGAGAGGTCTACACGCTCAGCGGCATGACCATGAAGATTGGCCGCATTGCCGACGGTGAGCCGGTTCCGGCAAGCGGCAGCTTGCGCTTTGAGGTTCAGCCAACAGGCATGAGCGGCGATATCGAAATCGAGACCGTGATCGCATTTGATCTCGAATCTGGCGTCTTAACGCTCGACGGTTTCTCATTACAGGGCGTTACCGACGGGCTGGCTAATTCTCCAACCAGCCTGGCCATCAACACAGCCGGAATCGAGGTGGACACGGAAAACCAGGTGGTTCAACTGCAGCCCATCGAAATGCGGGCCCTGGACGTCGAGGTCAGTGCGGACGTGCAGCCATTCTCTTACGCGGGCGATGCCGAGATAAACGCGGCAATCAATATATCGCCCTTCTCACCGCGCAGCCTGATGCACCTTTTTGATGTGGCCCCGCCGGAAACAGCGGATCCGTCAGTGCTCAGTCGACTTGCGATCGAGGCGCAGGCGAATATCGGGAAAACCTATGCACGCCTGAGCGACCTCACCATCAAGCTCGATGACACGACGTTGACTGGCGGCCTGACTGTACCCTTCGACATGACCGAGCGACATCTGCTCGAACTCAGCGCAGACGCAATCGATCTCAATCGCTACATGGCGCCGCCTGCAGAGGCGAGTGTTGGTGAGGCGGGCGAGTCGGCGCCGGCGGAGATTCCGGTTGACCTGATCAAGCCGCTCAACGCACGCGGCAGCCTCAAGATTGGGAGCGTTTTGCTCGGTGGCCTGGAACTGGAGGAAGTCGATCTCAACCTCCAAACTGCGAACGGCCGCATGCGACTTCACCCGATGAGCGCCGGCCTGTTCGGCGGAAGCTATAGCGGCGACATCAGTATCGACGTGTCGGAATCCTTGCCGGTGTTATCCATGAATGAAAGCGTGCAGGACGTCGACCTCGCGAGGCTGGCGCTTGCCATGTTCGAGCAGGAGAACATCACAGGCACGATGAGCGGTAACTTCAAGTTGACCGGACGCGGCAAGGACATGGTTGAAGTCCAGCAGACGCTCGACGGTAACCTGTCTTTCGAACTCAAGGACGGCATCTATGAAGGCACGGACGTCTGGTACGAGTTGCGGCGTGCGCGTGCGCTGCTCAAAAAAGAAACGCCGCCTGAGCCCACGTTACCCGCCCGCACGAAGTTCACCTCGGTAACGGCTACCGGCGTCGTCACGGATGGCATCATGCGTAACGATGATCTCGTTGCCGACCTGCCGTTCATGCAGTTGACGGGAAAGGGTGACGTCGACCTTCCGGCCGGAACCGTGGACTATGATCTTCGCGCCCGCGTTTTTGCCAAACCCGAGGCGATGGAAGGGGTAGCTGCCGAGGAAATAGAAGACCTCACCAAGGCCGTCATACCGTTGAAGATCTCGGGTCCGCTGACCGCACCCAAGGTCAGACCGGACGTCGAAGAACTCCTGCGCCAGCGCGTCGAGGAAGAGGTCAAAGACATGCTGCAGGATAAGCTGAAAGACCTGTTTCGTTGATGCGCCGCGGTTTCATTCTGTTGGTCATGTGGGTGCTCGCTGTAAACAGCGCGGGCGCTGCTGACCTTGTTAGTCTGGAAGTCGACTACAAGGACGGGCGCTATTCCATGGAGTCGGTCATCTGGGTCGACGCGGGAGTCGATGCGACGTACGAAGTTTTCAGCGACTGGGACCTTTCGACACAGTTCTCAACGGCCATTGTCGAGGCACGGGATCTCGATCCTGACGAACAGGGTCGGCCCGGGTTTTACATCCGCAATAAGGGATGTGTCCTGTTTTTCTGCAAGTCGCTGGTGCGAGAAGGGTATGTCGAAACGCAGGATGACTATCTCCTGCAGGCATACGCCGATCCGGAAAAGAGCGATTTTCGTTTTTGTGAAGAGTCCTGGGAGTTTGTCGAGCAGGATGGCGGAACCCGTGTTCGCTACATGCTGAATTTTGAACCGGATTTCTGGGTGCCACCGGGGATCGGGCCCTACATGATCAAGCGCAAGCTCAGCTCGGATGGCGGCGATGCGATCGGTCGCATTGAGGAAATTGCTCAGGAGTACGCGGCGTCCCGGGTGGCTATCGGTGAGTGATTTTGCCGAGCGCTTGCTCGATTGGTTCGATGAACACGGCCGCAAAGATCTTCCCTGGCAGCAGCCAAAGGAGGCCTACCGTATCTGGGTGTCCGAAGTCATGTTGCAGCAGACGCAGGTGCAGACGGTTATCCCGTACTTCGAGCGCTTTACGGCCCGGTTCCCTGATGTCGTGACGCTGGCGGATGCTGCGCAAGACGATGTGCTGCAGCACTGGTCAGGGCTGGGTTACTACGCAAGAGCACGCAATCTGCATCGTGCGGCACAAGTTATTCGCGACACTTATGCGGGTGAGTTTCCTCGCACGCTGGACGAGGTCATCGATTTGCCCGGGGTTGGCAGGTCCACCGCCGGCGCGATCCTGAGCCTCGCGTTTGACCAGCACCACACGATCCTCGACGGCAATGTGAAAAGGGTCCTTGCTCGCCACCAGGCGATTGAGGGCTGGCCCGGCAGGACGGCCGTCGCGAAACAACTGTGGGACATTGCGGAGCAGTACACCCCTGCCGAGAACACCGCAGCGTATACACAGGCAATCATGGACCTTGGTGCGACCTTGTGTACCCGCAGCACGCCCGCGTGCGAGCGCTGCCCGGTCGCCGCGGACTGCAAGGCCCACAATTCGGGGTCAGTTACCGAATACCCCGGGCGCAAGCCAAAGAAATCAAAGCCGCTGCGCGCGACCACGATGGTTATCGCGAAGCACAATGGGCGTGTGTATCTTGAGCGCAGGCCGGAGGCAGGCATCTGGGGCGGTCTCTGGAGCCTGCCGGAGATTGGGAGTGCAGATGTTCACGACTGGTGCCAGGAGACATTGGCGAGCGGCCCCGAAGACGTCGAGACCTGGCAGCTTCTACGTCACAGCTTCAGCCACTACGATCTCGATATCCGGCCAATAGTCGTGCGAGTCGTCGCGCCTTTGAGTAAAGTAGCCGACTCTGACGATGCCACATGGCATCGAATTGGCGATAAACCGCCGGGCGGCGTAGCCGCGCCGGTCAACAAACTGATAGAGCGACTTATAGATGGCACGCACGATTAAATGCGTCATGTTGGGCGAAGGGGCAGAAGGCCTCGACTATGCACCGTACCCGGGCGAGCTGGGCCAGCGGATCTACGACAGTGTTTCGAAGGAAGCCTGGCAACGCTGGCTGTCTCACCAGACTATGCTTATCAACGAATATCGGCTAACGCCGATCGAGCCCGACGCTCGCAAGTTCCTCGAGACCGAAATGGAGAAATTCTTCTTCGAAGGCGGTTCTGCGGCACCCAAGGAGTTCGTGCCGCCATCAGAGTAGTGCAGGCGGCCGCCCTTTACTCACGCACGCAGTAGTGGACCGCGAACCATTGTTGCGGGTCAGTCCAGACTTTCTCAACCGAGAAGCCCGCCGTCGCTGCCATAGCGGCGAAGCCATCCAGCGTGTACTTGTGTGAATACTCGGTCGTAATTGCCTCACCCTCTGCAAAAGGAATCCTGGCGCCTCCAATTCTCACGTCCTGCTCCCGCGCGCTGACGAGTTCTATGACAATGCGCCCGGCATCGGTGTCGTAGGTTGCACGGTGTGCGAATGACTTCAGGTCGAAGT
>JAACFG010000072.1 GCA_009937605.1 Gammaproteobacteria bacterium | reverse complement strand
GAGGCTCGACGCACGGCCAGCCGTATGCCGCCCGAAGACATCGTCGCGGCCGCCGAAGACCTTCTGGCACAGGGACCGGAGTCTGGCGCCCCCGGTTTCATCGTGGAACGCCTGGAGAAGCTCCGACTCATGATTCGCATGCTCTCCGACCTTGAGTGGCGGCTGCCGCACAATGACGCGGCCCGCGTGCTTAATGCCCTCGCCTATTTTGCCGAGCCGGAGGACCTGATTCCCGACCACATTCCGGGCCTTGGGTTCCTGGACGACGCGATCATGATCGAACTCGTTGTGCGGGAACTGAAACACGAAATCGAGGCCTACCAGGATTTCTGCACCTACCGTGACCGCCAGACAGCGGAGGGCGCCGATGCCAGCCGTGAAGGGTGGCTGGACGCCCGCCGCAAGGAATTGCAGGCCCGCATGCGGCGGCGGCGCAAACGGGGCAGTCGCTTGTTCCGCTAGGCGCGGATAGCTCTACCGGGCGGCGTCTGTGACGTGATTCTAGGGCCAGAAATAGAAGCCGATACCCACCAGGCTTAGCCACATGGCCGCCTGTAGCCAATACCGGTATGCGTGATTTTTTGCGAGTGTGTAGAAACTTGCGGCGGAGATCAGGGTCATACCGAAGAAGATCAGTGAACTTCGGAGCAATGGATCAAACTCACGCTGCAGGCGCGGATACTCATCTCCGAGTACAAGGACGACGATAATGACTGCAGTCAGGCTGAACGTAATTGCAAAACTGGAACCCAGGATTATCAGCGTGACGGCGGATAAAGGACGCATGAATTAGTTTCCGATGCGGTATATTTGCCGCGAATTAATAATGATTATGACGAATGTGCCCTTGATCCAAAGGCGCTGGAACACTAGCCTAGCCCAATTACGGAGAATGCTGAACCCACTTTGGCATAGATGGAGATAACCTTGACGAAATCTGGAATTCGCCGCATTAACGGACTAGCAGGACTGGGCATTGCCCTCCTTGCATGGCCGGCGTTGAGCAACACCACGGCAATTGACCAACAGAGTTTTCTCTATCCTGAAGAGCGTCATGAAACCATCGGTGAAATTATTACGCAGTTTGTGCAGAAGTCGCACTACAACCACGTAGCGGTCGATGACGAGCTGTCGTCCAGGGTTTTTGATGTCTTCATCGAGTCGCTCGACCGCAATCGTATGTACCTGCTGGCAGGCGACATTGAGTATTTCGAGTCTTTGCGCTACGACCTTGACGACGTCGTCAAGAGCAAGCCGATGGACCCGGTATTCGAGATGTTCCAGATCTACCAGACCCGCGTCCGTGAGCGGCTGACATTTGCACTGACCCAGCTCGAAGACGAACCGGATTTCTCACTCGACGAGACCTACCAGTTCGATCGCTCAGAAGAACCGTGGGTTGAGTCTTCGGCCGAACTCGATGAAATATGGCGGAAGCGCGTCAAGAACGATGCCCTTAACCTCGAGCTCGAGGAGGAGCCCTGGGAGAAGACGCAGGAAGTCCTGACCAAGCGGTACAAGGGCTATCTTCGTCGCCTGAACCAGGTGAATAACGACGATGTGTTCGAGCGCTTCATGAACTCGTTCGCGCATGCCCTGGATCCGCATTCCAGTTACATGGGTCCGCGCAACTCCGAGGAATATCGAATACAGATGAGCCTGTCGTACTTCGGCATCGGCGCATCACTCCAGACCGAAGATGATTTCGTCAAGATTGCCGGCATTATCCCGGGTGGTCCTGCCGCAGCCGACGGATCACTGAAGCCGGAAGATCGCATTACCGGCGTTGCGCAGGGCGTGGACAGCGAAGTGGTTGACGTTATCGGCTGGCGCCTCGACGACGTTGTGGACCTGATTCGCGGCCCCGCGGACACGGTCGTACGTCTTGAGATCATCCCGGCGAATTCTCTGCCGGGCAGCCCCAAGAAATTCATCGACCTGACCCGTGGCCAGGTGAAACTCGAGGAACAGGCGGCCAAGGGCGAAGTCATCGAGACTCAGCGCGATGGACGTGACTGGTCGATCGGCGTCATTGACGTCCCCAGCTTCTACCGGGACTACCGGGCACTAAGCAACGGCGACAAGGACTACACGAGCACCACGAAAGACGTGAAGCGCCTTATTGGCGAACTGGAAGAAGAAGGTATCGACGGCCTGGTGCTTGACCTGCGTGGCAACGGCGGCGGGCACCTGACCGAGGCAACTGCCCTGTCCGGCCTGTTTATCGATAACGGCCCGGTCGTGCAGCTCAGGAACTCGAGCGGCCGAATCAGCCGCCTCGATGACCCCGATCCTGTGGCGCGGGTTGCGTATAACGGCCCACTCGTCGTTCTCGTCGATCGCTACAGCGCCTCGGCCTCAGAAATCTTCGCAGCAGCAATCCAGGACTATAATCGCGGCGTTATCGTGGGCCAGCAGACATTCGGCAAGGGCACGGTCCAGAATCTCTACTCGCTCGATCAGTATATTCGTCCGGATGGTGACAAAGGCTATGGCCAGCTTACGCTGACGATTGGCAAGTACTATCGGGTTACCGGGGAAAGCACCCAGCATCGTGGCGTGGACCCGGATATCATCCTGCCGTCGCATATCAACGCCGAGATCGTGGGTGAGAGTGTCCGGGACAGCGCCCTGCCCTGGGATACCGTGCAAACAACCCGTTTCCGTTCGGGTGAGCCCCTGACGTCGACGATCGAGTCTCTTACAGCCACGCACGCTGAACGCGCCGAGGACGACCCCAATATCCGCTTTCAACTCGACGTCATTGAAGCCACGAGAGAAATGACCTCGCAAAAAAGCCTGTCCCTGAACAAGGCGGTTCGCACGGCCGAACGCGAGGAAGAACTGCAGAAGCGGCTGGATCGAGAGAATGAACGGCGTGCCGCGCTTGAGCTCGAGCCGATCGCCAGCCTTGACGATCTGGAGGAAGACGAGTTTCCGGACATCTCGCTGGAACAGGCCACGGGCATCGTCACGGACCTGGCAACCCTGCGGGAAATCGCGTCACAACCACCGCAAGCGGCGCAGGTGCAGCCCTGATCCGACCGCTTGACGCTCTTCGACGGGGTGTTATACTCGACTATAACACCGCGCGGTTTGCGGAGGCACTCAGGGTCATTTTATGACGGCAAGGCCAATAGGACGGAAGCAAGGCAACCTCGCTGCACTCGCGGCGAGCCTCGCGCTGGCCACTGGCTTTGTAACCGCTGCCCATGCCGCACCCGTGCATGAGACACTGTGTAGCGACAAGCGCGACGCTACGCTTGAGGTCTCCGAAAACGAGCTGAGCATCACGCTCATAAACCATGAAGTAGAAGATCAGGAAGCTGCAGAAAAGGTGGATGTCCTGTCTGCTGAGCATGCCCTGAGGCCCCGAGCTGTAGCAACTATCCGCGAGGTATTTGCTGACAGTGAAGACGAGGCTGAGCCCGCCAAGACTGAACAATCTGACGCGGACGACACGGTGATCATGAACACCCGGGTTCCGGGTTTTTCCGACGATGAGCTGGCGCGTTTCAAACGCCAGATGTATCGGAAAGATATCTAACCAGCCCGATCTATCGGCTTAGCGTTTTCGCCACCGCGAAATAGTTCTCACCCAGTAAGTTGGCATCGGACTGTCTGACGACGCCATTCCTGTCGATATCGTAGACGGTGGCAACGGTCCCCGGCACCGGCACAACATCGTCGTCATTACGAAACACCGCGTGCCTGGCAATCAGTTTCGCCCGCTTTTGCAGAATTCCCGCGAAGTCATCAACCTGGTCCACCGCCTCGCGGCGCCTCGCCAGTATTTCCAGCAGTTCATCACAGTCGGTTTTGCCGCCATAATTGACCGCGCCGACACTCTTTTCGGCGGCTTCTTTCGCCAGTCCGACCAGGTCGTCTTCCTTGTAGTCAAGGTAGAGTTGTTGGGCGAACGACAAGACCATGAAATTGATGGAACGCTTGGCCGCGGTATCGAGTCCCTCGTGATCGGGCGGGCTCGTGTTTCGTATTCCATCGAGTTCGAGCAGCAACGCCTGCTCCTGGCCCTGCGCTTCGGCAATGGACGCTTCTATTTCGTCCACGGCCGTTTCCTGCGAACGACCGTGGAGCATCTTGGAGATCCCGCCCATGGTCGTCAGCTTGTGGCGTTCGGCCTGTAGCTGGTCTTCCAG
The DNA here is from genome assembly GCA_009937605.1 of Gammaproteobacteria bacterium. GTDB lineage: Bacteria > Pseudomonadota > Gammaproteobacteria > Steroidobacterales > Woeseiaceae > UBA1847. The sequence continues at coordinate 10,583 of JAACFG010000072.1, read as the reverse complement.
TAGCTGTAGACGCATCCGATGCTCGCCAATCCTGCGCTCGACCTTTTCGGCTTCCTTATCAATTTGCGCCTTCCAGGTAGCCAGGACTTTGCCGTGGATTTTGTCCTCGCGCTGCTGCTTCAGCTGTTCGGCAAAACGCGCGACCTTGTTTTCACAGTGGATTGCAAGTCGCCTCAGCTGATAGAACACCACAACGTTGTGCACCCATTCAGGGTCAAGCAACAGGGCCTCGAGATGGCCGAGCTTCTGCTGTACCCGCTCAATGGCCCCCTGCCGCTCCTTGATGCGATCCTGCAATTGGTATTTCTCGTCGCGGAGCGCCGCAAACTCCTTCTTAAGCTCGGACCGGTTCCGGAACAGGTCCACGAGCTTATCCGCGTCCTCCGTTGGTTCGGGCTCAGTTTTGAAGATTCCGGTAAGACTTGCCACAGCGATACTCTTTGCTTGATCCAGACTCTACGGGCACATGCCTGCGCCGGTAATGAACATAATGATCGCAGTACTGCAAGCGCGAAACGCTGACAGAATCGACAGTTTTAGCGTTCGAGGACGAGGTGTCCCTGTTCGGAAAGGTAGTCCAGCCACTTATTCAGGATGACATTGCGGCGCCAGCGGCGATCAAGCTCCTTGTGATGCTCCTGCACCAACCGCTGTAGAGTTGTATGGCGCTGGCAATCGCCTATCGCCATAACTTCGGCTTGTTTGCCGTCGAGATAGACGCGTGCGGTTATGTCCGGATCGATTAACAGCCCGTCGTCTGTCTCAAGGTGGTAGGTCAATGACAGGGTCACGGTGTAGCGGCACCGCTCCAGTATCTCAACGTGCAGATCGCAGTCACCGGCAACCCGGGAGTGAAAGCAGCCGTCGATCCGCTCCAGATCGGGTATCAGTCGCATCAGGCGCAGGTAATTGCTCTCATACAAGGACATGAGACCTACGAAGCTACCAGGCTTGGCAACGGTCTCTGGAACAAGTTGTGAGTCGAGCAACATGCACCCAATATAGCAGGGCCAAAGCCTCAATATCAGGGTCGAACTCTGCGCTCCACACCGGTACTATCTAGAATCCTGCTCGATATTTCTTCAATCGAGAAACTCGTTGTATTGACGTACGGAACGCCATAGCGGCGAAAGATTTTTTCCGCCTCACGCAATTCGTAACGAACCTGCTGCGCCGACGAGTACCGCCCCATAGGACGACGTTCCTTGCGGATTTCGCGCAAGCGCTCCGGCGCGATCGTCAGGCCATACAACTTCTGTTTTTGTTTCGTCAGGAAATCCGGCAGGTTGCCATTCTCGAGTTCTTCGTCGGTTAGCGGATAGTTCGCCGCGTACACACCATACTGCAGCGCCAGGTAGAGACAGGTCGGCGTCTTTCCTGAACGGGAGACACCAACAAGAATTACGTCAGCCTCGTCATAATTTCGGCTGATCCCTCCGTCATCGTTTGCCAGCGCAAAGTTGGTGGCTTCGATGCGTTTCATATAGGCGTCGATGTCACTCATGCCATGGGCACGGCCGGAGACGTACGTAGGTTCCTCGCCCAACTCCGATGTCAGTGGCTCGAGGAATTCGTCGAATATGTCAAGGTGCAGCCCGCGCGATTCGCGCACAATCGCTCGCAAGTTGGGTTGCACAAGCGTCGAAAAGACAATCGGACGGGGCCCGCCATGATCACACTCGGCGTCAATCGTCTCGACAGCCTCGCGCGCCTTGTCTTCGGTATCTATAAATGGCAAAGTCATTTGCCGAAATTCTTGCCCGGCATACTGCGTGATGAGGCTGTGACCCAGCGTCTCGGCTGTAACGCCGGTCTGGTCAGAAATAAAGAATACAGCGCGCTCAGCCATCGAAAGGATTGTCCACGTCCTGTTGAAGAAAACAAGGGAGTCAGAGTTGCAGCGATATGTAATCAAGCTCGCAGAGCTTGGCATGACCGACGTCGAGACCGTCGGCGGCAAGAACGCATCACTCGGTGAAATGATCAGCAATCTGGCGAACCTGGGCGTAACCGTCCCGGGCGGGTTTGCTACGACAGCCGCGGCGTATCGAGATTTCCTGGGCGCCAACGGACTGGACAAGAAGATCAACGATCTCCTTGCAGATCTCGACGTCGACAACATCGACGCACTGACTTCGGCCGGTAATTCTATCCGGCAGTGGATTCTCGAGACACCACTACCCGACGAACTCATGCGCGCCGTCCGCGATGCATGGGACGAGATGAGCGGCGGCAGGGATATTTCCGTCGCGGTTCGGTCTTCGGCAACGGCCGAAGATCTTCCCGACGCGTCGTTCGCGGGCCAGCAGGAGACCTTCCTCAACGTGCGGGGCTTCGACAATATGATCGACGCGATGCACCAGGTGTTTGCATCGCTCTTCAATGACCGCGCTATATCCTACCGGGTTCACCAGGGTTTCGATCACAGCGAGGTCGCGCTGTCTGCCGGCATCCAGACGATGGTGCGCAGCGATGTTGGCGCTTCCGGTGTCATATTTACGCTGGATACCGAAACAGGCTTTCGTGACGCAGTATTCATCACTTCGTCCTGGGGATTGGGCGAAACGGTCGTCCAGGGCGCCGTGAACCCGGATGAATTCTACGTGTACAAGCCGGCTATAGCCGAAGGCAAGCACCCGATTCTGCGCAAGAACCTGGGCAGCAAGGCCATCAAGATGGTCTACAGCGACGACCCGAAGCCCGGCAAGACGGTGGAGACAGTTGATGTGGAAGAGAAGGACAGTCTGTCGTTCTCAATCACTGACGACGACATTGTCGAACTCGCGAAGATGGCCATCACGATCGAAAACCACTACGAACGCCCCATGGATATCGAATGGGGCAAAGATGGCAATGACGGCAAGCTCTACATCCTGCAGGCGAGACCTGAGACCGTCCAGAGTCGCTCCGGTCGTTCCATTCAACGCTTCACACTCAAGGGCAAGAGCGACGTTATCATTTCGGGCCGCAGTATCGGTCACAAAATCGGTGTCGGGAAGGCAAAGGTAATTCGCTCTGTCGCTGAGATGAATCGCGTACACGCCGGTGACGTGCTGGTCTCCGATATGACCGACCCGGACTGGGAACCGGTCATGAAACGCGCGTCTGCCATCGTAACCAATCGCGGTGGACGTACCTGCCACGCGGCGATCATCGCTCGAGAACTTGGCATTCCAGCCGTCGTCGGTTGCGGGGATGCGACTGAGAAGATCAAGGACGGCGTGGACGTGACAGTCAGCTGCGCCGAAGGCGATGAGGGCATCGTCTACGAAGGCAGTCTCGACTTCGAGGAAACCAACATCGAACTCGATTCGCTGCCCGATATTCCGGTCAAAATCATGATGAATGTCGGCAATCCCGATCGGGCATTCGATTTTGCAAACATTCCGAATCACGGCGTCGGCCTCGCCCGTCTCGAGTTCATCATTAATCGCATGATCGGCGTCCACCCCCAGGCGCTGCTCGAGTACGAGAAGCTCGACGCCGACACGCGTGCCGCGGTCGACGACCAGATGGCTGGCTACCCGGATCCGGTCGAGTTCTTTGTGGAGAAGCTCGCGGAGGGTGTAGCGACCATCGCTGCGGCGTTCGCTCCTGAACCCGTCATCGTTCGCATGTCCGACTTCAAGTCGAACGAATACGCGAACCTGATCGGTGGAAAGCGCTACGAGCCCGATGAAGAAAACCCGATGATCGGTTTTCGCGGGGCCGCGCGCTATGTCTCGGAGAGTTTCCAGCCGTGCTTCGAACTCGAATGTCGTGCTCTGCGGCGGGTACGGGAAGACATGGGGCTGACCAATGTACAGATTATGATTCCGTTCGTCCGCACCGTGAAGCAGGCGAAAGACGTCATTGACCTGATGGCCGCGAACGGCCTTGAACGAGGCAAAGACGACCTGCAAGTCATCATGATGTCGGAGCTTCCAACCAATGCCCTGCTCGCCGATCAGTACCTGGAACATTTCGACGGCATGTCAATCGGCTCGAACGATATGACGCAACTGGCCCTGGGGCTGGACCGTGATTCAGCACTGGTCGCAGACAACTTCGACGAACGCGACGATGCCGTGAAGGCGCTGCTCGCCATGACCATTTCCGCTTGCAAGAAACACAATAAGTACGTCGGAATCTGTGGACAAGGACCGTCAGATCACCCCGACCTCGCGCGGTGGTTACTGGACCAGGGAATCGAGAGCATGTCCCTTAATCCGGATACCGTTGTAGAGACCTGGATGTTCCTCGCCGGTGAAACTGTCTGACTAGAAACGGTCCCAGCGGCGCCGACGGCGCCAGTTGATACGCGGCAGCCACAGACCCAGGATTAGTCCGACGACAAGAACGATGGCGCCCGTAACGAACCAGTAGCGAGTCGTCTGACTTGTGAGCACCCGGTTTTCCTGCTCCAGCGTGTCGGCACGAATTTGTGCCGCCGCCAGTTCGTCCATCAACGTCGTGTTCTGATCACGAATGGCCAGGACATTTGCCGCCGTGCGCTTGATCTCCGCAAGCTCTTCTTCGAGCGCGGCCTTATCTCGTTCGAGCGCAGTAATCTGGCTACTGGCAGCGTCATACTCCCCTTTGATCGCGTCCAGCTGGGAATCGAGCGAACTGCCGCGAGTATTGGCGTTGGTCAGCTGACTCGTCAGCGCCTGCAGTTGCTCGCGCGCACTCGCCTCGTTCATCAGGTAACGCGTCAGGACCCAGCCTTCCGTACCACCCTGTGTCATCACGCGCGTGTATCCGGACTCATCGTCACGCTCGAGTACTTCGAGGCGCGTCCCGCTATCGACCATCAGTTGAATAGCGTTGTTTGTGCTTGGACCAGAACGCAACGTGATCTCGAACTGATCACTGACCCACGCCGGTTCCGCATAGGCAGTCGAAGCCAGCAACCAGCCAGCCGTAACTGCGATACCAATTAGTCTTTTCATAATGCGGCAACTATAAGTCAACGGCTACGATCCTTCCAGCCAAACATTAGTTAAATCAGTCGCTTATCTGCGACAGTTTTGAGACGTTCTGTTCCCAGTTGGCGCCATCAAAATCCGTGATATTGACTGCCTCTACGGTGCCGGCGTCAAGACAACGGGCGTTAATGCTGACACCATCCGGGTGAGATCGCGGGATGTAGAATGACTTGACGCCGCAATGACCGCAAAACCGATGCTTGGCCAAACCCGTGTTGAACGTGTATGTCCGAAGCGAGTCTTCGCCCTTTAGCAGGTGGAAATCGGAGCTGGCCACAATCAGGTGCAGGAAGCCTGACTTGTTGCAGATGCTGCAATTGCAGTTCGTGACCTCGATAACCGACGGCGCTTCGACCTCGAATCGCACTCGGCCACAGTGGCACCCACCTCTGTGGATCGTCATGTGATCGGGTCCCCTGTCTTTCGCCAGACGGCTACGTAATTGTTGGAAGGCACTGCGTACAGCCTTCGTCTTCGCAGACTATTTACCGCGGCAAATTCGTCAAGCGCCTCCAGGTCACGAATTCCCATGGCCGGATCTCGGCCCCGCAGATTAGTGTCGAAGTCGGCGTTGCTCTGGGCATTGAATTGCCCATTGCACCGGAACGGTCCATACAGGCAGAAGACCCCATCCACGCGTAATGCATTACCAACCAGGGAGAACATCGTCTCCACCGCATCGATTCCCATGATATGAGCCGTATTGGACGAATACACCGCGTCATAGCTGTCTACGGCCACGTCCGCAGTTCGCACGTCTATCGACAGAGGCGCGCTCACGTTTTCAAGTTGGCTGGCACCGACCCACGCGTTGATGCCTGCGTGATTCTCGTCGAGATCGCTGGTTTGCCAATGCAAGTGGTCGAGAATCGCAGCAAACGCCACGGCGTGCTGGCCCGTGCCCGAGCCGATTTCGAGTACGCGCTGACTATCGCGGAACTCGCGTTTCAGGATCTCAAGAATCGGAGCTGCGTTCCGTGCCGTGGCCTCGGCATAGGGCCTGTCAGTCATTGCTTCCAGACTGTACCAGCACACTGGAATCGAACAGATTTTCGCGGTACCACTCGAGCTCTGCGATGGAATCGCGAATATCGGATAATGCGAGATGCGCTGATTCCTTGACGAACCCCTTGGCAATCCCGGGAGCCCACTGCTGGGTCAGGATCTTCAGAGTACTGACGTCAAGGTTTCGATAATGAAACCAGGCTTCGAGTCGCGGCATTTCACGCGCAAGAAATCGGCGGTCCTGACAGATACTGTTCCCGCACATGGGCGACACACCCTCATCTACCCATTCGCCCAGGAATGCGATCGTCGCGGCCTCGGCTTCCTGAGCGTCAATCTCGCTCTCGAGTACGCGAGCAATCAGCCCCGAATCGCCGTGCTGACGTGTGTTCCAGTCGTCCATGCCATCCATCGTTTCCTGAGACTGCCGAATCGCAAGAACCGGCCCTTCCGCGAGTTCGTTGAGATGTTTGTCAGTCACGACCGTAGCAATCTCAATGATCGTATCGTTCTGTGTACACAGCCCCGTCATTTCGAGGTCGATCCAGATCAGGTTTGTACTGCGGTCGTTTGCTGGTGTGGTCATGGTTCACGCAGTCTATACTTCCGCCATGAATCTCGCCACGGTCAGCGCCACAGTCACGGCCACGTTCAGCCGACGCATGCGCCTCCGTCTTGACGACGGTCGCGAAGTTAATGCACGTATCAAGGGAAAACGTATCAAGCCGGTGTGTGGTGATGTCGTCGACGCGGAGCCCATCGGAAACGAAGACGATTGGCTTATTACGAATATCGCCGAGCGACGCAATGAACTGACTCGCCCGAATATGCGTGGCCAGGTCGAAGTGCTTGCGGCCAACCTCGATTATCTCGTTGTCGTCGCGGCTGCGGAGCCCAAGGCCGACTGGTTCATTGTCGACCGCTACCTGTGCGCGGCGGAACTGATGGGCATCGACGCATGCATCGTTTACAACAAGAGCGACCTTGGCATGGAGTCCGCCCGGTATGAACTGGACACCTATTTCGACATTGGCTACGACGTCGTGTCATGCAGCGCGCTGACTGGAGAGGGTCTCGACAATGTTCGCGGTGTGCTTGAATCGCATTGCGCCATCATCGTCGGGCAATCCGGCGTCGGCAAATCGAGCATCATCAACAGCCTGCTCGGGGACGACGTTCAGAAGACGTCCGAGATCTCCGACAAGTCGCGGGAGGGTCGGCACACAACCGTCAATTCAGTAATGATCGCCCTGCCCGGCGGTGGGTGGATTATTGACTCACCGGGCGTCCGGGATTATGCCCCGGCACTGGAGTCATCGACGATTGCATCCCAGGGGTTCAGAGAAATACTCGAGGCTGCCCAGGAATGCCGCTTCGCCAATTGCCGGCATCTTCGTGAACCAGGGTGTGCAGTCAAGGATCGTTGCGAAACCGGTGCAATCAGTCCTCGCCGTTACGAAAGCTACAAGCGAATCGTCAATCTGACAGAACAGCTATCCGATGGAAAATACTAGGGCGACGACAGCCTAGCCCGGTGGCCAACCCAGTGCTCGGCCACCCAAAACGTGCAAGTGAATGTGAAAGACGGACTGACCCGCTCCTTCATTGCAGTTCATGACGGCACGATAGCCATCTTCAGCAATACCGGCCGCCGCGGCAATTTCCCTGGCCGCGGTATACAGGCTGCCGACGATCTGCTGATCGTCCGGCTCGATGTCATTGATCGTGGCAATGTGCTTTCGGGGAATGACGAGCACGTGCGTAGGCGCTTGCGGATTGATATCGCGAAACGCGACCGCTGTATCCGATTCATAAACCAGGTCAGCCGGAATTTCGCCGGCCAGGATTTTGCAAAACAGGCAATCGCTCGACATTTCTACTCCCTCAATCGACGGTACGGCGACCATAGAATGCGTGCGACAGCGTTCCGCCATCGACGTATTCGAGTTCTCCGCCCAATGGTACGCCATGTGCAATTCTGCTGGCTTTGACACCACGCTGCGTTGCCAGGTCAGCGAGGTAATGTGCAGTCGCGTCGCCTTCTACAGTCGGATTCGTCGCAATGATCAGCTCGGTGACTTCCCCGCCGGCCAACCAGTCGTCGAGTTGGCTCAGACCGAGTTCTTCCGGGCCAATGCCATCGAGCGGGGACAGGTGTCCCATGAGGACGAAGTACAGGCCGCGAAAACCGGTTGCGTCTTCGAGCGCCATGACATCCGCAGGCGACTCCACCACGCACAATTGCGTCGCATCACGGCCAGTCGCGGAACAGATTGAACACAGTTCATGCTCAGTAAACATGCGGCAACGACTGCAGTGCCCTATTCCACCCACCGCATCGGCTAGCGCCGCAGAAAGCGCATTCGCGCCTTCACGATCGCGCTCCAACAGGTGAAAAGCGATTCGTTGAGCCGACTTTTGGCCCACACCCGGCATGCAGCGCAAGCCGTCGATAAGCCGAACAAGTAACGGGGAGTACGACATCCTAACCTAGAACGGCAATTTCATACCGGGCGGCAGACTCATGCCGGAGGCCATACCGGAGAACTTCTCCTGCACGGTTTTCTCGACTTTGCGGACGGCGTCATTGAACGCCGCGACCGTCAGATCCTCGAGCATTTCCTTGTCATCGCCGATCATAGAGTCGTCGATCTCAACAGACTGGACCTGGTGCTGGCAGGTCATCACAACGCGGACCATGCCCGCACCTGACTCCCCCGTTACCGTGATAGATGCCATTTCTTCCTGGGCCTTTTTCATATTGGCCTGCATTTCCTGTGCCTGCTTCATCAGCTGGCCAATACCACCTTTCATCAATGTTCTCCGTCCTTCCTAGTCTGACTGCGGCGGATTAATCAGTTCGATTGAATCCGTCTTGAGTTCTGCACCGAACATGTTCTTCAGTTTTTGCACGTTCGGGTCTGCTTCCAGCGATTGCCTGGCCGCCTCGAGGCGCTCGTCCGCCATTCGAGATTCTTCCTGAACTGGCGTCTCGCCGCCGTCAGCACTCAGCGTAATTTCTACCGCCAGCGCTTCACCAAAATGCGTCGACAGGTGACTGGCGAGTGAGTCCTTGCGTTGCTTTGTGAGAAGCGATTCAGATCGCGGATCAAGGCCAAGGCGAATCGTGTTGCCCTGACGCTCCCGATACGCGCAATTGCTCGCCAACAAGCGTACAGCGCCCTGCACGCCCAGCTCGCCGACGAGCAGGCTCCAGTCGGGATCAGCCCAGCTTTGGGCCGCCACCGCCGGCTCAGGCGATTCGGGGGGCGCCAGTACTTTCGCCGCAGGCGCTTGTTCGGCAGCCGCTACGGTTCTTGGCGTCGGTGCGTGTTCACCGCCCCCTCCTACGTTACCGGGTACTTCGGCGGCCGCAGCCGGACGAAACGCCAGCATTCTCAGCAAGGCCATTTCAGCACCACTGCGCGGGTCCGGTGCCAGATGCAGGTCGCGGCGACCCATAATGGCAACCTGGTAGAAAAGCTGGACGTCGGCGGCCGGCAGGGCCGCTGACAGTTCGGCATATTCCTGTTCATTCAGGTCATCTTCGCTGTCGCAGGTGCCGACAACCTGGAACACCGCGATACGCTGCAGGTCGCGGGCAAGGTCCTCGAGCAGGCGCGAGTAATTTGGAAACTGCTCATCGATCTCCCGAATTGCGTCAACAATACCCTTGGCATCATTGTCGCCAAGCAGGCGCAGCAGGCGAACCACGTGATCGCGGTCGATGGTCCCCAGCATTTTAGCAACCTGGGCCTCCTCGATCGCTCCGCCACAATAGGCAATCGCCTGGTCGAGCAGACTCAAGGCATCCCGCATGCTGCCATCAGCCGCCCGGGCAATTGTCGCAAGCGCCGTCGTCTCGGCCTCAATCGACTCGGCCTCGCAAATGTGAGTGAGTCGATCCGAAATCAGGCGAGGTGTCATGCGCTTGAGGTTGAACTGCAGGCAACGCGACAGCACCGTGACCGGCAGCTTCTGCGGGTCGGTCGTCGCGAGCAGGAATTTGACATGCGGTGGTGGCTCTTCGAGCGTTTTCAGCAACGCATTGAACGAGCTCTTGGAGAGCATGTGAACTTCGTCGATCAGGTAAACCTTGTAGCGCCCGCGTGCCGGTGCGTATTGCACGTTGTCGAGCAGATCGCGAGTGTCGTCGACCTTCGTTTTCGATGCGGCGTCGACCTCGATCAGGTCGACGAAACGGCCCTCATCGATTTCGACGCAGGCGCTGCACTCACCGCAGGGCTCCGACGTCACGCCCTTCTCGCAATTCAGCGCCTTGGCCAGGATACGGGCGATCGTGGTCTTGCCAACGCCCCGGGTGCCAGTGAACAGGTAGGCATGGTGCAAACGCCCGGTTTCCAGCGCATTGATCAGGGCCTGGAGTACATGCTCCTGGCCAACCGTGTCCGCGAAGTCTTTGGGCCGCCATTTGCGGGCCAGGACGAGATAACTCATAGGTGATCAGCTGCCTGTGGGGCCGACAAGTGTAACGTAAGTGGCCCGCGCCAGCCGCATCCCGGCACCCGGTATCACCGCTACCGTTGCTCCCTTCCGGGCCTGGCGGAGTTCACGGCTGACCGTCGCGGGAAAGCCGACGCGGACCGGCGG
>JAACFG010000218.1 GCA_009937605.1 Gammaproteobacteria bacterium | reverse complement strand
GTGACGCTGCCCGGCTCGAAGCGTTCAACTGGACCTGCCACCTCCACATCCGGTTCATTGGCAAGTCGTTCCTTGCGCCGCCCTGGCACCAACACCGACAACGAAATCCAGCCGGCCTCAAGAATGGCCACGACACCAAGCACGCGCATCAGGCGACGAATAAATTTGCGACGACCCGGATCTACATCTGCCATGGCCACACCAAGCTCATACCTGGCCCACGGAACCAGATACCGGTTGCCGTGAGCAGCGAGAAAGCGACAAATACCAACACAAACAAGGACTGCACCGCCTCGTTATTGGTCGCAGAAAAACTCTTCTTGATGAGGACATAAAAGCCGATTATGCCCGCAAGGAGAAATACGAAGGGAACCAGTCCGTTGCTGATCAGCGATGGCATCCCGGGCAGCCAGCCACCTGGCCCGATAAGGTGCTCATCGAGAAGCACCCATAATGGCACAAGCACCATCGCGGTAACCGCTGCGACGACTGCCATGCGCCGCCCCTTCGATGTCAGAAACCAATCACCCGAAATATCTGCTGCGTACGACAAATAGGGAATAACAATAAGTGCGGCCACGACGAGCAATGGAATGACTATTAGTGCGAACATCGCGTCAAAGTGAATCAATAGTTCCTGAAAGCCCAGGAAGTACCAGGGCGCCTTGGCGGGATTCGGACTGATTCCCGGGTTAGCCGGCTCGCCGAGGGGCGCAGAAAATATGATCGCAGTAACAAGCACCAACGCGATGAGCACCAGGCTGACGACAGTTTCCCGCAGCAGGAGGTCGGGCTTGAACGGCACGGTTCGAAACGCGGCACGTGGGTTGTCGACTGACGCGCTCGGCAGCACGACTCCTCCCGCCATTCGAATTTTCCAGAAGTGCCAGGACAATAGCGCGATAAGCGCCATGGGTGTCACAGCCACATGCAGTGCATAGAAATTGATAATCGTCGCCGAGCCGATTTGGCTGCCGCCGACAACAGCACTCTGCAGCCCTTGCCCGATACCTGGCACCAGGCCCAGCATCTCGGTACAGATCGTAATCGCCCAATAGGCCGTCTGGTCCCAGGGCAACAGGTAGCCCGTGAATCCCGACAGCAGAATGAATCCCAGAACGCTCAAACCGATCAGCCAGTTTGACCGGCGCCTTGAATGAAACCCGCCGGTAAGGTAAACGCGCAGCAAATGCAAAACCACCACGGGAATGAGCAGGTTTGCACTCCAGTAATGGACACCGCGAATCAGGCGCCCAAACAGGACGTCTTCCTGGAAGGAAGCGATCGACTGCCACGCGCGTTCAGGCGTCGGTTCGTATGCGAACATCATCAGGATGCCCGTGAACAAGAGCAACAAAACAAGTACAAGGGCCATGCCGCCGAGACCGAACGTGTGCGTGAACTTTATGGCTCTCGCGGACACCTGTCTCGGCCGTAAATGCAGAATCAGGGAATTTCGGGTTTCTGCTTTGTTATTGTCCCGCATGCCTCTCGATCCGTAAGACGACGCCACAGGACGTCCGGAATTCCACCGCACGATTGTACCTGTCTCACAGGTCGGCGTAACTGACATTTATTCGGAACGACCGTGGAATTGGCCTGCGACTCGGGCCGCGTGGCGACCCTCCTCCCCACTTACGCCGAGACGCCACAGTGGCTTACAATTGGACAATGAAACACGATGAAACGCTAAGCGAATTCCTGCGGGCAGACGAAATGAAGGCGCAGCAACAGGCGAAATCGTAGTTGCCCGCCGTGCATCCGCGCCGAGAATATTCACGCAGCGTTCTGGCCACTATCCGGTTCGGACTATTTCTTCTGCTCAGCGCCTGCGCAACGACCGAACAGCTACCAGCAGATTTTACGCCGCCCGAGCAAAATGACGCCCGGACTGTCGAGCAGTTTTGTTATGACGCCGCCGAGATCGTTGCCGAGACCACGCTTATCAGGGAATCCAATTCCTATCGTGTGCTCGAGGTAAGCATGGCCGCTGGACTCCAGGGCGATGACGACGATACGCCCATCTCATTCGAGTTCTACGAACAGATCGCCGACGGGTCGTCGCCGGTAATCGTATTGCTGCCGATTCTCAATGGACAAAAGCACCTGATGCGTCCATTTGCGACCTATTTCGCACAACATGGTTACGCTGCCGTCATCGTAGACAACCTGCAACGCAGGAGCCTGCTCGAGGACATGATCGATCCTGAACCTGCTATACGACGAACGATCCAAAGACACCGCCGCGTCATCGACTGGGTCGAAACGAGGCCCGATCTGGACGGCTCGAGGATTGGTGTCTTCGGCGCAAGTCTCGGCGGCTTCAACGCACTGTTTTTGTCCGCGTTTGATAGTCGCGTCAGTGCCGTCGTGCCCGCCCTGGCGGGTGGCAGTCTTGCAGAGGTGTTGGTTGCATCTAACGAGCGACGCATTATTCGGGCCGTCGATGAGGTGCGGAACGAACTCAGCCTGGATGATGCGGCTTTGCTCGAATACCTGCAGGATAAAATCCAGACCGACACGCTGGTCGTCGCGGAGCACATTCATCCGGATCGAGTTCTCATGGTCCTCGCCGAGGATGACGAGGCAGTTCCCTATGAAAGACAGCTTGAACTGCAGGAGGCCATGTCCGAGCCAGAGGCGATTACGCTGCCGACCGGCCACACAGGCGCGGCAGTCTACCTCCCCTATCTTCGCTCGAAAGTCCTCGATTTTTTCGACCGCAAATTCAGCGAGCCTTCGGACTACGGGACCGCAGCCCTGCCAGCCGGTGTTTGTGACGAATTTGAACAGGATGTTGAGAAGATACCCCTGCTCGATCGCACGCAGTCTACCGTACACAATGTAGTTAATGGGGCGGCCCAATACTTCGACAGTTTCTTCGGCGCGAACAAAGTTTCGGATCGTTCGAACGTGTCACGCGGCAGCATCTCCCTTAGATCACAATATGACGAGCGCGACGGCTTTGGTCACAGCGTCAGGCTGAGGGCCCGTATTGCCCTGCCCGCCCTTAAAGAGCGTACGAAACTGGTCCTTGGCCGTGGTGACGCTGACCAGATGATCGACGGCTCGGCATATGACTACGGAGATAATTTGCCGGGTCAATCCAATGATTTCGAAGACGAGGACTGGCTCATCGGCCTGGGCTTCTCGCGTAATCCAAATTCGTCCGACGGGTGGCATTTTTCCGTCGGCATCAAAATCAACACACCGCTCGAACCCTACGTGCGCGGAGGGTACCGTTGGAACAAGACTATAGGTGACGCATGGTTATGGCAGGTGCGTCCCGTCGTATTCGCGCAGAGTCAGCGCGGCACAGGTGGCTCTCTTACCAATATTTTTGATTACGCCGCGAGCCCGAAATGGATGTTCCGCAGCACGAGCATTCTGCAGGGCGAGGATGAAGTCGAAGGTCTCGGCTGGACCCAGCGATTTACGGCCTTTCAACGCCTGTCCGACAGAGTGGCGATGTCGTACAGCCTATTTGGTACAGGCGAGACCGAGGCAGAAGTACCTGTTCAGGACTACGGCCTGGAAATTCGCTGGCGCCGCCGCATCTCTCGCGAGTGGCTATTCATCGAACTGCTGACATTCGCTAGCTGGCCTCGCGAAGATTTGACCGAAATTCGCGAGCGTAATCTCGGCGTCGGCATAGAGTTTGAGATGCAGTTCGGCGACTGGCCGGGCCGGCCGCAGCGACGCTAGAGCTCAACCCTCCCGTATACAGTCCTGAAGTACTGGAATCGCGCGTACTTGAGTGGCTGGAATCAGCCCACTAGAAATCGTAACCGAGGCTAACCATCAGCCGGTAGTCGTCCTGCGCCGGAATCGATCCATCGGCCAGTGGCGGCGGATCTTCCGTGCGGTC
>JAACFG010000217.1 GCA_009937605.1 Gammaproteobacteria bacterium | reverse complement strand
CGATGACGTCCGTCGGTGGTGAGATCGTCGCGTTGAGCGGCGATTTTATGAACCCCTATCCGGACGCAAAGCTGGGCGTTATCGAGGAAGGCGCTTATGCTGACATCCTTATCGTCGATGGTAACCCGTTTGAGGACTTCTCCGTGGTCGGGACTGGTGACAAGTGGTTTGGTGCCGAGCCACGGCCGGAGAGCCCAGAGACGATTAGAATCATCATGAAGGATGGTGAAATCTACAAGAACACGCTGTAATTCATCGAAGCTCCACACTTCCGCTCGATGGTGATGACGTCTGCTTTGAAATGGCGAAATGCGGCGAATCACCTTGAACTGCGCATGGAAACTGCGAATTATTGCGGACCGGCCAGAGCACTCTTCAGCTTGAGGTGTTCGTGAAAGGGCTGAAAGTCCTTGTCAGAATGTAGCAAGGCAAGATTGTGTTCCACGCAGTACGTCGCGATGATGGTGTCGACCGTCTGGCGTACCGTAACGCCGATCCTCCTGAGCCGGCGATAGTTCGACGCGCTCTGCAGCGCGATGTCGATACTTAGAATGTTCAATACAGCAAGGGACAGCAATAGCCTCTTAGCCTGCCGATACTCTCTCTCTATCCGGAAGCCTTGCAAAACCTCGGCCAGCATCAGATCGCCGACGGCGACGCGTTCTACGCCCAGCAATGAATCGAGCTTGTCGGTGGCTGGCGTTGGTTTCCCGGTGAAGTAATCAATCCACACGCTCGAGTCGACAACAATCACTTGTATCTTCTCATTTCCTCGAGATCACCTTCCCACGTGAATTTGCCGCGGAAATTCCTTATGTCTTCCTGTTTCTTGAGTTGCAGCAGGGCTCTCAG
This sequence comes from Gammaproteobacteria bacterium, assembly GCA_009937605.1. Classification (GTDB taxonomy): domain Bacteria; phylum Pseudomonadota; class Gammaproteobacteria; order Steroidobacterales; family Woeseiaceae; genus UBA1847. The sequence continues at coordinate 3,054 of JAACFG010000217.1, read as the reverse complement.
GCCCATCTCGACAGCTTCGCGCTTCGTGCGAATCCCGGTCTGCGCCAGGACCTCATCCATCAGTTCGTCGTCGATAACAATGTTTGTGCGCATAGTGGCTCGTGATGTGTAGAAAATACAAAATACGTACACATTACAGCATAGTAGTCCAGCGTTATCAATGCTAGAAGTAAGCTAAAACAAAGACTTATGGGACCCCAAATTCGCCGCTCTAGATCAACGTTATCAATGAGGCGACAGTCGTCGAAGTATGCAATCTCGGTGCTAATGTCATAGGGTTCGCTCTTTAGCGTTAGACTGAGTCTGCATGCGGCGACGTGTAGCGCGCAGATTTGGCATGCAGATATGAACCGAGTGGAAAGTAGAGCGATGCGATATCACGTTGGACTGATACTCGTCATCTCGTTGTTCCTCGCCGGCGCCGCATTCGGCCAAGCGATCGATCCGCAGAATCTCCTCATACGGAACGTGTACCTCGTCGGTGACGAGGTCGACACGCTGGTCAATATCCTGATCGAGGACAACAAGCTTGCCGTAGTCAGCCAAGATGATGTTGAGGTTGAAGAGGGCACTTCGGTCATCGATGGCCAGGAAGGATACGTGCTGGGAAAACTCGGAATTGGCACGATTCCCAGCCTGCTCATCCTGAACCTGAATCCCCTGGAGAACTTCGAGGTACTTCTCGACACCGAGGATTTCGCAGTTTTCGCGCTTAACAATGGCGAGCTAAGGGTCAATCTCTTGTCACAGGTCGAGGAAGATGTGCTGGCCGAAGAGGCCGAAACGACCGGTCGTGGTTGGCAGGCCTATACGCCACCGCCAATGGCGGTGCCACTGTCCTATTTGGACACGACCAAATGGAATCGCTGGGAATCGGGTTGGGTCTCAGGGATATTCCTGGCCGGCGTGGTACTCGACCGCATTGCGTGGGGTTCGCAGGATGCTGCCAGTGAGGCGCACCATGGTGACCTCAATGAGTACGACGGCGGGGAGATTCGCGGTTTTCGTCTGGGGGCAGTCGGCACAATTAATTTCAAGCGACCATGGGTCTATACCGTCTTCGGCGCAACAAACGCTTTCGACAAGGGCTTCGAGATCGAAGACCAGGACAACTTTACGTTTTTTGACTACCGGGTCGACATTCCGTTGTTCAAAAACGCGAACCTGAGCGTCGGCAATCAGAAAGAACCGATCTCGATGGAACGCCTCATGCCGATGACAAACATTTCGATGCAGGAGCGTTCGGCTGTTGCCGATGCGATGTTGCCGTCGAGGAGCTTTGGCATTGTCATGAGCGGTACGCTCGCGGACCAGCGCATGACCTGGGCGGCAGGCGCCTTCAACAATTGGGTAAGCCAAAGCGGGGGAATCGAGGACAATTCGACCGCAGCTAGCGGCCGCCTGACCTGGTTGCCCTGGATGTCTGCCGACGAGAGCAACCTGATTCACCTTGGCCTGGGCATGCGGTATACGGACGTAAAGAAGGACGTGCGATTTGCTACCGAACCTGAATTCAACAAAGCACCGATCTTCGTTGACACCGGCTTCCTGGACGCCAACGATGCGTTGCAGGTCAGCCTGGAGGCCTCATGGCGCAGGGGACCGCTGTGGGTAGGCGCTGAGACCATCAATACTACGCTTCGTTCTCCGACCTACGGCGATCTGGACTTCGATGGTTACCAGGCATTTGTGATCTGGACGCTGACCGGGGAGATGCGGTCCTACAACAAGAAGAGCGGCATTATCGGTCCCACGCCGGTCGCACGAACCGTTCAACAGGGTGGTAAAGGTGCCTGGGAACTCGCGGCACGCTTTTCCAATATCGACTTGTCGGACAGGTCGATCGACGGCGGTGATATGGACATCCTGTCGCTCGGCGTCAACTGGTGGCTAACACCAACTTTTCAGGTTAACGCGAACTATCGCTATATCACGCTGAACCGTGGTGGCTTCGAAAGCAATAGCGACGCAATCATGACTCGCGTACTGCTAATGCTTGAGTGATACCGGCGATCAAGGGTGTATAGTTAATCAATAATAACGAGATCGAGAGCGCCCCGCTTTGAGAACGATCCTGCACCAGCTGGTCATTCTGGCCGTCCTGTTTGCCATGTCCGCCTGTACGGCAATGCCGGCGCGGCAGGCCGTCGATGCTGCCAATGTCGTCTATACCCAAGGTGCGAGCCAGCACATGATTGCCGCGCAAGTTCCGTTGGATGCAGCGCGCGTGTACGAGTCTTTTCTGCACGTACTCAGTGAGCACCCGGAGTTTACTGTCGTCACTCGGAAAGACGCAGCGATGATGCTCGAGGTGGCTAAGGACGGATTCCGGGTTACGGGCCAGGTTACGCAACTCGGCGACGGAAAATCGCTGCTATATGTCTGGGCAGACGCGGGCGACAGCGGCTATTCAGGACGGGAGGTCAGCGAGCGAGCGGTGAAATCAATTTGTGACGATCTTGGTATCAGTATCGAGCGCGTGGACTACTAGCATGCGATTGTCGATATTCTCAACTATGCGCTTACTTGTCGTGTGCACAACGGCTGTAGCGCTGGCGGCCTGCCAGTCACCACAACCGACGACAGAGCAAGTGCTGGTCGCACCGCTCAGCAGCGACGGCCGACCACAGGAAAGCACGATGACGCGGGAGGAACTGGAGGACCACGTCCGCCGATTTGCGGATCGCTATTTCACGCGAGTAACGTTGACGGCGAACGAATTTAGAGACCAGACCGAGTCCGTCGAGTTGCGCTCGCTGATGCACAGGTGGAAAACGGTCTCGCAGACCTCGATCGTCGATATTGCCATTGGCGCAAACGCGGTGACGAACCTGCTCGATATGATGGTGATAACGCGCTTGTCGCGTTTGGTCGTCGAAAGCTACTGGATACCCGAAGAATTTGGCGAAGAGCTCGGTGCGCCATTTCGTGATACGTATGCCAGTCTCGAGCAGGATATCTGGTCCGTCGCCGACGACGTCCTGACGCAGACGCAGCAGGCAGAGTTAAGGCAGCTTATCGATGACTGGCACGCGGAAAATCCCGATCAGGTTT
>JAACFG010000071.1 GCA_009937605.1 Gammaproteobacteria bacterium | reverse complement strand
ATCGCGGGACAACTCCGCGAGCTCGAGGCGTCGCTGAATCCAAGCAAGTTGAGCTATTTGAAGCGAGCCTGGGCCTACCTGAGCCACAAGTGGCGCCGTCGTGGTGTCGTCAGCGTGGAGAGGCTCTTCGCCACCGTCCTGGAAGGATTTGGCCGGGCCGCATCTGAACTGAGTGAGCAGGAGAACAAGCGGGTCACCCCGGAAATGCGTAAGGCACTCGGGGAATTTCTGCAGCCCGGAGACATCGTCGTAACAAGGCATGCCAAGGCGTTGACCAACCTGTTCCTGCCCGGTTTCTGGCCTCATGCCGCCCTCTACGTAGGCACTCCGGCACAACGTGAGGCATCCGGGATAGAGGTGGCCCCCGACAAAGAAGCTCGATGGGTCGAGGATATCTCTGTCCTGGAGGCGCTTAAGGACGGTGTGCGCCTTCGCCCGCTTGATGAGACGCTGTCAGTCGATACGTTTGTGATACTCCGTCCGAATCTCCAACCCGGAAGTATCAAGCGCGCTGTTGAGAGAGCGATTCAGCACGAGGGCAAGATGTACAACTTTGACTTCGATTTCTTCAATTCCGATCGGATCGTATGCACGGAGGTAATCTACCGTGCTTATGACGGTCTGGAGGGTCTTGAATTTCCACTTTGCGAGCGCGCTGGACGCAAGACGTTCTCCGCAGAGGATCTACTGGATTACGTTCTCGACACGCAAACCTTTACACCGGTCGCTATCTTTGGAGTCGATGGTTGTACGGATGCGGTCCGGTTTGACGAGGGCGTGCAGGACGCCCTCGTCTCCAGTTACCGGAAGGTATCGTAATCGAGTGTTACAGGATCTTGATGCTGCCCGAGCCCGTGTCAATATAGAGCTCACTACCACCACCACGGACATCCCCGCGCAAGTGTCTCTTCGAAATCTTGCCCTGAACCGTAACCGGATGATCAATCGTGATACCGCCCGAGCTGCTTTCCGCATCCAACCGGAATGCCGCGTCATCGGGCAAATCGATACTGACAGACCCGGAACCGGTATTGATCTTCCAGTCACCTGTCTGTTCGCCTTGAATGTTAATTCGGCCGCTTCCAGCTTTTGCCTGCAGTGATCCTGCAACGCCCTGGAGGTCGATTGAACCGGAGCCTGTCGTGGCTTCAACATCGCCCGGAGAGACCTGGCTCATCGTAATAGAGCCGCTGCCCGTGTGTGCTTCAAACGCACCGGCGACGCGCTCGGCTTTAATACGCCCGCTACCGGTATTGGCCGTTACCGGACCACCGATATCGGTCAGCGTGATCGATCCGGAACCCGTATCGGCGTCAACAGGAGCAGCAATACCAGAGACTTCCTGAGAACCGGACCCGCTGTCGGACTTAACTTCTGTGTTTGCCGGGACAACGATTTCGTAGCTTATCGAAACGTTTTTGCGATAGGCCCTGTCTTTGATATGGCCGACGCTCAGCCGTCCATTTTCAAGCTCCACTGGAGGACTCGCTTCGAATTGCGCTACAAGTTCCTCCGCTTCTGCGCCACTCCTGCTCGACCAGGCGGAGCCAACCTTGATATGGCCGACGACGGTCACGGTCCCGACGTCACCGGATTTGATGGCGATCGAACCGCTACCCGTTGATACGTCCAGTAGAATCGCCTCATCGACAGACAGTGTTCGCTCGAACGAACCCTTGGCGCCCGCCTGTGCCGCGTTTGCCCAAAAACCGGCGAGCATCGCGCCGCATACGAGTAATACCTTGATATTAAAGATGTTTTTCACAGAACTGATCTCCCGCACAAGTGCCCATTCGTATTGAATACACTTTAGATGCCGCCCAACGACGATTGGATGCATCCGACCGGGAATTCGACCGGGTTCAGGCCAACCAACCAAACACACCGCCGGTCAGCAGGCCGTAGATCAGTGCGTCCAGAAACGTCTTGATTGTCGTGGACCAACTGCGACCAAACCAGATGCTTTCCTGCACATACGCAACGCCGTAAGCGACGAATGCGACCGCCCCTGCAATGCGGAAAATGGCCAGGTAGTCGGCACCGGGTGCCGCGGTTCGACTGACGAAATAGGCACAGAGCACAGCGATAAAGAGGTTGTACGCAAACATCATTGCCAGTTTGCCGCCCATCGCCGGCATTCCGGAGGGTACGACCGTGATAAATGCCTGGGGCCCGTCAACAAACTTCTTCTGCATGTCCGGGTTCTTGAATTGCGCAGGGTCCGGGACATTCGGCACGGTATACATGCCAGGCGGCGTTGAATGGAGTGCGGCGCGAACGGCCTCTTCGTCGGATGTCTTGGACCAGTCCGTCTTGTGCCAGGGCATGAACATCCAGATGATCGAACCGGCTGCAAACGTGATGACGGCCGTCGCAAGGATCGGCTGCCAGAGTGTCATGATTGTCATATCAACCCCCTTCTTGTTGTTACCAAGGGTATAGCAGATAAGTATCGGTTATGCTGGCAGGATGCTCATTCGCGGCTTGCCACTGATCGCCTGCCTGGCCCCGTTGATCGGGATAAATCTCGCCTATTGGATCGGCGCAGACCACGATGTCCTCCCATCATGCATTCCGTACCTTGACGGCTGTACATCGATTAGTTCGACCGGACGCTATCCGCCCGGCGATCGCCTTTTTCGGGCTGTGATGTTGCCCCAGGCGGCCGTTCTGGCTTTCACATGGTATTTCGCAGCCCTATGGCTGAAAGCGCTCAAGCCGGACAGCAAGGCCGGTAAAGCGGTGCTGGTGTCCGGGATCGCTGGCGCACTTGCGCTTGTAGTTTACGTATCCTACCTCGCCAGCAACGACCCCTTTTACGAATTCATGCGTCGGTATGGCATCTACTTCTACTTCGTTGGAACGGCCCTGGCGCAACTTGTGCTGTCGCTGGCGTTGGATCGATCCCCGGTTCAACGGGCTATGGTCTGGGTGATCGTGACGCCGTTCGCTCTCGGCATCATCAACCTGGTTCAAAAAGCAATCCTGGGTAGCGAGAACAACAACGAAAATCGCATCGAATGGATCGCTTCGCTATTGATGCAAGTCTGGTTTGTGCTGTTGTGGGTTGCCTGGAGGAAATCCCGTTTTAACGTCCGGGTTCAGGCGGGCTAGATCAGTTCGCAGTTTTGCTCTCGCCGGCCTCAAGTTCTTCATTGGCCGAGTCGCCGTCTTCTTCTTTGTCAGGTGCTAGTGAATAGTCCAGTACACCAGTAGCAATCATGTCAGTGGATGCCTGTGCTACCGAGAGTTCGACTTCGACTTCGCGGATCTTTGCCTCCGCATGGACACTCTGAGTTGCCCTTTCCGTCAGTTCGCCACGCAGCTCGCGGGTCTTCATCACGGAGTCCTTGAGGTCCCTTTGGACCCGTTCGAGCTTCGCCTGCTGGTCCGTGATCACGTTGTCCCGGCGCTCGATACCGACGGTCGTTTCTTTGAGCTCTTCCTCGAGACGTTCGAGTTCGGTCGTGGATTTGTCAGAATCGTTGTGCGCGATTCGAAGCTCTGCCTCGAGTTCCCGGATCCGGTCATCACGCGGGTCCCGCTTTTGGGCGCGATGACGGGCACCGAAACTCGAACTGATCGACGACAACAGCCACCCGAGCAGGAATGCTCCGGCGGTGTACAGAATCAGTTGATCGGGTAGGTCGACAAACATTAGCTCATGATCTTTGGGATTCGCTTTCCTGAGAAGGACAGAGTTCTCACTATGGAGCCCCCGCCCCGTTCATTAATGACCATATAGGCGCGGTGCAAAAATGGCAAGTGATTATGAAAGTATTTTAAAAACAACATCTTAGGATTAATACTTTACCTTAACTCGACTTTTTGCACGGACCCCGCCAGTCGCAGCCGCTTTCTCCGGAATACGACTACTGTCGTCGTATCGCCGCATCCGGAAAATCGGTAAAGAGCCCGTCGATATTGAGTTCATCCACCATGAAATCCAGTAATTCGTCAAAATCTGAAAATCCGTGGGGCAAGGCGTCAGTTCGGAATGTGTAAGGATGAACGACCAGCCCTTGGGCATGAGCGCGGGCTACCAGGCCCTGGTCCACGATCGACCCGTCGCCGCGAACCTCGTACAGCTGTTGCAGCCACGGTCCGATACCGTCACATGTTTCTGCGAGTTTCTCGAGCCCTGCCGATGTTTGCATGGCCGCAAAGTCTGTCGGTTCCGGTGACCAACTGTCCTCGCCGATCAACTGCACCAGCTTGAGTTTTGAGCCGAGGTCGTGACGAATCCTGCGTACCTCGCGTTCGTCGAAACATTGCAAATACACCGGATCCCGGTGCGCCTCGTAGCCAAAGCGCGCGAGTTCTTCCAGCACCAACCGGGTGAGGTCCACGCCTTCTTCGCGGTGCCACTGTGGGTCCTTGATCTCGGGATAGATCCCAATCGGCCGCGTACCGTTCTCTCTCAAGGTAACGACGAGTTCGAGTTCGCGCCCCAATGTGTGAATCCGGAAGGGCTCGCCATTGGACTGAAATCGTCCTGGAAAGGCGGGTTCGCCTTTGGCATTCGTGCGCTCATGCACCTTGAGTGTCGCGATTTCGGCCAGGTCAAAATCTCGGGCGTAATAGCGACCGTCCTCGCGGGCACGTCCTGGGTAGCGTCGAGCCACGTCGCTCACCAGGTCAAGGTGAATGTCGTGCACAACGATCAGGGCGTCATCGCGTGTCGCGACAATGTCCTGTTCGAGATAATCGGCCCCCATCGCATACGCCAGGGCTTTGGCCGGAATTGTGTGCTCAGGCAGGTATCCGGACGCACCGCGGTGCGCTATGACGATGGGACGCATAGTCTAATTCACTTTAAGTAGGTCATGTAATTATATGATTATTCATCAATAGGGCCGTTTTCGTCGAAGCCCGGAAAATCGATCACCTCCCAACGCGACGTATCCTCACCGCGCGCGAGACGCCGGATCGCGTCGGCCATTTCCCGGTTGTTCCACTCGACAATTTCATTACAGCGACGTGCCAAAGCAGCGGGAGTCTCCATTGTTGCACCGAACGGCCGTATGCCAATCATTCCAGTCTTGCTGGCTTCCGCCACGTCGACCATGAAATTCACGAGGTCCTGGTTTTTCTCATAGGACAATGTCAATACAACGACGACCTCCGCCAACTTTATCTGGGCGATTAGCTCGTCCTTGACTTCCTGTATGCCGCCGGTCGTTGGCATATTCTCCGGCTTGCTGACATTCAGGTAGTAGAAACCATCGACGCCCTCGAGAAACTCGAATACGCGCAAATAGTCGTCGTTCTCGTCGAAGCAGTGCGTCGCAAAGACGCGAATCGGGTTGTTTTCTGACACCAGAGACTCCTTCTCGTGCAATTACTGGTAGTAGTTTAGCCAATTCGTGCACAGCCCGCGCGGACCTGTTCCCATAGTATGGGCGTTTCGGTATCGTAGCGGCGCATGCGGCTACTTTTATACAACATCCGGTACGCTGTCGGCGGTGGTGCAAGTATGCATATGCCGATTCCCGGCGCGGGCTATGTGCTGGGCAACCAGACGGTTCTTCCGGAGATTACCCGCTTTATCAAATCGGTCGATCCCGATGTAGTAGGGCTGATCGAGGTCGACACGGGGTCGATCCGAAGCCGCAAGGTCAACCAGGCCGAGAAGATCGCGTCAGATCTTGGCATGAACACGTCCTACGAAACCAAGTACGGTGATAAATCGCTTAACCAGATGCTACCGATTGTGCGCAAACAGGGTAATGCTTTCATGGCGGCGCCCCGAGTGCATGGCGAAAAATTCCACTACTTCGATACCGGGATCAAGCGCCTGATTATCGAGCTCGAGATGGAAGACTACGCCATCTTCCTGGTTCATCTGTCGCTTAAATATCGTCACCGCCATTTGCAGTTACGTCGCCTGTACGATCTGATCCAGGAGACTGACAAGCCCGTGGTGGTGGCCGGTGACTTCAATACCTTCTGGGGTGAGAACGAAATCTACCTGTTCATGAAAGCGGCCGGATTGCAGTCGGCGAACACGGAGAGCACCCCCACCTACCCAAGTCGATCTCCGCGCAAGGAGCTCGACTTCGTGCTGTACCAGGATGGCATCGTTGTCACGGACTTCAGTGTCCCCAACGTACGCCATTCAGACCACCTGCCGCTCGTTTGTGATTTCGAGCTTGCTACCTAAAGAGAAAGACAATGACCCAACACTGGAAATATGAAACCGATGAGTCGGGCATCGCCTGGCTGTGTCTCGACAAAGCGGATGCCAAGGCAAATGTCCTGTCATCCGATGTAATCAGGGAACTCGACGAACTGCTTACGGCGATAGAGTCGGAAGCGCCTCAGGGGCTGGTGATGTACTCCGGCAAGCCCGGATCGTTCATCATGGGTGCGGATATCAACGAATTTGGCGACTTCGGATCAGCCGAAGAGGTCGCGAGGCTGGGTAAGCTGGGTCAGTCGGTCTTCCTGAGGATCAAGGACCTGGCCTGTCCGACCGTCGTGGCCATCAACGGTGTCTGCCTGGGTGGTGGACTCGAGATTTCAATGATGTTCGATTATCGAATCGGGCCGGCAGGTGATAGCCGCATATTTGGCTTGCCTGAAGTAAAACTCGGACTGCATCCGGGATTTGGCGGAACGGTACGGGCCGTGCAGATCTGCGGCGTTCGCGCTGGCATGCAACTGATGTTGACGGGCAACCCGATTAACCCCGGAAAGGCGCTCAAGCTCGGGCTCATCGACCGTATTGCGGGCGAAGGCGAGTGGCGGGATGTGGCCAGGAAGCTGGTTTCGAGCAAACCTCCGACCGCGAAGGCGCCGTTCGTCGATCGCTTGATGAGTTTCAGTCTCTTGCGGCCCCTGGTTCGCAACATGTTGATCAAGCAGGTGTCCGGCAAAGCAAGAAGGGACCACTATCCTTCTCCGTACGCGATGATCGACCTGTGGGCGAAGCACGGTGCTTCCTCGAAGACCGGATACGATGCCGAAGCAGAGAGCTTCGGACGCATGATGTGCACGGATACCGCACGGAACCTCATCCGCGTGTTCTTCCTGCAAGGCAAGCTCAAGAAGCAAGGCAACCCGACCGACGTGAAGATCAAGCACGTCCATGTCGTGGGCGCGGGGGTAATGGGCGGCGACATCGCGGCGTGGTGTGCGTTGCGCGGACACACGGTCACGCTGCAGGACAGAGAACAAAAATACATCGACCCGGCAATGGAGCGGGCGCAGAAACTTTTCGGCAAGAAGGTTCGAGACGACGCAAAACGTGCAGCAACGACGGAGCGCCTGCGGTCTGATGTTGATGGTAGCGGTGTCGCAGACGCGGATCTGATCATCGAAGCCATCTACGAGAACCTCGAGGCGAAGCAGTCGTTGTATGAAGCCCTGCAGGCGAAGATGAAGCCAGGCGCCCTCCTCTCGACCAATACATCGAGTATTCGTCTCGAAGAATTGCGCACAGTGCTGAACGAGCCGACTCGATTCATCGGTCTGCATTTCTTTAATCCTGTTGCCATGTTGCCGCTCGTAGAAGTCATTCGTTGCGAAGATACGGACCAGGATGCGATGGATATTGGTTTCGCGTTCACCAAAGGTATCGGCAAGTTGCCGCTTGAGTGTTCGAGCTCTCCGGGCTTTGTTGTGAATCGCATTCTGGCCCCCTACATGGGAGAGGCGATGGAGCTTGCGCAAGAAGGTGTACCGCTCGCCGCGATAGACAAAGCCGCGGAAGATTTCGGCATGCCGATGGGGCCCGTCGAACTCGCTGACAGCGTGGGCCTCGACGTGGCACTGCACGTTTCGAAAGTGCTCGGCGCGGCGATGAACCGCCCGGTCCCCGACGCGCTTGCCCAGATGGTGGATAGTGGTCGGCTCGGCCGCAAGTCCGGGCAAGGCTACTACCAGTGGGAGGATGGGAAGGCTGTCAAGCCGCCTGCCGGAGGCGGTAGCGTTCCCGAGGATATCCAGGATCGATTGATACTGCCGATGGTCAATGAGGCCGTGGCCTGCCTCAGCGAGGACGTCGTCGCGAATGCTGAGCTGCTCGATGCGGGTGTTATTTTCGGAACGGGATTTGCGCCATTCCGTGGTGGGCCGCTTAACTACGCAAAGGAACGCGGTATCGAAGAGGTTCAGGCCGCCCTGAACGCCCTGGCTGAGCGGCATGGCGAACGTTTTCTGCCAAGCAGTGGCTGGTCCCGTGTGTGACGCTCGTCACACATGAATGGGGCCTGCAATGGAAACTGTGCGGTGCTTCACGGTGCCGATCAGAGAAGGTACCGGAAGTCGTTGAATTGAAGGTAGAATACCCGCTTGACGTAATACCAATCGAAGAAATTCAAAGCAGGAAGCGTGGATAGGAAAACGAATGGCAGTTGAGCAGGTAAGTACAGAGCTGCTCAGGGGTTTCTCACCGCTAGACGGCCTCAAGAGAGACAACCTTGCAGCATTAGCTCGCAAGGTGCAGATTCGTGAGCTGTCGCCGGGCCAGTTGCTTTTCAAGGAAGGCGATACGGAGAAGCGCACGATCTACGTCGTTGCGGGCATTCTCGAGCTGGTGGATCAGGCTAAAGTTGTGGGCAAGGTCGAAGGTGGTAGCGATATGGCCCGCAATCCGGTCGCACCGGTGTATCCTCGCCGCGTTACTGCGAAAGCGCGCGATCGCGTCCAGTTCATATCCATCGACAGCGATCTGCTGGACGTCATGTTGACGTGGGACCAGACCGGTACCTACGAAGTATCAGAATTGCAGGGCAAATCGGACCAGGGCAGCGAAGACTGGATGACGATGCTGCTTCAGACCAAGGCCTTTCACAAGATTCCGCCGGCGAACATCCAGGCGATCTTTATGCGCATGCAGCAGATCAACTATCGGGCCGGCGATGTGATCCTCAAACAAGGTGCTGAGGGTGACTACTTCTATGTCCTGATTCGCGGTTCCGCGCTGGTTACGCGTGAGACGCCGCTGAGTAAGGAAGGCATCAAACTGGCTGAGCTCAATGTTGGGGATACTTTTGGTGAGGAAGCACTGATTTCCGAAGCCAAGCGCAATGCGACAGTCACAATGCAGAGCGACGGCGCAGTCATGCGCCTCGGCAAGGACGACTTCAAGAAGTTGCTCAATGAACCCATGCTCGACTGGGTATCCGTAGCACAGGCAGAGGAAATTATCCGTACAGGCGGCCAGTGGCTTGATGTGCGGCTACCCAGCGAGTTTGAGAACCAGCATCTCGATGGCGCAATCAATATTCCGCTGTACTTTATCCGCTTGAAGATATCGACGCTCGACCAGAGCAAGCGGTATGTCGTGTGTTGCGACACGGGGCGTCGCAGTTCGGCTGGTGCATACATCCTGAGCGAGCGTGGCTACCAGGCCTACGTCCTGCAGGGCGGGATTAACTCCGCCAAGTCGTAGGAGCGGCGATTCGCCGCGATCCAACCCAAATGACATTGGCGGCCTTTCGGCCGCCGCGATGCTTCGCGGCGAATCGCCGCTCCTGCTACATCGTGTGTGTAGCTTTGTCGCCGCCGAGGGCGCCCGCCAGGTAGGTCTCGATCTTTTTCTGCGTGTTGCCCTGGTCCTGATCCGAGAACTGAACGCCAATACCTGCAGTACGTTTGCCTTGTGCGCCTTTCGGCGTCATCCAGATCACGGTTCCCGCGACGGGTATCTTCTCTTCCTCACCCATCAGGTTCAGCAACATGAAGACTTCGTCACCAAGCCGATAGGAGCTGTTGGTTGGAATGAACAAACCACCATTAATGACGTAGGGCATGTACGCGAGGTACAAGGCGCTCTTATCCTTGATGGTTAGTGTCAGCAGTCCTGGTTTGCTCATTGTCTCGTTTACCCTTGTCGACCCTGGCCGCTTGCCAGCATCAGATTCATTCCATCGAGCGGCATGTCCTGGCGGCAATCCTGCAGCCCACTCGCCCAGTCAATCAGCAGCCCCTCGAGTGTCAACTGGACATTGTAGGAGCCGCCCGGCTGCCCACGCAGCGCATTGATTATGTCTAGATAGCAGAAGAGATTTCGCCTGTCCATGCGTCGCAGCACAGATTCGTCAATCAGCAGGCCAACGGCCCTGTCACGCCCTGCAGAAACCGCGATAAGGCCCAGTTTTACCTGTTGTGAGAGCCAGTTAAGGACAAATCCCGCACCGATTTTATTCCAGCGCGCCGCAATTTCTATGGCTGATCCGTTGCCGCGGCCCAGTGCATTCAGGTCCCGCGCCATGAGCGCGCTCGTCTCAAGGTCTTCCAGTGCGGCGAGCGCCGCAATCGGTGCACCGCCGGCAACACGCAGGGCGTCCGCCCATGCGGCGCCCGGTTGCATCTGATTCAGCCATGCGAGCCCGATTTCCTCAGCAGGCGGCGCGACGTCAATGCGCTGGCAGCGGCTGAAGATGGTAGCTGGCAGCTTGCCGATTTTGTCTGCGATCAGGATTAGTACGGCGTCTCCTGGCGGCTCTTCGAGTGTTTTTAGAAGGCTATTGGCCGCATTGACCGTCATGGCATTGGCAGGTTCAATCACTGCCACCTTCCCGCCACCCTCATAACTCGTAAGGCTCATGTGGTCCACGAGGCCGCGAATCTGCTCAATACCGATCGATTCCTTGTCCTCAGGTGGGGCTATCCAGCGCAAGTCAGCGTGTTCGGGAATTTCGCCCGCATGTGTCGGAAGTGCGCCGGTTTGAAGGCCCAACGTCGAGCTGGCAATCCAGCGGGCCGCCGCCCTTTTGCCGACGCCTGGCGGCCCTACCAGCAGCACCGCGTGGGGCACGCGCCCTTGTGCTACCCGGTCCTGCCAGGACTCCGCAAAGCGACTAAGCCAAGGTATTTCCATTAAAACAACCAGTTATTAAAGATAATTAAAGTGATTAATTACTCAGGAGTTGCTGCGCAATTGCTGCAATATCTACTCGTACCTCGTCCAGACTACGAGTTGTATCGATCACGACGATACGCTCGGGTTCGTTGGCAGCAATCCGGAGATAGCATTCACGCACCCGTTGAAAGAAATCATGCCGTTCCTGCTCAAAACGATCGGGATCGCTGCGTTTTCCCGCACGATCCATACCGATTTCGACCGGCGCGTCGAGCAGGATGGTCAGGTCAGGCCACGTATCGCCGTGGACCCAGTCGGCCACGCGGTCGATAGTCTCCATTGGAAGGCCGCGCCCACCGCCCTGGTAGGCGCGACTGGAGTCTGTGAACCGGTCACAGACAACCCAGGTTCCTGCCTCGAGTGCCGGCACAATGACGTTGTTCACGTTGAATGACCTGGCCGCGAACATCAGGAGCAACTCGGCGATCTCCGGAACCGGCTCATCGGCCCGGTTCATGAGAATCTCCCGGATATCTTCGGCGAAAGGCGTCCCGCCCGGCTCTCTCGTGGTAAGAACCTTATGGCCGGCTTGTTCAATGCACCGCACAAGCACGTCAATATTCGTTGACTTGCCGACCCCTTCGATTCCTTCCACCGAAACAAACTTGCCGCGTTGCATGTCAGCCGCCTTCCCTTCGTTTTTTCCTTAATCGTCGCAGGTACTCTGCCACGGCTGCATCGTGTTCGGCCTTCGTCACTGAGAACTTATGACTGCCGTCGTCAAGTCCGGTTGCCACGAAGTACAACTCCTCGCCGTCCGCCGGGTGAAGCACCGCGTTTATCGCCGCCCGGCCGGGCATCGCGATCGGGGTCGGCGGAAGTCCGGCGCGCCTGTAGGTGTTGTATGGCGTGTCTGTCTGCAAATGCTTGCGCGTCAGGTTGCCGTCAAATCCAGGTCCGACTCCGTAGATAACCGTGGGATCCGTCTGCAGGCGCATCCCCTTGTCCAAGCGGCGTGCGAAGACCCCGGCAATACGGGGTCGCTCGTCAGCGCGAGCCGTTTCCTTCTCAACGATCGAGGCAAGTATGAGTGTCTCATAGGGCGTCTTCACAGGTGCATCCGTGCCACGATCCTGCCACTCCTCATCGAGCACGTCCTGCATTAACTCAAACGCCTGGCTGAGCAGCTGCCGGTCAGTCGTGTTACGGGGGAAGCGATAAGTTTCGGGCAGGAACAAGCCTTCCGGGTGCATAACTGGCGCGCCAATTTCCTCGAGCAACGCAGGCCAGTCTTCATCGGTCATGGAGGCGATAATTGCTTCGTGCGCTTGCAGAGCCTGCAGCAAATCTCTTTGATTCCATCCTTCGACAATTGTGAAGGAATACAGCTGCACCGCCCCGCGTGTGAACTGTTCGAGAAGCGTCTGCGGTGTCGCGCCAGCCTCGATGAAATACTCGCCAGCTTGGATACCACTGGCCGCCCCGGTCAGCCTGGCGTGCAGGCGAAACCAGAAATCGTCGTCGATGATTCCCGCAACGACGAGCTTCCGGGTGACGGCGGCGAACGAACTGCCCGATGAAATCTCGAACAAAGTTCCATCGCCCGGCACGCTAACGGGTGTCGCCATGAACCGATTGGCTTGCCAGGCAGCGGCACCGGCGGCCGCCGCAATAACCAGCGCGGCGATGGCGAGAACCAGGACAGTTCGCTTCATACCCGACATTCGTCTACACCGTTTTTGGCAAGCAGCGCCATGACTTCCTTTGTTGTATTGCCGATGACCCATTTGTAGCCACCACAACGATGCACCGGGACAACCCCTATCTGGCTGTTACTGATGAACACCTCATCGGCGTCGACGAGGTCATCTTCATACAGGTCGGCCACGCCAACGTCGTGCCCAGCTCCGCCCAGTGTTTCGATTACGTGACGCCGCATCGTTCCCGCGACCCCGCAGCGTTCGAGCGATGGGGTGCGGATTGCGTTGTTTTTGACGATGAACACGTTGCTCATGGTACCGCAGATCAAGCGGTCGTCAGCATCGCGAGTGAGGCCTTCGAAGGCGCCGGTTGCCAAACACTCGGACCGGGCCAGGACCTGCTCGATTCTGTTCAGCGTCTTGAGGCCCGCTACCGGAGAGCCAGTCGCGAGTCGTGTTGCGCAGAAGATCGCCGCGACCCCTTTTTCATACGCTTGTTTGTTCAGCGGTATACCCGGATAAACGCCAACATACATGGCCGCCTGCGTTGGCATAGCGCGGCCATAGCCGCGTTGCGATGGACCCGCAGTAACTACTATTTTTGCAGTGCAGAATTCGGTGTTGTGATCGCTTTCCCCGAGCGCGACGTCGAGCCGTCGCCGTATTACCGGAGCACGAGGAATGTCCAGACCGAGGCATTTGCAGCCGGCCAGGAGCCGATCGACGTGATGTTCCCAAAGACGCGGTTCCCCGCCACGTATGGCAATCGTCTCAAAGAGCCCATCGCCATAGTGAAACGCACGCTCACCGGATGCGATGACATGCTGATTCTCGCCGAGTCTGTACCAGTCCGTCATCTGCCGATTGCGCGCAACATGCCCTTGGCTTTAGCGCGCGTCTCCTCAAGTTCTGCGCCCGGATCCGAGTCTGCGACAATGCCTGATCCGGCTCGAAACGTCACTCGGTCATCCTGTTTCACGATCGTCCGGATAAGAATATTGAGATCCAGGCTGCCGTCCCGATTCAGGTACCCGAACGAGCCCGTGTAGGCGCCGCGCGGGCCCTCCTCCAGTTCGCTGATAATCTCCATGCAGCGAACCTTTGGGCATCCAGTGATCGTGCCGCCAGGAAATACTGCTGCAATGGCCTGCCCCGGCGTGACACCGTCGGACAGACGCCCCTGCACATTGGAAACGATGTGATGAACATGCGCATAACTCTCGAGCACCATCATCTCATTGACGTCAACGGTTCCGGCTTCGCACACACGGCCCAGGTCATTGCGTTCGAGATCGATAAGCATGATGTGCTCAGCACGTTCCTTCGGGTGAGCAAACAGCTCTGCGGAAAGATCGTCGTCAGCATCGCTATCGGTGGAACGCGGTCGCGTTCCTGCGATCGGTCGGGTCGACGCGATCCCGTCTCGCACTTGAATCAGCCGTTCGGGCGACGACGAGATAATCTCGATGTCCTTCCAACGAGCCATGCCTGCGAACGGTCCCGGATTGGCTGCGCACAAGGCCTCGTAGATGTCGCTTGCGTCGAGTCCCGCTGTTACCTCGGCATGCCACTCACGTGAGAGATTAGCCTGGTAGATGTCCCCCGCCTCAATGTAGGCCTTGGCCCGGACAACAGCGTCTGTGAAGATCGTGGGCTCCTGTTCCTCTACAGAGACTACGGTCGACGTCGCTGCCTGTTTGTCGCGTTCAAGCGAAGAGATATCAGTGAGTAGTTGCTCTTCGTTGACGCACTCGGGCGTCTCGCAGACGAGATAGCACTGCTGGTCTGCGTGCTTGTATACCAGTGCTGTGGGGCAGCGCACCGCAAACGCGGCCGGGAGAATCGGGTCAGCTTCAAGACAAAGACCCGGTTCGATCTGTTGTGCAAGTTCGTAGCCCAGGTAGAGGAACCAGCCTCCGGTAAACGGCAGGTTGCCGCTAGTCACGCTCTCCTTCTCGGCTTGCCAGCACTCGTCGAGTTCGTCGAGAAAATACTCACCCGCTCGGGCGACGAGCGCGTCACCCGGGAATGCGAACAGGATATCGTAACGCCCAAGCTCTCCGCCTGGCGCCGTGCTTTGTAACAGGAATGGATAGCGCGACGGATTTTCGCGATGTAATCGACGCAGATCAGACGGACCTGCGATCTCGCGAATGCGCTTAGTCAACTGCTCGAAGAATCAAGCTTCCGTTTGTACCCCCAAAGCCGAAGGAATTGGACAATACCGTCCGAACCTTCGTTTCCCGCGCGACATTGGGCGTGTAATCGAGGTCGCACTCCGGATCCTGATTCTCCAGGTTAATGGTGGGTGGGATGACCTGGTTATTGATGGCCTGAATGGAGAAGATGGCCTCGACA
>JAACFG010000216.1 GCA_009937605.1 Gammaproteobacteria bacterium | reverse complement strand
CTAGTCAGAAAGCGTCAGGCGACTGTTCACCTCGACGCCCCGTTCTGTCAGGTGAACATTGATTGCCATACGTTCGTACAATTCTCCAGACGAGACTATGGCGTCCCTCATCGCGGTGCGCATCTCTTCGGGCATCGGCTCACCGTGCTCATCGTCGTCTTCCGTCATAACGGCCTCGCCAACGAATTCGTAGTACCTCTTCGCGTCCGCGCTTGCGCTCACGAAGGGCCTGGCAGGTGACGTGTCGGCACTCAACATGGCCTCAGCCTCATTCGCCGCACCCTCACCCAGCGCGATTGACAGGCCGTTCTCCGATAATGCAGCAAATGCCTGCTCTGCTACCGCCGCTAGCTGCGGAAGATCCAGCATCTTCGCCTTGCCATCGGGCAGCAGGTTCAGTGCTGCGACCTCGGGGCTCATCATCGCAGCCATCATTACGAGGTCCTGCGCATTTTCGATGGCAACGAGGATGCTCGCGTCAATCGATTCGGGCGGCTTCTGTGTCCCCATATCCATTCCCTCGATGTTCGTGACATTCGCCAGCATGCCTCGAAAGCTATAGGCGACTGGCGGCAACGGCTTGGCCAATGCCTCTCTGCCCGTCGCCACGCTCGCGTTAACGTCGGCGAAGAGCTCACATTCAAACGGGTCGGCCTCCAGTGCATCGAGGCGCGCCTCATAGAAGTTTCTTGCTGCCATCATGTCGATGCTGAACCCAAATGAGAACAAGCCACCCAGGTCCAGGCCAAGCCCGGGCACGCTCGACGGCAATGAAGCCATGCCGCTGGCAATGTCTTCGCGAAGCTCAACGACCATCCCTGTTTCGAGGGTTTCAGTATTGACCGCCGTATACCCCATGACAACGCGCGGTGCGACGGCTGCCAGCTCACCAATCTCGGTACGACATTCCGGCGGCGTGTCATCGTCACTCATGCCAAGCAGCCCGAGAAGATCGGCGTTCTTACCCGACGGGTCGCCCGTAAACGTTGCGGCGACGCGCTCTACGTCGACGAAACTCACGAAATGATCCGTGAATCCATACTCCCTGGATATTTCTGCCAGTACCTTGCTGCTAGCGAGACTGTTGCCCGGTTTTTCGATTCCCAAGGTCTGAGCGAGCCGCTCGTCGCCAATACCTGCCGGCACCACTGCAATAACAGCATCCTTGCCGAATGTTGAAATTACGAGGCTGATCTCATCAAAATCGCGATATCGATAGGACGTGCCTGCAAGCTCACCAACCAGGAATTTTTCGTTGGCCTGGGATTCGAGTCGGACGATCGTCGCCTCAAACTTCTCGATATCGCTTACCCCGATTCGAATCACCGGGAGAATGCCGTCCCCGTATATCGCGAAAAGCGCATCTCTCCCAATCCCTGCGTCGCGCAGTCCTTTGACGCTCATGAGACTGAGCATTTCATCCATGAACCCCCGCAGCTGCGCAGCCTCTTCGGCACCATCTTCCTGCGCCGACACCTCGATCAAATGCTCGGATAAGCGGTAACGAATTATGCGCTGATAGGCAGAGAGCATCTTGTCTATCGGTGGCTCGAATTTGTCCATTAGCTCATCGGGAAATGGCTTGGTGAACGCCATGACGTAGGGCGTGTCAGCCGGTATGTATTGCAGTATCTCTGTGGACTTGCCGTCTTCTGCATCTTCACAGGAACTCAGGAAGAGTGCAGCGATAACAGCAAACATGGCGATTCGAGCGAGGTGGTTCATGACTATACGTTCCTTTCAAATACACGTGTGAGAGACACCACAGCGTTGCCCCTGTGGTGACATTTCCATCTCGAAGACGAGTAAAGTCGTGATTAGTGACGGTCTGGTAGGTCGCGCCTGGCGCGTGCCGTCTTGAAGTAACCCTAACAAGGTACACTGCCCTGATGCAACTACTTGACGTCGCAGACTCTGACCTCGCCGACGTACTGGCGCTGAACGAAGCGTCCGTACCACACGTCAGCAGTATGGATATGGAAAGAACACGCTGGTTCGCCGCCAACGCGGGCTATTTTCGGATTGCTCGAATTGATGAGAAGTTCGCTGGCTTCCTGATCGGCCTTCGGCCAGGCATCGACTACGGCAGCGAAAACTACGGCTGGTTCTGTGCGAACTATCGTGACTTCGGCTACATCGACCGCGTGGCCGTGGCGCCTGCGGCGCGACGTCAGGGCGTTGCGTCGAGCTTGTACGACGACTTCGCGACTACACTGCGTGGTGAGGTTGACGTCATGACCTGCGAAGTCAACATCCGCCCGGCGAATGAATCGTCGATGCACTTTCACGAATTGCAGGGTTTCCGGCAGGTCGCGAGCCAGGAGACTGAGGGCGGCACCAAGGAAGTCGCCATGATGGAGAAAATACTTTGAACGACGCCAAAAACAACCGGGAATTTGATGTCATCGTGTACGGCGCAACAGGGTTCACCGGGAAACTGGTTGCCGAATACCTGTTGCGACAGTATGGACTCGACGGCGATCTGAGCTGGGCCATCGCCGGCCGCAGCGCCAGCAAGCTTGAGGCAGTAAGAAATTCGCTGGGAGAAGGAGCGGCAGACCTCGCAATCACCGTAGCAGACAGCGGTGACAGAAGTGCACTCGCAGAGCTTGCTTCCCGAACCCGGGTCGTCATCACCACAGTTGGGCCTTACGCACTGTACGGTTCAAATCTCGTTAGCGCGTGTGTCGAGGCGGGTACCGACTACTGCGACCTCGCCGGAGAGGTGCAGTGGATTCGCAAAATGGTCGATAAGCATCATGAACGAGCGCGCGAGACCGGCGCCCGCATCGTGCATTGCTGTGGTTTCGATTCGATCCCGATGGACATGGGTGTATTTTTCCTCCAGCAGGCGGCCAACGAAAAGTACGGGAGTTATTGCCACAGCATCGCTCTTTTTGTGAAGGCGACAAAAGGCACCGCGAGTGGCGGCACAATTGCGAGCATGATGAATATCGTCGAGGAAGCAAAAGGCGATCGCAGCATCGCCCGTATGATGGCCAACCCGTACGCGTTAAACCCCGAGGGCGAACGGGAGGGCCCGGACGAACGCGATCAGCAGAAAGTGCTCCATGATCAACTGGCAGAGTGCTGGACAGCTCCGTTCCTCATGGCCGGCGTAAATACTCGCGTGGTCAGACGCAGCCATGCACTTGCGGGCTATCCGTACGGTCGCGACTTTCGCTACCGGGAATCCGTACTTACCGGAAAGGGTATCGGTGGCTGGCTAAAGGGAACGATGATAACAGTCGGGCTCGGCGCGCTCGTCGTCGGCATTTCGTTCGGCGCCACGCGGAAGCTGCTGAAGAAATTCGTGTTGCCGAAACCGGGAGAAGGTCCGTCCCCGGACTTGCAGAAGTCAGGGTTCTTTAACCTGATGCAGATTGGTGAACTAGCCGACGGCCATATTTTGAAGACACGGATCACGGGCGATCAGGACCCGGGCTACGGTTCCACGAGCAAGATGCTGGCCGAAGCCGCTGTCTGCCTCGCGCATGACGAACTCGATACCCAGGGCGGTGTCCTGACTCCCGCGTTTTCGATGGGGGACAAACTTCTCGCCCGGCTTCGCGACAACGCAGGGCTTACCTTCGACGTCGTCGACTAGTCCTAATCTCTGAACAGGTTCTTCTATCGGCATCTTCCATTGACGATGCCCAACATTTACACGCAAGGACGGGGACTGTCAGGCAGCCGAACACGCCTCGCGTGTTCCGTCCTCACCACGTAGTTCTATCAGCGTGCCAGCTCGGCTATGGATTCGGCTACCTGCCACTCCCCGTCCTTGATCATGACACGGAGTTGGCGCACGAACCCGCGATGCGGTTTGGCGAGCGCAGTGGACAACATACCCGAATCCATAGCCGCAGGCGTGTGAGGGTGTGTTGTCCGCTGCGATCGACATGCGAAAGTTTCAACTGGTT
>JAACFG010000009.1 GCA_009937605.1 Gammaproteobacteria bacterium | reverse complement strand
GAAAAAGCCCAGGTTATCAGCAAGGCCGAGGCGAACAGCCTGCGCGACTACTATGAGAAGGTTGCCGCATTGCTCGACGTCGACGACTTTGCGCCGGACGAATTTGTAGGTGGCGGTAGAGCGAGCACACCGGTCACGCCACCGCGAAAAGCTGCGAAGAAAACTGCTCGAAAGAAAGCGGCAAGCAAGAAGAAGCCTGCAGCAAAGAAGGCATCGAGCAAGAAAAGCAGCAAGAAGAAGACCAGCAAAGCCTGATCGATGCCGAGAAAAGCACCGCAGCTTCCCGACCACCCGAATTGTCTGAATTGTGACGCTGAGCTGCGGGGCC
Source organism: Gammaproteobacteria bacterium (assembly GCA_009937605.1). GTDB lineage: Bacteria > Pseudomonadota > Gammaproteobacteria > Steroidobacterales > Woeseiaceae > UBA1847. Next base: position 38,918 of record JAACFG010000009.1, on the reverse strand, counting down.
AGTACTGTGGTATCTGCGGACAACGTGCGCGGGGGCGCCTGATCAGCCTGTGGGAATTGCTGCAGGACGCATTTGGCGACCTGTTCGAGGTCGACTCACGGTTGTGGCGAACACTGATCCCATTACTCATCCGCCCCGGGCGTCTGACCCTCGACTATCTCGAGGGCAAGCGCGCCCGGTACATGCCGCCGTTCCGCATGTATCTCGTTCTCAGTGTCGTCTTCTTCGTTGTCGCATTTTTTGATCCGCAAGACGACCTGAGCCTGCTATTTGAACCAGAACCCCCACCCACGCCGGAGGAAGCGGCTGCAGAGGCAGCTGCAGAGGCGGAAGAATGGGAGGAAGCGGAAGCTGACATAAACGAGGTTCTCGAGGAACTGTCTGAGGAAGGCATCATTTCGGCCGATCAGGCTGATGAGGCCAGAGAAGCTGTTGACGACGAGGATGATGTCAATGTAAGGCTCTACGGAGACGAAGAGGGCGGGTTCGACTTCAAGATCGATCCTGAAACCGGAGAGTGCGAATTCAGCGGGCGGGAAGATATGCCCGACTGGCTCCAACGCCGGTTGACCAAGGAACGCCTTGAGGCCACTTGCGAACGCATCGGGGCTGACGAAGGCAAGACTCTCCTCAACCTCGTGCTGGACAATATCCCGATCGCTCTTATCGTTCTGCTGCCGGTCATGGCGTTGGTACTGAAGGTGCTGTACCCGTTGTCACGACGCTACTTTGTCGAGCACCTGTTGTTCTTCGTGCACTTTCACTCTTTCTTCTTCCTGATACTGACGCTGCAGATCCTGTTCTCCCGTTTCGCCGGCCTGATTCACCTGCCCGAGGCAATCGGTATCCTCATCCTGGTCGCCGCGTCGTTCTATATTCCTGTCTACCTGTACAAGGCGATGCGCCTGGTCTACGCGCAGGGGCACATCTTTACCTTTTTTAAGTACATTACGCTGGTGTCCGCCTACATAGTCGGAGCAATGGTCACCATGCTGGGTGCCCTGCTATTCGCGCTCGTTTCCGTCTGAAGCTACCCGAGGCACAGCAATGAAGAACAAGATCCTGCTCGCGCTAGTATTGTTGGCTCCGCTTGCCGCATGCGGCGACAGGCCCACAAGTGAACCTGCAGCCGAAGCGGCCGTTCCCGAGACCGCGGCTAACATGCCATCTCGCAGCCCGTCGGCAGCGGATGCAGTGGTGTTCTTCATCAGCCCGGCTGATGGCGAGACGGTCAGCAACCCCATCAGCGTCGTCTTCGGAATTGAGGGAATGACTGTTGCTCCGGCGGGCCAGGACACACCGCATTCCGGCCACCACCACCTGCTCATAGACACAGCGGTTCCTGATCTTGGAATGCCGATCCCCAAAGATGAGAATCATATTCATTTCGGGGACGGCAGCACCGTGACCGAAATTTCCCTGCCACCGGGCGAACATACGCTGCAAATGCTGCTCGGCGACCACCTGCATATCCCGCATGACCCGCCCCTGATGTCGGATGTTATTGCAATAAACGTAGAATAAGGTGTTGAGTGACAAGGCCGGGCGCACTAGAATCGCCGGGTTATAGTGAATAAATACAATGACTACGCCCAACACCAGACGTCCCATCGGAATTAGCGGCCTCGCGGCCTATATCCCGCCATATCGAGTATGGCTGGAGGACTGGTGTGCTTGGACCGAAAACCAGTGGCCCAAGATTCGCGAGGTTGTGGGGCGCAGTTTCCGTGTACGTGGCCCCAATCACAGCGTCTACACGATGGCCGCGAATGCCGTCCTTCGCCTGATAGACCAGTACGATATCGACCCAACGCGGGTCAAATTCTTAGGGCTGGGAACCGAGTCGAGCACCGACAATTCGGCTGGCGCGATCATTATCAAGGGCATGGTTGATGAGGCATTGGTTGCGCGCGGCAAGCCGCCAATTTCGCGCAGCTGCGAAGTACCTGAGTTCAAGCACGCATGCCTTGGCGGTGTCTACGGCATGAAAGGCGCCATCCGTCATCTCGCGCTCGACGGTGCAGGTGGACAGGCGATCGTCGTCTGCGCCGATATCGCCGAGTACGCACGCGGTAGCTCAGGCGAACCAACCCAGGGCGCCGGCGCTGTCGCCATGCTCCTTGAGGAAGATCCACAACTTGCGGTCGTCGATCTCGTCGGTTCGGGCTCGGCCTCGGACTACCGCATCATGGATTTCCGCAAGCCCATGTTGCGCTTCTGCGGTCAGGACCGTTCCGAATCGCACCAGGTGCAGGATTTCCCGGTGTTCAATGGCAAGTTCTCCACGACCTGTTATATCGACGAAACGCTGCACGCGCTGCAGGACATGTACGAAAAGCGCGAACTTAACCCCGGTGAGTACCTGCGGTCCCTGCGAAGTGTATTCATGCATCGCCCGTACCGGCGTATGCCCGAGACCGGCTGGGCCGTTTCCTACCTGTTTGCTCTGAGCCATGGCAATGGCGAGGACCGCGCGGAACTCGCATCGTATTGCTACGAGGCTGGCATAGACGTCGAGCTGATGCTCGAGGAGATGCGCACGAAACCCGAAGTCGCCAATTTTGCGGATCCTGAGAGGCTCCACTACGAGGCCTACCCGCTGACAATGGCCGCATTGCGCGCATTCCGAGCTTCGCGCCACTTCCGTCGCGAGATACTCGACAAGATGAAGCTGGGCAGCGACACGATGCTGGACCTCGGAAATCTTTATACGGCGGCGCTACCCGCCTGGATGGCAGCTGGTTTTGAGCAGGCACTCGAAGAGGACTCGCTCAAGGTCGGTGAAGAAGTCCTGACACTGGGTTATGGCAGTGGGGATGCTGCCGAAGTCATCCCGTTCTTCATGGCCGAGGGCTGGCGCGAAGCGACGCGCAAGATTTGCTTCGGTGACGCCATGAAATCTGCAATCGATCTCAACTTCGAGCAATACAAAGCCCTGCATGACGGGCGCCATGTAACTGACCTCGAGTATTCCCCAAATAATGAGTTCGTGATCGAACGCGTCGGTTGCCACGACGAACGGCATTTCGCCGATCTCGGCATCGAATACTACAAATACATCGCCTGACCGTCAGGTTTGATCGCAGTAGCGTCCCAGCTGCTCGCGGTAGTTCTTCTGCAACGCTTCCCACTCCTGTTTGAACCAGGGCGTGAATCGCTCCGGATAATCCGCAAGTTCGGTGTCGAGATCGACGGTTGACACGAAGCGGATCGCCGCAATTTCGCTGTCGTTGGGCTGGACAGGCTCGGTCGCCTTGCCAAGGTATACATGGCACAGCTCATTTTCGGACCCCGCGTCGCCGAAGTGCGCTTCGTAGCAGAAGTGATAGACGTACTCGAGCTCGGCCTCGATATTGAGTTCATCGAGCAGGCGGCGCGATGTCGCGATCTGCATGGACTCGCCACGCCGCGGATGGCTGCAACAACTGTTCGACCAGTATCCGCCCCAAAGACGCTTGCCTGGCGCGCGCTGTTGCACCAGGAGTTCGCCCTTATCATTGAACAGAAACAATGAAAAGGCACGGTGCAGAATGCCGGCACCATCGTGGGCGTCCGCCTTGGAGACGAAACCGACCTCATTGTCGGCTCGATCGACGAGTATGAGTTCCTCGCTCTCCGACGAGACAATTCTGTGCTGATCGTTCATTTCCTGTCATACCTTCCGGGCACCAGCGTCTGGTACCCACATTGTCGCAATGCCTCTTCTACGACGTCGACGCCATCCGGACACAAAGCCACGATTGAACCACCGCCGCCAGCCCCCGTAAGTTTCGCGCCAGCAGCACCGGCCTGTCGCGCAAGCGCGACCATTCGCTCGAGCGTTGGCGTGGATACACCAATCGCGTTCAGCAAGCCGTGACAGACGTTCATGAGCGCACCCAGTTCCTGCCAGCTGCCCGATCCCAGCAGTTCCGCACCCTGCAGGCTCAGACTGTCCATTTCATCAAAGAGCGCATCGAAGTGCTCCGGCATTTCGTCGCGACGACTACGCACGCCGGCAACCAGCTCACTTGTCCTGCCCTTTTCATCACCCCAGGCGATAAGCAACGGCGGCTCTTCGCCGACCTCGATCGTCGTGACCTCGAGACCTCCGTCATTGCGAAACAGCATTGGCTGCGCATAGGTCGAGACAGTATTGTCCACACCGGAGGGCGTCCCGTGAGCCAATTTCTCGCATTCAAACGCGATCGCGTTGACCCGCGCATCGTCGAGACCGAGATCAAGTTGCTCATTGAAGGCGCGTACGATAGCCACCGCAATCGCCGCCGACGAACCCAGTCCCTTACCAAAAGGCAGACTCGAATCGACACTAATCTGCCACTGTCTGTCGTCGACCCCCAGCTGGTCGAGCAATCCATTCACGAACTCCGCCGGCAAACTGTGAATCAACATGTCAGCTTCGGTCAGGGTGACTTTGACAGCGTCAGGGATTGGTAACGCGAGTGCGTGCCGTCCGTAAACGACGCCGTGTTCGCCGAGCAGGATCACCTTTCCTGCAGCCAGCGCGGTCGGTTCACTCGACTCTGAGGTCTGTGCCTGCAGCGCAGCTAGAATTTCGCGTGCCTTCCAGTCTTTGATCTCGCCGCTCTCGATCAACCGGGCAACGACGTCATCAAACAGGTCGTCCGGCGCACCGGCCGATGCCGCAACGCTGCGCGCATGCAGTTTCATATGGCCTGCCTGAATGCCGTGCGTGGCCAACGCACGAAGCGCGGCAAAATTCTGTGCAAGGCCGACGGCGGCCATTAACTCGGCAAGTTCGCCGGCCGATGCGACTCCCGTTAGCGAGAGACCCAACGCCGCCGCCGGGTTGTTCGCCAGCGTTCCTCCGACCGTTCCAACTTTTAACGGAAGCTTGATCTCGCCGAGCAAATCACCGTTTGCGGCAACGCTCCAATGGGTCAGGGCCTGGTAGCGTCCGGCCGCGGCCGCGTAGGCATGCGCACCCGCCTCGATGGCGCGCCAGTCATTTCCCGTCGCGATTGCCAGAGCATCCACCCCATTCATCACGCCCTTGTTATGTGTCGCCGCGCGGTATGGATCGACAAGGGCAATGTCGTTTGCTGTAACGATTGCGTCTCGAACCTCCGACGGCAACGTGAATCTCGCTCGTGCCGTATAGAGGGAGCGGTCCGCAAGATTGGACAGGATTCGGAGCGCCACGTCGGCATCGCAGGCGGCCGCAATATCCGGCGCGATTTCTTCACAAATCGAATTAACCAGGTTGGCCCCCATCGCATCACAGGTATCGACGAGCACGTGCACAGCGATCAGTGGTCGGCCGTCAGGCAGCTCAAACAGGCGAGTTTCGATCTCGCGCACACCGCCTCCGCGGGCAATCAGGCGTGGATGAACCTTGTTGGCCGATTCGAGCAGTGCCGGCTTGTTCTTCGCCAGCGCAGCTATCGCATGGTCGGCATCAGGAATATTGCTTACGTGAATCTGCCCGATAAGCAGCGAACCGCGACTCGCGACTTCGAATCCACCCGCTGCACGTGCCATTCCGGCCGCGCTGCTGAGACCGGCCACGATGGACGGCTCTTCGACAACGAGGGGAACGATGTGCTCGCGGCCATTGACGACAAAATTGGGGGCAATCGCAAATGGCAGGCCGAACACACCAACGACGTTTTCGATCATGCGGTCGGCCGCGGTTGCCGGGAGTACGCAAAGCCCTTCACGCAACCGACTGGCGTCGGCGTCGGACAGCCATCCCGTTTCCTGCAGCCTGGCAACGCGTTCGTCGACGCCAAGTTGGTACAAACCGGAAATTCGGGAATCGCTCATCGCGGCGACGCCCGAACACCCACAGGGTCCAGCGCACAATCGAGAACACCGTGAACCAGGTCGCCGTGGCCGGCGATGAATGCGTCCAGACCAGCCTCGTCCGGGCCGAACAGAACCCCAATGTCTCCGCCGCCGGCACCCGCGGGTTTGTAAACAAGATCGCTGAGCATTGCTGCGTCCGTAAGTTGATCGTGACCAGCATCGAATATGCCGAGATCATGGTCAACACTGAATTGCCGCAACACGCGGATATAGGAAACGTACTCGGCCAGGATCCGATCAGCATCGCCAGACCGCCAGGCTCCGGCCATACGCGCAGCCGCCGTCTGCAGCGCCGAACGCGAAGGGCGAATGGCCTGTGCGGCCAGTTTCTCGAGCTTGGCCTCGGTGCTCGCAGGTATGCCGCTCCAGATGACCCGCATGCACAGGCCCGACGGCCATGCCAGGGACCTGGCGGCTTGCGATTGCATCTCGTACTCGACGAGGCCGCCGCGGACGGCCGTCGCAACATCGACGCCGCTGCCTCTCCCACCCTGGAATGCGCGATGCGCGAGCAACGATGTCTCCAGTACATCGCCCGATTCTCTGAGACAGGCTACGAGGGCCACCGTCAATGCGGCACTCGACCCGATACCTGTCTTCTCACTGCCCTCCGCGAACGCGCGTGTATCCATCACTATGTTTTTCGCCGGGCGCGAGCCGCCGCAGACTGCATCGAGGATTCGATATTTATCCTTGCCCTGAAAACCTGGCGTAACCAGGTTGCATTGACCCTCGGGGCTGTCCTCCATCGTCACAACCGCTCGCCGGTCGACCGCCATGCTTATAGCAGGCGCGCCATCAAGCACAACATATTCGCCCGAAAGAACGATCTTGCCCGGTGCGCTGGCGACAACTGTCATTCCTGGCGCTCCAGGCGCGCACCGTCACCAAGGCCTGTCGTCATGATGTCGACGACACCCGTTGTAGCACGCATGGCCGCCTCGACCTCACTGGCGTACTCGGGCAGGCACACGGCTTTGACCTGTGGGCCCGCGTCGATCGTGAAGAACACGCCCACGCCCTGGCCCTGCAGCTGGCGCACCGTTTGCAGGCATCGCATTGTCGCCGCGTTCCAATAGACCATCGGCGGCCTCGAGGCCCACATAATCGAATGCATTTTCAGGCAATTGTGTTCCGCAATCGCTGCCAGCGTCTCAAAATCGCGATTCGCAATCGCGGCACGAGCCGTGTCCAGGTCCTGTGCTTGTTGGTCGACCCAGTTGGCGTAGAAGGGCGACGTACGCCGGCTGATCTCCATGGCCTCGGTGGAACCGACCGGTTTCGGTCCGGACTCCGTAATTGCCACGACCACCCGTAGAGGCCAGTCGTCCGCACCGCATAGCGAGTGGCAGGCGATGCCTTCGCCGACATTCTCAAGTTCGACGAAACCGCCGAGCAGAGAGCGCGCCGCGGAACCGGATGCCTGACCGGCCAGGCTGGTCAAATGGGCAGTATCGAAGGATTTTCCTGCTGCCCCGGCTGCTGCGACGGTCAAAGCCGCGAATGATGATGCGGACGAAGCCAGGCCCGCAGCAATCGGAAAGTTGCAGCTACTCGCGATGCGGGCGCGCGGCCGATCGACCCCGGCGACGTTGTCCAGGCAGACGGAAAGGCGTGGCAGCATCCTCTCATCGGGTTCGTCATTGACGGTGAGCACATCCGTGGCCAGCGCCTTGTCAAACTCCACATGCATGCGTGTATGGAGCTCACTCAGGGTAATCGAGATCGAACCTACCGCGGGCAGGTTGCGATCGATATCACGCTTTCCCCAGTACTTGATGAGCGCAATATTCGGGTGTGCGATTGCCTTTCCCTGCATGCCGTTCCGGTCCCTCAGTGTATTTGCGAACGACGCGAATTATAGCCCAGCGGCGCCCGCGCACAGTGGCTCGTTTCGGTGTAGGCTACATGGCCCAAATACTCGGGAAAGAGCGTTGCCGGAAAATTTCAAAGATCGAATCTCGACTTACCAGGCGCGTGTGGATGCATGCCTGGACCAGGCGCTGCCTCCTGCATCACAGCTTCCAACGCGTTTGCATGAGGCAATGCGTTACGCCGTATTCAATGGCGGCAAACGGGTACGACCCCTGCTCGTGTATGCGGCGGGCGAGTGCCTCGGTGTCGACCCGAATTTGCTCGATGCGCCCGCCGTCGCGATCGAGCTGATACATGCGTTTTCCCTCGTCCATGACGACCTGCCGGCCATGGACGATGACGATCTGCGGCGCGGAAAGCCGACTGTACATATCAAGTACGACGAGGCGACCGCCATTCTGGCCGCGGACGCATTGCAGCCTCTCGCCTTCTCGGTGCTTGCCAATATCGAGGGCGCATCGGCCAACGGAAAGAATGCACTCGTCAAACTTGTCGCCGACGCGTGCGGCTCAATTGGAATGACGGGCGGCCAGTCGATTGACCTCGCCGCCGAGGGACAGACGCTCACGGCCGAAGAACTCGAGCATATGTACTCCCTGAAAACAGGCGCATTGATACACGCGGCCATCGTTTCACCCTGCCTGTTCCGCGAAGACGATGACGACAGCGTCACCGCGACTCTCGACGCTTTTGGGCATGCGGTGGGTATAGCCTTCCAGATCAAGGATGACATCCTCGACGTCGAGGGCGAGACCCACGTGATCGGCAAGCCATCGGGATCCGACGAAAAGCTGGGCAAGGCCACCTACCCTGGCCAGTTTGGCATCGAGGCCTCGCGCGCGCGCTGCGATGAACTACTCCAGAGCGCATTGGCCGATCTCGGGCCCTTCGGCCAGTCAGCGGCACCGCTCGAATGGCTGGCGCGCTACATCGTTGAGCGCGGTCAGTAAACCCATGATCGGATCAACACGCAGTATCCTGCATGTTGATATGGACGCTTTTTATGCGTCGGTTGAGCAGCGCGACAACCCCGAACTGCGCGGCAAACCACTCGTCGTCGGTGGAACAACCAACCGCGGCGTCGTCGCCGCAGCCAGCTACGAAGCACGCGAATTCGGAATCCGGTCGGCCATGCCAATGCGTGACGCTTATCGGCGTTGCCCGGAGTTGCTGCGCGTCCGTCCGAACATGTCACATTACAAAGCCGTTTCGAAACAGGTCTTCGCTATCTTCCGCAGTTACACGCCGCTCGTTGAGGGGCTGTCGCTCGATGAGGCGTTTCTGGACGTCACTGCCAGCGTATCCCTGTTTGGACCTCCGGCTGTGATCGCAGCAGACATCAAGCAACGCATTCTGGACGAAACCTCACTTACCGCATCGGTCGGCGTTGCGCAAAACAAACTCGTCGCAAAGATCGCCTCGGACCTCGACAAGCCCGATGGCCTGACGCGGATTAATCCGAGCGATTACGAACGACGCCTCGACCCGCTACCTGTCTCGGTCATTCCCGGGGTCGGTCGCAAGACACTGAAACGCCTGTCGGTAGCGAACATCCGCACGGTGAGAGATCTGCGCGTGGCCGAAGACCGTGTCCTGGAACCGATCTTCGGGCGCTATACGCGCAAGACGCGCGACCGGGCGGCCGGAATCGACGAGCGGCCGGTTGTCCCGGCGCGCGCCGAGAAGTCCATCAGTGCCGAGGAAACCTACGATGCGGATCTCGCTTCGAGAGACGATATGGAGCGCGAATTGTTGCGCCTGACAGAACGCACGGCATCGCGCCTCAGGAAAGCCGCCCTCGCCGCAGGTACAGTACAGATCAAGATTCGCGAGGCGAGCTTCAAGACCTTCACTCGCCAGCGCAAGCTTCAGCCACCAGCGAATGGTACAGACCCGATCTATGCCGTTGCACGCGAGCTGTTGGGGACCTGGCTCGCCCGCAACCCCGGGGCCCGGATTCGCCTGCTCGGCGTAGGAGGCAGTGATCTTGCCCCGGCCGTGCAGCCGGACTTGTTTGGGGGTGACGAAGCTGAGGCTGTCATCGACAAGACCGTTGACCAGATCCGGGACCGCTTTGGATCTGACGTTCTGGGGCGCGCGAGAACACTGGATCAACAATAGTTAGGGTAGAATCGAGGGTCCGCCGCGAATTGGCACGAAACCATGTACACCAGCTTTTTTGGACTCCACGAGAAACCGTTCGCGATAACGCCTGACCCGCGTTATCTGTTTCTGAGTGAGCGTCATGGCGAGGCACTGGCGCACCTCGTCTATGGCGTCACGGAAAGTGGCGGCTTTATCCAACTGACCGGTGAGGTCGGCACCGGCAAGACAACGCTGGTCCGCTCCCTGTTGCTGAACAAGATGCCGGAAAATGCCGACGTCGCGGTTGTCCTCAATCCGCAGCTCTCAGTCGTCGAATTCCTGGCAACGATCTGCGAGGAATTGCACATCGACGTGCCGCACAACAAGGGCAGCGTCAAGGCGCTGACCGATGCCTTGAATCAGCACCTCCTGAAGGCTCACGCCGAGGGCCGCCGCACGATCCTCGTTGTCGATGAGGCGCAGAATCTTACTCCCGCCGTACTGGAGCAGGTGCGCCTGCTAACCAATCTCGAAACCGCCAAACAGAAGCTGTTGCAGATTATCCTGATTGGCCAGGAAGAACTGCGCGACCTTCTGGCGCGCAACGATCTGCGGCAACTTGCACAACGCATTACCGCGCGCTATCACCTGGAACCCCTTTCGCGAGACGAAACAGCAAGCTATATCGAGCATCGCCTGAAGGTTGCCGGAGCACTCGGTGAGGTTTTCGACGCGGGCGCAAAGCGAGAAATCTTTCGCCTGTCTCAAGGCGTGCCACGCGTCGTCAATGTCATTTGCGATCGAGCACTGCTTGGCGCCTACGCGCAGGAATCACGACGCGTTAATCCGCGGCTGATCAGGCAAGCCTCTGCCGAGGTGCACGGCGAATTCGAACGCTCGCCCTGGGTGCGTCGCACGGCGATCGCCGCGGGTATCGTTGGCGTAGCAATCATTGCGGCAAGTATCTGGTCCGTGACCCAGCGCGAAACGCCGGTGCAGCCCATCGTCGTTGCGAAAGAACCCGTCGTCGAGACTCCGCCCGAACCCGCACCCGAAACCATGGCCGCCGAACCTGTGCTACAGCAGGAACCCGAAATCGAACCCACGCTGGACGAGCAACTGCGGATGGCCGGCGACGTCACCGGTAGCAATTACGCACTGGCCGCGTTGTTCGAAACATGGGGTCTCGAATACCGCACAGGTGGCCGCAACGCTTGTGCCCAGGCCGCCGACGCCGGACTGGCGTGTTTATTCGAGCGAGGGTCGTGGAGCGGACTTCGCCAGATGGATCGACCCGCAGTCCTGACACTTGTCGACAACGACGGCAACGACCACGAGGTCGTCCTGACCGGGATAACAGACAGCAATGCCGAACTGTCGTTTGGCGGCGTCCGTGTGGTGCATTCGGTCTCAGACATCAGGGATGCCTGGTATGGGGAGTTTATGTTGCTATGGCGGCCGCCAATCGGCGCGGCCGTTTGGCTCGGACCTGGCTCCCAGGGTGACGACGTCGCATGGCTGCGCAACAGCCTGGCCGCAGTTGATGCTCGCTACGCGAGTACCAATGTACAGTCGGAAGTGTTCGATGCAGAGCTCGAACAGCTCGTTCGTTCGTTCCAGCGCGATCATCGACTCGAAGTCGACGGCCTCGTCGGTCAGCAAACACAGATCATCATCAACTCCCTGCTCACGGTAGAAGGGACACCGCGGCTTTCAACTGCGCGACTGGCACAGGACTAAGGAATGTCTTTCATACTTGACGCATTGAAAAAATCGGAGTCGGACCGTCAGCAACAGGGACCGGCCGAGTTTGCTGGTGTACCGACAAGCAATCGTCGTCAGCGTGCACCGCGCTGGCTGTGGGTTCTCGGTGTGTTGTTGGCCATCAACCTGACTGTCTTGCTCGGACTGCTGTTGCGACCCGAGGTCGCGGTCACACCCGCCGCAAGCGAACAAGCGGTGGTCAGCAACGACTCTTTCGCGGACCAGGTCGCCCAGGCAAGACAGAACGTACCGGCTCGCGAGGAACCGCGAGCGCCTGCTCCACAGCCTGCCGCAACAAGCCCCGCTTCTTCGGCGGTAACAAATGTCGCAACAAATACCCAGCCAAGCACCCCGCCCCCTGCGACTCCCGCCAGGCGTCAATCCGCCAGTACCGCTTCACTGCCTACCTTCCTCGAAGTTCTCGCCAATGGCACTGTGACGCTCCCTGAATTGCATGTCGATATTCATGTCTTTGCGGAATCGCCCGAGGACCGCTTCGTCTTTATCAACATGAACAAGCAGGTCGAGGGTTCGCGGCTGGCGGAAGGCCCGATCGTTGAAGAGATTACGACGGACGGTGTCGTGCTGAGCTACAACGGCACATCATTCGTGTTGCCGCGCGACTAGGGACCGCGTCGCTTGTCAGACGAAATCGGCAAGTACCTCGATGGTGACACGCTCGCACTGGCGCTGACGTCAGGGATTCACCGAGTCCTCGCGGAACAGGAGCTCCTGAACCGGATCAACGTCTTTCCGGTTGCCGACAGCGACACGGGAACGAACTTGAGCCTGTCACTGGGTGCCGCCCTCGGCGTGCTTGGCAAGCCGGGCGAGAAACACCTCGGCACCCTGCTCGCGGCGGTTGCGGATACGTTGCTGGACAGCGCTCGAGGAAATTCCGGCGCGATCCTCGCGCAGTTCTTCCAGGGTATGAGCGATTCAGCGGGCGAGATCACCCGCTTCACGACCTACACCTTTGCAAAAGCCGTAACCATGGGCAACGAGTATGCTCACGATGCCCTCTCGAAACCGCGCGAAGGCACGATACTGTCGGTCATTGCGGCTTTCGCGGAGAGCGTGACCCACCAGGTCAGCATTGTTCGGGAGGGCACTTTTCCGGCCGTCGTCGCTACAGCAGTGCAACGCGTCGAAGAGGCACTCGCCAATACTCCAAACCAGCTCGACGTACTGCGCAAGGCGGGCGTGGTGGACGCGGGTGCAAAAGGCTTCGCCGAGCTCATCGCGGGCGTGGAAGTTTACCTGCGCGACGGAACGATCGAACCGCTGCCGGACACCTCTGTCACGCAGAATATTGAGCCTGCAGTTGATTTTGCCGAGGCTGATAACGACTCCAGATTCCGTTTCTGCACGGAGTGCATCGTGACGGGCACCGACATCGATCGTCGCAAATTGCGAGAGTCCCTGACCGAGTTGGGCGATTCCCTGGTGCTGGCCGGCACCAAGCGAAAGGCCAAGATTCACATTCACGTTGACGAGCCTGAAACGGTGTTCGACACCGCGCGGCGCTTCGGCGACCTGAGTGCCGAAAAGGCCGACGACATGCACCGACAACAACACGCGACGCACAACGATAGACGTCGCTTCGCGGTCATTGTGGATTCCGGTGCGGATATCGGCGATGCCGATATGGAGCGGCTCGATATCCACATGGTGCCCTGCCGGATTCAGTTCGGCGATCACGGCTACCTGGACAAGGTCAGCATCACGATCGACGAGTTCTACGAAGAGCTCGAAGTCAATCCGAACCACCCGACCACATCGCAGCCGGCACCGGGCGATTTCCGCCGCCAGTACCAGTTCCTCGCGAGCCATTTTGACGACGTAATATCGATCAACCTGACCAGCGCTGCCAGCGGCACATACCAGGCGGCGGTGCTGGCCGCCGATCGCACGAATGCACCGGGCAAGATACACGTCGTCGATTCGCTTAATGCTTCGCTGGGTCAAGGGCAGCTCGCCGTCCTTGCTGCGGAGTGTGCCGAGGCCGGACTTGACGTCGAAACAACACTCGCCGCCGTACGCGAGCAGGTTCCCCTGACGCGGACATATGCGATCCTCAGCGACCTGCGCTACGCGGTACGCGGCGGGCGCCTGCCACGCTGGGTGAAATCGATCGCCGATTTCCTGCGACTTAATCCGATCATCTGCACGACACAAGATGGTCGTGTAAGCCTGGGCGGCTTCATGATTGGCTCTCACAACCGCATCGAACGCTTTGCCCGATACATAGGCAGGCGCTTACCGAAAGGGCCCGTCGAAATCGGTATAGGCCATGCGATCTGCGAAGAGGATGCGCTGGAGCTCGCAGACTACCTGCGAGAGCGGGTGCCTGATTTGGGCAAGCTCGTCGTGACCGGCCTCGGAACCGGCATTGGTGTACACGGCGGGCCGCATACACTGCTTGTATCGGTTCGGCCGTTTACGTCAGCGCAGGATGTCGCCAACAGAGTTAATTAGATCCGCGCCTTCGTTGCGCGCGTTATTCACACGCCGATCGACCGGCCAGGCCTGCAGTGCCGGCGTGATCGCCGCGACGTCATCAAGCATATCGTTCGATCCTGCCAGCCACTCACCTGCTGTTCCCGACTCGAGAATAACGGGCATACGGTGGTGCAGGGGTGTCATGAAGTCGTTTGCAGCGGTCGTAATCAGGGTCGTCGTCTGCAGACTTTCGCCACTCTCCTTGTCGGTCCAGTTCTCCCACAGACCAGCCAGTGCGAACGGCGAGCCATTCGCGAGGGAAATGAAATAGGGCGTCTTGGTATCACCCTCCCGTTGCCATTCGTAAAAACCATCTGCAAGTACGACACAACGACGGTGCCGGTACGCTGCCCGGTATGAGGGTTTTTCCGCGACGGTTTCGGCGCGCGCATTGATCATGCGGTTGCCGATTGACGGATCTTTGGCCCAGAACGGCACCAGGCCCCAACGCAGCATGACGAGCTCGCGCTGTTGATTGTCGTCGTTGCGAACCGCTGCAAGGAACTGCGTTGGTGCGATGTTGTAGCGAGGTTCAATGGCAATGGATGTGGAAACGCCGAACAGCGCAACGGCGGCTTCGCTCGGTGAGTAAAAAGCGAAGCGGCCACACATGATTATTCGCGAATTCCAATGCCGCGGCGCATCAGGTACATGCAACCGGAAAACAACAGGACAACAAACACGAACAGGATGATGTACGCCTGGCCAATGCCGATATCCGAGGTCCCGAGTATGCCGTAGCGGAATGCATTGACCATGTACAGGATCGGATTGAGCCTGGAGACGTTTTGCCAGAACTCCGGAAGCATTGAGATCGAATAAAACACACCACCCAGGTAGGTCAGGGGCGTCAGAACGAAGGTCGGAACAATTGAAATATCATCGAACTTCTTGGCAAATACGGCATTAATAAAACCGGCTAGCGAAAACACAATCGAAGATAGCAGCACGATCGAGATCGTGATGAACGGGTGTGCGACCTCGAGTCGGGTAAAGAACAGGGCAATCACCGTAACCAGTGCGCCGACGAGCAGCCCACGCAGAACGCCGCCGGCTACATGGCCGATAATAATCGTTGCGTAGGACATCGGCGCCACGAGCATTTCCTCGAGATGCTTGCCGAACTTCGCTCCAAAGAAGGACGACACGACATTGCCGTAAGAATTGGTGATTACGGACATCATGATCAGACCCGGCGCGATGTACTGCATGTAATCGAAACCGTCCATCGTGCCAATGCGACGACCGATCAGGTTGCCGAAAATAATGAAGTAGAGTGTCATCGTGATCGCAGGCGGCACGATCGTCTGCACCCAGATGCGAAGTACTCGCACCATTTCCTTGCGGATGATTGTCTTGGCCGCGACCAGGTTCAGCGCGAGATTCACTTCGCATCTCCCTTGCTTTCGACGAGGTGCATGAACATTTCCTCGAGCCTGTTCGCCTTGTTCCTCAGGCTGGCTACACGAACCCCGCGCCGCTCCAATTCCGCGAACAGGGAATTCATATTGGTCTCGGGCCCTTTCTCGACTTCGAGTTCGCCGTCATCGCGCAGTCTCGTGACGAAACCCCGCAGTTCCGGCGCCTCTGTCAGCTCGCCATCGATGCTGAGCACGAACACCTCGCGGCGCAGGCGGCGCAGAATCTCGCTCATGGTCGCATCCTCGATGATGGTGCCCTCATCGATGATCGCGATGTGACGGCAGAGCGACTCCGCCTCCTCCAGGTAATGCGTGGTCAGGATAATCGTCGTGCCAGCCGCATTGATATCGCGCAGGAAGTTCCACATCGATCGCCGAATCTCGATGTCGACGCCGGCAGTCGGCTCGTCGAGAATCAACAGCCGCGGTTCGTGCACGAGCGCCCTTGCAATCATGAGGCGGCGCTTCATGCCACCCGACAGGCTGCGCGCATTGTCGTTACGACGATCCCACAGGCGCAGCTCGCGCAGATACTTCTCAATGCGCTCCTTTGCCAGTTTGCCGCTCAGGCCGTAGTAACCGGCCTGGTTTATCATCGTATTGCCGACCGTCTCCCAAAGATTCAGGTTGATCTCCTGGGGTACGATTCCGAGACATTCCTTGGCAGCGTCCAGATCGGTGTCGATGTCGTGGCCGAAGATCTCAACCTTACCGCCGCTCTTGTTGACGAGGGAGGAGATGATGCCGATGGCCGTAGTCTTTCCCGCACCATTCGGACCAAGCAACGCGTAGAAGTCGCCCGCCTCGACCGACAGATCGATACCCTTGAGCGCCTGGTTGCCGTTGGCGTAGGTCTTGGTGAGGTTTCTTATTGTCAGGGCTTTCATGGAGCGGCGTATTGTAACCGCGCGCCGCTCCCAGTCACACCTCGTCGGCGACTTGCCTTGCGGATTTCGGCATGCGGCAGGCGGCGGCAGGCAAGCGTCCGTATTGCACAGCCTGGCCGCTCGTCAGCATCGCCTGCAAGGCGCCGATCTGCGTGAAAACTCGCGTTTCGCGTTCCAGTGCACTACCCCGAGCCAGCAGGCGACGCTTGAGCGACGTGTCTTCCTCGAAGCGTGGTTCAATCATCCTGAACCTTGCGCACTCGAGGACCCTGACCAGGGTCGATGCCGCGATCCGCTCGCACCAGCGCGACGACGCGTTGCTGATTATTCTCGCAACGTAGGGATTCCGGCGAACCAGCTCCCAAAGAAACCCCAGCCCGGCTGCCTGTAACTCTCGCAGCGCCGCGGTATCGACCGTCTCGCGCTCCAGCATGTCGAGCTGTCGCCGCTCGCCGAGCAGATCGGACCACCTCGCATCGTCATGCTCGCAGAACGAGAATAAAAGAAACGGCGTGGCGGCCAGGCGTTCCCGTCGTATTGCGGACAGGCCCGGCTCGTTTCCGCGATGCAATTCGAGCCAAACGCTATTCAGTGCCCGAACGTTGTCCAGGTCATCCGGGGAAAGCCCCTCATACTCCATATAACCTCCCTCGCAGCGGTTCATCTGCGGTAAATCGGCCCTTTTTCGTGTGTTCCTGGATTTACTATATATTTGATTGTAGGACCATGTATGGATGATATACCCTATCGTAATACTATATATGGTCTTTTTCTATCATAAGAGGCAATAAATGAGACTCACTGACGACCGCTATGCCGGAGAACGCAGCCAGTTCGAACTGGCACTTCGCATGATTCGCCACGAAGCACGCACGCGCACCATACGGGAGTGTACGGGCTTATCGGACGACCGTATTCGCAAGGTCTTCTCGACCTATTTTCGAAACGGGGGGCAAACCAGCGTGAAGCGCCGCCGCGGCAAATCTCCAAGACAGGTCCAGCGCTACGTGAAGAATCCGGCGAGCCAATTGCAGGCGACCACGCTTGTCGCACTATTCTGTGCCGGCCTTCTCGTCCGGATCGATGAGAACGACGAGGTGCACGCATGCTGGCCACGCCCGGACGTGGAGTTCGGGCATCGACTATGCCGTGCCTACGAAACCTACCTGCTCCTGCACGACGACGCGAAACTCAATTTCGAGTGGGCATGGAACCTCTTCCATTGCATCTCTTACAACGACGAGCTTTACCTTGCCACTTGCAGCAGCTGCTCTCTGCGTTATGTACAGGATGCCTACGCGCTCGATGACAATACTTGCCCAACCTGCGAGATCAGTGCGACTTCCGGTACACTCCTCGCGCATGGAAAACCATAATGTTTTTGCGGGCGCATTCGTCGATCGCAGTGGCGAGCGGCGCAAGGACCCCGATTGGCTGGCCGAAGCGCTCTCGAAGAGCGAGACGCGTTTTGTGCCTGTCTGGGGGGATCGTTGCCTGGTTGGTGGGGACCCGCCCGGGACTGTCCTGCTGACTCGCGAACAGCTTGGCGACTTCATCACTGATGACAACGTCATCTTCCTCGGGCTGTTCCGCAACCAGCCAGCATTCGCCGTCCCAATAGTCCGCGACCTTGACCCCCCATTCCTGGAACTGGGCGAATTCAAGGACCTGCGCTTCCTCGGAACGGTGCTGCCGCCGGACGAGGCTAACCTGGCCGCACACGCACGGGCCCTGGTTCTTTGGCATGACGCCACGCTCTATTGCGGCAAATGCGGCTCAGCCTCGCAACCTGAAGCTGGTGGCAATACGCGGCGTTGCTGCAACCCGGACTGCCACAAGGAGATCTTCCCACGCACCGACCCGGCGATCATCGTCTTGGTGGCACAGGGCGACAAATGCCTGCTTGGCCGACAGGAGAATTGGCCGGAGGGACGCTATTCGACCATCGCCGGATTTGTCGAGCCGGGCGAAAGCCTCGAGGATGCTGTACGTCGTGAGGTGTACGAGGAAACCAACATTCGCGTGGGCACAGTGTCCTATCACAGTTCCCAGCCATGGCCGTTTCCATCTGCGCTGATGCTCGGATTCGTCGCCGAGGCGACCTCCGATGAGATTGTCCTCAATGACGGAGAACTCGAGGACGCGCGTTGGTTTACGCGCAAACAACTGCAGTCGGATGAGGTCGGCCTGCCGTTCAAAATATCGATCGCCAGGCGGCTCGTCGACCACTGGCTCGGTGGCGGCGGATAATGTGCCTGATCGCGATTTCGTTAGGTCAGAGCGATCAGTACCCGTTTATCCTCGCGGCCAATCGCGATGAGTTTCATGCGCGCCCAACGAAGAGCGCCCATTGGTGGCCCGACAAACCTGACATTCTCGGCGGACGGGATCTGCAGGCGGGTGGAACCTGGCTGGCGCTGCACAGAAGTGGGCGATTTGCGACGGTCACAAACTTCCGCGATGCGGCACCGCCGTTGCCAAAGCACCGGTCTCGCGGCTACCTGGTCACAGATTTTTTCGACAGCGGGCTGGCTCCAGGCGATTATCTCGATTCGATCGATGAAGCCGGGTACGCAGGCTTCAACCTGATTGTCGGCACAGCCAGCGAAGTCGCCTACCTGTCCAATCGCGAGGACGGCACTCGTTCGCTCGGACCCGGCACGTATGGCCTCAGCAATGCCCTTCTCGACGGGCCCTGGCACAAGGTTGAGCACACACGGGAACAGCTTGCATCGCTGATAACACGATCCGATGTGAACGAAACGAGCCTGATGCGCCTGATGAATGATCGCGAGAAGGCGCCGGTCTCGGAAGTTGAAAAGGGCCGCCTCGATTTCGAGACAGCCCATACCATTACGGCGCCTTTCATCGTAATGCCCGACTACGGCACACGCTGCACAACTACAGTCCTCGGGGATAAGGAAGGTAACTGGCGTTTCACAGAGCGCCGTTTCGACCCGGCCGGCCAAAAGGCCGGCGAGTCGCGCTTTTCATTCACGTCCTGAATGCTATTCGTAACGTAACGCCAGGATCGGGTTAGAGCGAGCAATACGGATCGCGTGCCCTGCCACCGTGCTCCACGCCAGTGTGACAGCCAGGGCGCCGGCAACTACGAGTATCAACACCGGTGACTCGAGGCGTTCGGCGAAGAAATTCAGAAACTGGGACGAGGCAAAGTAGGCAGCCGGCAATGCGACGGCCAACGCCCACAGGACCGGTGTCGAAAACTGCCACACGAGCAAGCGGGCGATCTGGGTCGTGCTGGCACCCAGTACCTTGCGCATGCCGATTTCCTTGGTGCGCTGCGCGGCCATGAAGGCTGCAAGTCCGAACAAACCTACCGATGCCAGCGCCAGTGCTATGAATGCGAAGCCGGCGAGCGCCATGTTCATATACTTGAGGATGTTGTAGACATCGTCGAACACCGCGTCGAGGAACTGCCCCTGGATCGGGTACTCGGGAACAACGCGCTTCCAGGCGGCCTCAATCTGCTCCACCGTGCTCATGATGTTGCCGCCGGTAATGCGAATGGAGCCGATACGAAGCGATTCCGGATCGTAGGTGAACATCCAGGGCTTCACTTCATTGAACAGGCCAACGATATTCTGCGTCGGGACGACACCAACGACGATGTACTCGGTGCTATTGCCGTCATCGTCGAGCCGATAGAAGCGCTGGTTGATCGCCGCCTCCGGCGTATTGAACTGCAGGTTTTCAACCGTAAGTTCGTTGATGACGACATTGACGGACTCGGCGTCCTCTTTCCAGACATCCTGCGAGATATTCTTGTCCAGCCCCCGGCCGGCAAGTAGCGGAATGTCATAGGTACGGAGGAAATCCGGCGACATTTCCATCGTGTGCAGGTTGACCTGCCCGGCCTCGTCACCAGGTTCCAGCGAGACGCTCCGCTGCGAGTTATTTTGCTCGAACGGCACCTGCGAGGAGTACGCAACACTGGAGACATTCGGCAATGCCTCGAGCTCATGCTTCAGTGTGTCGAGCCGATCCTGGATACCTTCGACAAACAGGCGGTCCATCGTATAGATTTCGGACCGAGGGAACTCATAGCTCGACTCCTTTACCTTTTCATTCTGCATGTAGACGATCGACACGATAGCGAGCATAAACGCCGAGATCGCGAATTGTGCGCCGATCATGATGGAGCGCATTCTTGCACCCTTCTTACCCTTGCGCGCCATATCGCGCAACGCGTCAATCGGGCTCGCCCGCGTAATCAGCCAGGCGGGGTACATTCCCGCAAGCAGGCCGACCATGAGGGTCGTGATTACCAGCCAGGGCATCGTAGCCAGGTAGTTGAGGTTCAGGCTCTTGCTCGCCATATTGTTGAACAACGGAATGATCATCTCCAGCGCCGCGATTGCTACGATCATCGCGATAGAAGCAATCACCAGACTTTCGATCAGGAACTGGGCAAGCAACTGGCGCTGGCTGGCGCCCATCGTCTTGCGCATTCCAACCTCACGGCTGCGACCGAGGGACTGCGCGGTCGCCAGGTTGGTGTAGTTTACGCACGCGACCAGGAGCACCAGGAAGCTCAGCAGCGAGACAACCGCGATCACCGGCATGCCGATCATGTCCCAGATAGCCAGGTTTGCACGCTGCATCGGCGCAACGGTGAGATCCGCGATGACCTGCTTCTGGTCGTCGGGCACGAGTCGTTCATAGATGCCGTCGACCTGCGCATTCAGCCAATCTTCGCCCAGTGTCTCGGGCAGCAGGACGTAGGTCATGTTGCCAATCGACAGGTTGTTCCAGTTGCCTGCCAGATCCCACTCGCGCATGCGGTTGAGTCCGTTGATCGGAACCACGAATGTGAACCCATTATCCATAACGACAGACGAGGCCAAATGCGAATTCAGCGGCAAGTCCTTTACGACCGCCGTGACATGAAAATCAAACTCGTTGTCAAAGGTAATCGTTTCGCCCATGACGTCCGTCCGGCCAAAGTACTTGATCGCCGAAGACTCCGTAAGCAGTAATCCGGAAGGATCCTGCAGCGCGGTCGAGTCGCCATGTATGTAATCGAAATCGAAGATCTCAGTGAACGCAGCATCGGCAAATCGAATGCCTTCGTAGAAGCTTTTGTCCTCAACCGAAAGCAAGTACTCGCTTATCACGCTGCGGGCCACGAGCTCTACGTCCTGGAGCTCGGCCTCGATGATCGGGCCGACCGTCGTAAACGTCGCGTTGAACTTGTCAACGCCGACGTTCAGGTCCGGTGCCGCAATCGATCCAATCGTGTAGATGTTCGCGGAGTTCTCAAAGAACATGTCGTGGGTACGCTCGTACTTGACAAGCAGCCCGCCGAACACATAGATCGTGAGGCCCAGCGCGAGACCAAGAATGTTAACCAGCGCAAACAGCTTGTTCTTGCGCAGGTTTCGCAGGGCGATTTTTACGTTGTTCAAAAACATGGTATTCCCCGTTGGAATTCGACCGTTGCGCTCTATGCGGCGCGCGTGTTTTCGGTGACGATGTGGCCGTCAAACAGATTCACTGTTCGATGCGCGTAGTCGGCGTGTGACGGCGAGTGCGTCACCATTACGATGGTCGTGCCTTCCTTGTTCAGCGAACGCAGAAGCTCCATGACTTCCTGCCCGTGCACAGAGTCCAGGTTACCCGTGGGCTCGTCGGCCAGGATAAGCGGCTGATCGCCAACCACGGCGCGCGCGACCGCGACACGCTGCTGCTGCCCGCCGGACAGCTGGCCTGGCATATGACTCGCACGATGCGCGATGCCCATGCGGTCCATCACGTTCGCGACCCGCTGCTTGCGCTCGGCCGACGGCATGTTGTGATACAGCAGCGCGAGCTCGATGTTCTCTGCAACGGTAAGTTCATCGATCAGGTTGAAGCTCTGGAAGATGAAGCCAATATTCTGCTTGCGGATCGCGGCGCGGCCCGACTCGTTATAGGGCGCGACGTTTTCGTCGAAAAAGAAATAGTCGCCCTCGCTCGGGTTGTCGAGCATGCCGACGATGTTCAACAACGTCGACTTCCCACAACCGGACGGGCCCATGATGGCGACGAAATCGCCTTGTTCGATTTCCAGATTGACGCCGTTCAGCGCCACGGTTTCGACTTCGTCGGTGCGGTATACCTTGTACAAATTGTGTAGCTTCAGCATGGCTGTTCCCCTGTCAATGCTCGTTATTCGTCGTCGAGGTTCAGCCGGTCCATGCCGACGAAACTCGTGTACGGTGATGTAATGACTCTCTCGCCAGGCTCCAGCCCGTCGAGTACCTCGATGAAATTCGTGTTACGGCGCCCAAGTTGCACAGTCCGCCTGATCGCTTCGCTGCCATCAGGCGCAACTACGAATACCCAGTTCCCGCCTGTCTCCTGGTAGAAAGCGCCGTTGGGAATGAGTACCGCATCGGTGTTGTCGCCGAGCGTGAGCCTGACCTGCAGTGTTTGCCCACGGCGCAGACCAACCGGCTCGTCGTTGAAACGCATATCCACTTCGAACTGGCCGTCCGTGACCTGCGGATAGATCTTCGAGATCTGCAGCCCGAGTTCACGGCGATTGTGCTCGGCGATGGCGACCTGCTGCAGATCAACGCGACCGAGATAGTACTCGTCGATCCTGACATTCAGCTTGTAGCCATCCGGGTCGTCGATCTGACCCAGGCGCCCGCCACGCGTGATTGACTGGCCTATTTCAATGTTGAAGCCGGACAGCTTGCCGGAAACCGGGGCGCGAACACTCAGGTCCTCGAGGTTCTGGCGGGCGAAACCCAGCCCGGCCTCGAGCTGCGCGCCCGCATCGCGCAATTGCAGCAATTGCTGCTCCTGCATACGTGCGTCAGTAGCCTGGCTTTCAAGCGTGACCGCCCGGCGGTTTTGATAATAGGTCAGTTCGTCTTCGAGCTGATCAAGTGTCGACTGCGACACGAGGTTCTTCGCGATCAACTCCCGCTGCCGGCCGCTTTCGCGGCTCAAGCGTGTGATCTGATAATCGATCTCGACGAGATTGCGCTTGTGCGCCAGCCGGTTCTGTTCGAGTTGCAGCTCAATCGTACGCATGTTGTTGAGCTGCTCGGTCACGGCTGCTTCACGGCCGAGCACTTCGAGCTGCAGATTGGTATTGGAAAGCACCGCAATCATGTCGCCCGCTTCGACCATCGCTCCGTCTTCGAGGAGAATCTCTTCGACGCGGCCACCCTCGATGGCGTCGAGGTAGACGGTGCTCCGCGGCACGAGACGGCCCCGCAGCGGAATGAAGTCCTCGAAGGTACCGACTGTCACGTCCGAAACGGTAATTCGCTGAGAGTTGACGCTCAGGCTGCGGCCACCGAGAAGCGTATCGACGAACCACCAGGCAAACAGCAGGGCAGCGATTCCGGCCGCCGCATAGCCGCCGAGGCGTGCATAAGACGTCTTCTTCTCGACGCGCCGATCCATTCCCTGGCCCGAAACCCCCATACCTGCGGGCTCCCTGGCTTCACTGATTTTCCTGATCTTGTCCACGATGTCGCTATCGTCCTCGCTCGCGCAGTGTCTTTGTCGATATAGATAGCAAGGTGCGTGCCAAATCATAAGTTATTGTTTTTATTGGTCTTAGAAATGTGTACGTCCGAAAAACTGTACGCTTGCGGACAGTGAGTGTACGATTTCGGACACTCATCGAGGGGTGCAATGAGCAAGACCGGCAATATTCTCATCGTCGACGACGACCTCGACATCCTGACCGCTGGCCGTCTGCTGCTCAGGCGCCAGTTCGGCAGTGTCGTCACCTGCAGCAATCCCGAGCAGGTGCCGGAGCTGCTCGCGACCAATGACATCGACGTCGTTCTGCTGGACATGAATTTCGGCCCGGGCGAATCCTCGGGCGAGCAGGGTCTCTACTGGCTCGGGCGAATTCTCGAGATCGACCCAGAGGCCGTCGTCGTGATGATTACCGCACATGGCAACGTCAATACCGCGGTCGATGCAATGAAGCAGGGAGCCACTGACTTCGTCGCGAAGCCCTGGCAGAACGAAAAAGTCGTCGCGACGATTTCGGCGGCGCTCAAATTGCGGCAAAGCCGGGAAGAGACCGAGACGCTCCGGCAGACGAATGAAGTCCTGATGCGTGAGGCAGGCCCAGCCGACAGGGACATCATCGGCGAGTCGCCACAACTGCAGACGGTGATGGATCTCGTGCGGCGAGCCGGCCCGACCGACGCCAATGTTCTGATCCTTGGAGAGAACGGCACCGGCAAAGAACTCATCGCCCGCGAACTGCACAGGGAGTCAGCCCGGGCCCGGAACGTGTTTCTGTCGATCGACATGGGATCGATCAGTGAGTCGTTGTTCGAATCGGAGTTATTCGGACACCGCAAGGGCGCATTCACCAACGCAGATCAAGACCGCATTGGCAGAATCCAGGCAGCGAATGGCGGCACGCTGTTTCTCGATGAGATCGGCAACCTGCCGCTGAGTCTGCAAGCGAAACTACTGAGCGTACTCGAACAACGGCAGGTTACGGCGGTTGGTTCGAACCAGGCGGAAGCCTTTGACGTGCGCATCATTGCCGCGACAAATCTCCCGCCCTCCCGCTTGCGGGACCCCGAGTACTTTCGCCCTGATCTGCTGTTTCGTCTGAATACCGTCGAAATCGAAATGCCGCCACTGCGCGATCGCAGGGACGACATCATGCCGATCGCACGGCACTACCTCGAGTTATTTTCGCGCAAGTACGGGGGGAAGCGGCGGTCTTTTACGCCGGCCTCGGAGACTGCGTTGCTCGAATATGCCTGGCCGGGGAACGTGCGTTCGCTGCGCCACGCTGTCGAGCGCGCGGTCATTCTCGCGCCGAGCGAGGTTATCGAGCCGCATGACCTGCAACTCGACTATTCGAACGAGACCACCCAGGAGCCGGCTACGGCGTCGTCGATTCCAACCATTCTGAACCTCGACCACCTCGAGAAAGAAACGATCTCCAAAGCGCTGCGCAAACATGGATTCAATATTTCGCGCGCCGCCAATGAGCTTGGTCTGACGAGAGCATCGCTCTACAGGCGCATGGAAAAGCATGATATTTAGGCGCTTCGTCATTGCCCTGATCCTGCGTGTGATCGCGACCGGGCTGGTGCTGACTGTCTTCGTCTGGCTGCTGTTGGAGCCGGGCTACCACAGCGCCACATTGCTCGTCGGCAGCGCACTCGGGTTGTCGGTCGCCGAGTTGTGGCGCTACGTCAGCCGCACAAATCGTGAAGTTGCTCGCTTTCTCGAAGCGGCCCGCTACGCCGATTACTCACAGCGGTTTAATTTCGAAAACGACGGCTCCGAGTTTCCGGCGCTCGGCGAAGCCTTTACCGACATTCTGCGGCGCATGCGAGATCGAAGCACCGACCAGGAATCGGAGATGCGCCGGTCGCGCGCCTTAATTGAACACATCCCGGTTCCACTCTTGACCTTGCACGCAGACGAGTCAATTACCTTGCAGAACAATGCGGCGCGCCGCCTGTTCGGTGCGGAGCATGTGACGAAGCTGAAAGACCTGCGCAAGTTCGGCTTCAGTTTCGCCGAATCGGTGGCGTCAGCCGTGCCTGGAATGCGCCAACTCGTGACGTTTTCTGTGGAGGGCATCGAGTACAAGCTGACGCTCGCGACAACCGAACTGATCATCGCAGGCAAGAGCGAGCGGCTCATCTCATTGCAGGACATTCAGTCCGAGCTGGACGCCACACAAGCCGAAGCCTGGGAAGACCTCGTTCGCGTCCTCACGCACGAAATTATGAATTCGATTACGCCGGTCACATCGCTCGCGAAAACAGCGGCTGATGTTGTTAACGATGTGCTCGAGAAAGCACGTAAGGATGTACCCGTCGAAGACGACCTTGAGGACTTGCGGGACGCCATCGAAACGGTCGCGCGGCGGTCCGACAGCCTCGTGCAATTCGTAGACAGCTACAGGCAGATAACTCGACTTGCGCCACCTGAGAAGAAGCGCGTGAACCTTGCCGATCTGTTCCAGACGGTCGTTCGTCTGGCAGAAGCCGAGTGCCCCCGCGATAAGGTCGAATTCTCAGTCAATGTCAGCCCGAGCGAACTTGACGTCTACGCCGACCGGGACCTGCTGGAACCCGTGCTTATCAACCTGCTGCGTAATGCCTGGCAGGCGCAGGAATCGATTGCGGCGCCCGTTGTGCGCCTGACTGGCCGTCTCAACCGTCGCCACAATGTCGTCATCGAGGTCGCCGACAATGGCCCTGGCATCCCCACAAATATCGCGACGAAGATCTTCGTTCCCTTCTTTACGACAAGGGAGAGCGGATCAGGTGTCGGGCTCGCCCTGGCCCGCCAGGTCATGATTGCGCACGGCGGATTCATCCGCGCAGGTACGAACGATAGTGGCGGCGCTATTTTCAGCCTGACTTTTTGACGCCGTATATTCTTGTCAGCCACGTCGAGATATCGCGAATCTCTTCCGGACACACGGCGTGCGCCATCGGGTAATCATGCCATTCGATCGTGAAACCGGCTTCCTGCAGCCGCTCGGCGGACATCTGACCCCACTGCATCGGCAACATCGGATCGAACGAACCGTGCGCCATGAACACTGGCAGGTCACGGCTGCCGCTCGAACCCTCAATCTCGCTCGGCAGCGGCAGGTAAGTCGACAGTGCCATCAGGCCCGCGAGTTTCTCGTTCGTGTGCAGCGCCGCGTTGATCGCCACGGCACCACCCATCGAGAATCCGGCGACAACTATCCTGTCGGCCGGAATACCACGCTCTATTTCGCGGGCGATCAGTTCTTCGAGCAATGCCGTACTTTCATGAACACCGGCGGCATCGGCACGTCCTTCCGCATCGAGACTGACAATGTCGTACCAGGCACGCATCGCCATGCCGCCGTTGATCGTCACGGGGCGCACTGGCGCATGCGGAAATATGAAACGCAGCGGCGTCTCGGCCGGCAAATGGAGTTCGGGGACGATAGGCTCGAAGTCATGACCGTCGGCACCCAGTCCGTGCAGCCAGATCACGCTGCCGATCGGGCTCGCGCCCGTAGTCACTTCCACGCATTCAGGTAATGCCACTTTTGAGCTCCAATATCGCCAGAGCGGCGCAGTTTACCCCATTCAATTGTGAATAGTGCGCCCCAGGGGCTTGACTATTTATGCGCATTAGTAGTCTACTATGCGCATATTTATTCAGGACAGTACCTGGGCGATACGATGCCTCCGACAACAGACGACCAGATTCAAAGGCGCGCGGCGATCCGCGACCTGCTCCTTCAGGGGCCTGAGGAAACGCAGGCCTCCCTTGTCAGTGCGCTCCAGGATCTTGGACACATAGCAACGCAGTCCAGCGTGAGTCGCGATTTGCGTGAGATCGGGGCAATCAAGACCGCCCGGGGTTACGAGCTTCCAGCAGCCAGCTCATCCAGCGACGAGCAGGTTGCTGCTATCGCCGACCTTCTGCGCAGTGTCACACCCGCCGGCTCCAACCTGCTTGTTATCCATACCGCTATCGGGGCAGCGCAGCGCGTGGCGCTGGCGTTTGACCGCTGCGGCTGGCCCGGCATGGTGGGCACGATCGCGGGTGACGACACGATATTTGTGGCTACCGAATCGGCGCACGCACAAAAGAATTTGATTACGCGGATCGAACGCGCAGCTCGATCCTAGATTTGGAGAACCTTGTGAACACGGACCAATCCCCTATCATCCTCGCCTTCTCCGGTGGCCTCGACACGTCATTTTGTGTGCCCTGGCTCAAGGAGAACTATGGCCGCGATGTCATCACGGCTTGCGTCGACACCGGCGGCATCGATGCAGAAGCCGCCGTCGCGCTGGAGGAGCGCGCGACGGCACTTGGGGCAGTTGAACACTTGTTGATCGATGCCAAGCAGGAGTTTTTTGAAACGGTTATCCAGCATCTCATCGCGGGTAACGTATTGC
Organism: Gammaproteobacteria bacterium; assembly: GCA_009937605.1. Classification (GTDB taxonomy): domain Bacteria; phylum Pseudomonadota; class Gammaproteobacteria; order Steroidobacterales; family Woeseiaceae; genus UBA1847. Next base: position 10,643 of record JAACFG010000009.1, on the reverse strand, counting down.
GCGGCAATGCCTACCCGCTCTGCGTAGGTGCTGAACGGGGTTTGCAGGCTGAAAAGCTGGCGCTGCTGGCAAAGGAAAGGGGCGCAACGACCGTCGCGCACGGCTGCACGGCCGCCGGCAATGACCAGGTTCGATTCGAGGTCGCACTGCGGACGCTGAACCCGGGCCTTGAGGTGCTCGCACCGGTGCGCGACAACAGCTGGGTACGCGACGAGCAGCTCGCCTACCTTGAGCAACACGATATGCCGCTGCCCGCGCAGGGATCGGCCTACTCCATCAACCGGGGACTCTGGGGAATCACGATCGGCGGACAGGAAACACTGACGTCGGAAGACTCCATTCCCGAGTCGGCCTGGGTTCTGTCGAAAGATGCATTCACTAACCCGAAGGAACCGGCGACACACACATTGCGTTTCAGCAAGGGCATACCCGCAGCGCTCGATGGCAAGGCATTGCCGCCGGTCGCGTTGATCGAAGCACTCGAAGAACTGGCGGGCGGCTACGGCATTGGCCGCGGCATCCACCTGGGCGACACCGTGCTGGGCACCAAGGGTCGCGTCGCCTTCGAAGCACCGGCAGCAATCGCCCTTATTACCGCGCACCGTGAACTGGAAAAACTTGTGCTGAGTGCGCAACAAATGCGCATCAAGGACAGTGTGGCTGCGATCTACGGCGACCTCGTCCATGAAGGCAAGCAACTCGATCTCGCGTGTGACGACGTGGAGGCCATGCTGACCTCGTCGCAGCGACGTGTCACCGGCACCGTCAAGTTCACCTTGCGACCGGGACAGCTGTTCATCGATGGCGTTGAGTCAGACTACTCGCTGCTTGCCGCGACCAGAGGTGTCTACGGCGAGTCGGCTGGCGAGTGGACGCCGGCCGATGCACTGGGCTATGCCCGCGTGCTTTCGCTGCCCGGATCGCTGCAAACCCGCGCGGGCGAGAAGGGCGCATGAAAAGCATCGTCGTAGACAAGATCGCGTCGGTCGCGCAGCACAACGATCTCGCGTCGGAACTTCGCCTGTCCAAAGACATCCCCTGCGAGGAAGGCGTTCTCATTGCCGTCCGCATACTCAACAACAAGTCGCGTTACAACCAGCTTGAGTTGACCTCGGGTCGCATGGCCACGATTAACCAGGGCGACGTCATCGTTGGCGCGCTCGGCCATCGCAAAGCCTTGCGGGGGTATTCGGGACACTTGCCGAAGAAGCTCAAACCTGGCAATACAATCCAGGTCCTGAATGTCGGCGGAGTGCTCGGCATCTGTGATTCCGCGAATCCGGACGTTGGCCCGCCTTTCGATTGCGAAGTATTGGGTACGGTTCTCAGCTTTCCGTATCTCGGCGAGCGCATTGGCGTGCCCGCCCGAGCCGGCGTGGATACGCTGGATGTCGATGCGCCAATCGAGACGAACGGCGTACCGGTAATCGCCATGGCCGGGACGTGCATGGACTCCGGAAAGACCGCCGCAGCCTGCGCCATTGTCGGCCGCCTGCGGCACCTTGGGTTCCAGGTCGCCGCCTGCAAGGCAACAGGGGTTTCGCTGCGACGCGACGTGCTCGCCATGGAGGACGCCGGCGCGGCCGACACGATGATTTTCTCGGACTTCGGGATTGTCACGACGACGGAAGCCAACGGCCCCGAGCTCACCCGCGCTTTGCTGACAGGACTTGCGAACAGAAACCCCGATGTCATTGTCCTCGAACTCGGCGACGGCCTGCTCGGCGCCTACGGTGTCGGGGCGATCCTCCTGGACGAGGCTATTCGCGACTCATTCACCGCCGTCGTACTTTGCGCCAACGACCCGGTATCCGCGTGGGGTGGTGTAGAACTCCTGCGCAAGGAATTCGGCATCGAACCGGCGGTTGTGACGGGACCGGCGACCGACAATGATGTTGGTGTCCAACAAATCGATGAGCGCACGTCATTGCCAGCGATTAACGCACTCTCCAATGGTGTTGCACTCGGCGACATGATTGCGGACTTGCTCAAGAAGGAGACCGCATGAGCGCTTCCATACCCACGGTAATTATTGGCGCAAGTGGCTACGTCGGAGGTGAACTTCTGCGACTGCTTGCCGGGCACCCGAATTTTGCGCTGAAGGCCGCGGTCTCGGATAGCGCCGCAGGCAAACCGATTGGCGCGGTATTCGGTCACCTTGATACGGCATTTAGCGGGCAGACTTTCGTAGCCCACGACGAGTGGCTGGACCATATCGACTCAAACAGCGATCTGGCGCTTTTCTCGGCAGCGCCACACGGTGCGTCGGCTGCCGTGATCGCCAACGCAATCGACGCCTGCGAGAAGCAAGGCGTCAATGTACACGTCGTCGACTCGTCAGCTGACTTTCGATTCGCCGAGCAGGATCAATGGGAAACGATATACAAAGCTGAGCACGGCGCGCCGCAGCTGCTCGATCATTTCGTCTGCGCAGTACCCGAGCACCTGGGTGAGTGCGATGTTGCACACGTGGGTCACCCCGGCTGCTTCGCGACAGCATCGACCCTGGCCACGGTGCCGCTGATCAAGTCCGGCCTGACAAATGCGGAGGTGTTCATCAGCGGTGTGACGGGCAGCACCGGGTCGGGAAAGATGCCGCAAGCGGGTACGCATCATCCCGAGCGCAATAGCAATTTCTACGCCTACAAGCCGCTGGCGCACAGACACGCGCCAGAGGTCGAAGCACTCGCCGAGGCGGCAAGCGGGCGTGCAACCACTGTGCATTTTGTGCCCCACTCCGGGCCGTTCGCGCGTGGCATTCATGTAACGCTGCAAGCCAAGGCAGAGTCGACCGCATCGGAGGCGGAGCTGCGACAGGTATACGAAGATGCCTACGCCGACGCTCCGTTTGTCCAGGTTGTCGCCGGCACGCCACGCATCAAGAACGTCGTCGCCAGCAACCAGTGCCATATCAGCGTTGCGACCGACGGCGACACTGTCGTTGTCATGGCAGCGATCGACAATCTCGTCAAAGGGGCCGCTGGTGGGGCAATGCAGTGGATGAACCGTTTGTGGAGCCTGCCTGAAACGGCGGGGCTCGATATGCCCGCGCCGGGATGGACCTGATGTCGACGATTGACGAGGAAATGCAGGACCCGCGGATACGCGAAGCCGCGCTCACGGTCCCAGTGTACGGCCAGCTGCCCTTCGTGCCTGAGCGCGCGAGTGGCTGTGACATCTTCACTCGCGACGGCCGACGCATTCTCGATCTCTACGGCGGGCACGCGGTTGCGGCACTCGGCTACGGACACCCTCGCCTTGTCCAAGCGATACAGGAGCAGAGCAGCAAGCTCTTGTTCCAGAGCAATGCGGTGGCACTCGACATCCGGGCCGATGCTGCGGAACAACTCATTCGAGTCGCGCCGCGAGCGCTCGAACGTGTGTTCTTCGTAAACTCCGGGGCTGAAGCTAATGAGAACGCGCTACGCATGGCGCTGAAGGCGACCGGTCGGAAGAAGGTCCTTGCCATTACCCGGGGATTTCATGGCAGGACCGCAGCGGCCGCGACGGTCACCTGGAACGCCGACAAATGGTACGGCTTCCCAAACAAACCATTCGAGGTGGATTTCATTCCGCGTGATGACATCGCCGCTGCAAAGGCGATGATCGACGACAGTATTGCCGCTGTAATTTTCGAACCTGTACAGGGCGTAGCAGGTGCGTATGACCTTGCAACTGAATTTATCGAGACGCTGCGCAGCGAAACGAGCAAACACGGGGCGATCCTGATAGCCGACGAAGTGCAGTCGGGAATGGGTCGTTGTGGGCACTTCTTTGCCGTGCAGGCGCATGGCATCGATCCCGACATCATCACCAGTGCAAAGGCCCTCGGCGGCGGCATCCCTTGCGGCGCCGTCCTGTGTACGCGCGAAGTTGCGGCCCTGTTCGGGACTGGCGCACTTGGCACTACTTTCGGTGGCGGTCCGATTGCTGCTGCCGCCATAGCGGCAACCGTACAGGCGATATCGGACGAGCATCTGCTGAGCAATGTCCGCGAGCGCGAAGCCCAGATTCGGGAGCAATGCGTCACCGGCCCGGTCACACGCATTCAGGGCATGGGCCTGTTGCTTGGCCTTGTTTGCGATCGGCCGGCAGTCGAAGTCAGAGACGCGTTACTCGAGCACGACATTCTGACAGGCACCAGCAGCGACCCCAATGTACTCCGCATACTGGCGCCTCTCGTGTTGCAGGCGAAGCATGTCGACTTACTGTCACAAACCCTGGCGGTCATCATGCCGACCATGAACTAGAAAAAGGACACCTGGATGAAAGCGTTTAACGATCTTGCCGACTTCTCGAACGAAGAGATTGCCGAACTGATTGCTCTCGCCAACCGACTCGACGAGTTTCCGGAGCCGGAAGCCCTCAAAGGTAAGGTGCTGTCATTGTTGTTCCTGAGCCCGTCGCTGCGAACGCTTGCGTCTTTCCAGGCGGCGATGGTGCGACTCGGTGGCGGTTCGTTCGTCATTTCGCCCGATATGTCGATTCACGGGCTGGAGGTGCGCGATGGCATTGTCATGGATGGCGTCGCCGCGGAACATATCCGGGAAGCCGTACCGGTCATCGCGTCCTATGGCGATGCGATCGGCATTCGCGCTTTCGCCGACCGCAAGAAAATCGAGAATGACCTCGCTGAGACCCGTTTCAATGCATTGACCGAGCTTATCGATACGCCCCACATCAACATGGAATCGGCGATGAACCATCCCTGCCAGAGCCTCGCGGACTGGAAGACCATGGATGATATGAACCTGCCCACAAACGGTAGCAAGTTCGTGCTGAGCTGGGCTTATCATCCGAGGGCCCTGCCGCTGGCAGTGCCATCCGCGACGCTGCACATGGCGGCAAAACGCGGTATGGATGTCACGGTCCTGCGCCCCGAGGGGTTCGAGTTGCCGGCCCCAATCATGCAGAAGGCCATCTTTGCCGCGGAAGAATCCGGGGGTTCGGTTACCGAGACCACCGATCGGACTGAAGCTATGGAGGGCGCACAAATCATCTACGCCAAATCCTGGTCATCGACGAAACACTACGGCGACAAACTCGCTGACCAGAAACTGCGAGAACAACACATCGACTGGTGTGTCGACGAACCCTGGTTCGAGAACGCGAAAGACGATTGCCGCTTTATGCACTGCCTGCCCGTGCGGCGTGGCGTTGTGGTTGCCGATGAAATTCTCGACGGACCGCGCAGCATTGTCATTCCGGAAGCTCGCAATCGCATGCTGGCCCAAATGGCTGTACTTCACCAAATGCTTGGAGCAAAACCTTGACCTCGAAAAGAGATCGCGCAATTGTCGTGTCGGCGCTCAAACACGCCGCGCCCTACATCCGGCTGTTCAAAGGCAAAGTGTTCGTCATCAAAGCTGGCGGCGAAGTGTTTGCAGATCCTGTACAGGCAGCGGCCCTTGTCGAACAGGTCGGCATCCTTCACCAGGTCGGGATTCGCGCAGTGTTAATCCACGGCGGGGGACCACAGTCGACACAGCTCGCGAATGACCTGGGTCTCGATACGCAATTCGTCGAGGGCCGTCGCGTAACCAACAGCGATTCCCTCAATGTTGCAACGATGATCCTGAACGGCCAGATCAACACACGCATTCTCGCAACCTGCAGGGACCTGCAGATTCCGGCAGTTGGAATCAGCGGTGTCGATGCGGGGCTTATCCGTGCTCACAAACGGCCGCCTGTTGAGCGCGATGGTATGGAGGCTGTCGATTACGGCTTCGTCGGTGATATCGATTCGGTCGACGCCGACATACTCAGGAAACAGCTCGACAATGGCCTGATGCCGGTTGTCAGCCCACTGTCCTGTGACGAGTCGGGTACCTTGCTCAACATCAATGCCGACACGGTCGCTGCGGCAATTGCGGCCGAACTGGACGCGGAGAAGCTCATTCTTGTTACTGGCGCGACCGGTATTCTCGAGGACGTTGAGGACCCCGGCTCGTTGATCAGCTACATCGACCGCAAACATCTAAAGCAGCTCAAGGACGACGGCATACTCGCAGATGGCATGCTGCCAAAGGCGGCGGCCATCGACGCAGCGATTGCCAACGGCGTGCAGCGCGTGCACGTCATTTCTCACAAGCTCGCCGACAGTATCCTGCTCGAAGTATTCACAAATGAGGGGACGGGGACGCTGGTCGTCGACGACATCGCCGCGTTGTCGCCCGAAGAGCAGGGCGAAGGCTCATGAGTCGACTCTGGGAGAAGGGATTGCCGCTCGACGAGCGCGTACTCCGTTACACGGCAGGAGAAGACCATCGGCTCGATGCCCGCCTGGTTTCCTACGACGTGCAGGGCTCCATTGCCCACGCAGAGATGCTCGCCTCGCAGGAGCTTATCTCCGGCGACGACTGTCGTGCGATCTGCGACGGACTTCGGGCACTCGAACAGAGCTTCGTCGATGGCGACTGGCAGATCAGCCTCGAAGACGAAGATGTGCATACGGCGCTCGAATCCCGGTTAACTGCGGACATTGGTGACGCTGGCGGGCGCCTGCATCTTGGACGGTCCCGCAATGACCAGGTACTCACTGCCTTGCGCCTTTACCTGCGGGACGCGGCGCTCGACCTGGCCGGGCGCGTCGGTGGATTGCGTTCATCGATAGCAACGCTGGCCGGGCGCCAGGGTGATGTCGAATTGCCCGGCTATACGCACATGCAGCACGCGATGCCATCATCCGTAAATTTGTGGTGTGGGGGCTTCGATGAGGGCTTTGCCGATGCCGAGGCGGGCCTCCAGGCCGTTCACAAGCGCATCAACAAGAACCCGCTCGGCAGTGCGGCGGGCTATGGGACGCCCGGGCTGCCCCTGGATCGCGAACTCACAACGCAGAAGCTCGGCTTTGATGGCACCCAGGAACCCGTCACGGCCGCGCAGCTGTCGCGCGGCAAGGCGGAGAGCGCATTGCTGTTCGAGATCGCGCTCATGATGCAGGACTTGTCCCGAATGGCGAGCGACCTGTTGCTGTTCTATACGCAGGAGTTTGCTTACGTGTCGCTCGCACCCCAGGTCACGACGGGGTCGTCAATCATGCCGCAGAAACGGAACCCCGATGTCCTCGAGCTGCTGCGCGCCGCAGCCGCTACCGCTCACGCGTGCCTCGATGAAACCATGATGATCACCGCGAAACTGCCATCGGGGTATCACCGCGACCTGCAGAGATTGAAGTCACCGGTGTTTCGCTCGATCGACCTTGCGATCGAAAGTGTCGACATCATGGCCTACCTGCTCGAAGGGCTCGAGTTCCTGCCGGACAATATTGAGCTCGATGAAGGTATCTTTGCCACGGCTGAGGCGTATCGGCTGGTGACCGAAGAGGATATGCCATTTCGCGATGCCTACCGGAAAGTGGCCAAACGATATGCAAAATGACGCACATGGGGCTCGGGTGGCCTCTATAATCGACAGGTCCCTGTAACGGCCAATAAAATGAAACGTCCGTCCATACTGTTAGCCACACTCCTGTTCATCGTCGCTGGCTGCGGCCAGAGCGGCCCTCTCTACCTCTCCGGCAACCCAAGCGAGGTCCAGGTACAACCGCCGGCCGCTGAATCATCTGCTGAATCGACTGCTGAATCGACTGCTGAAGAAGAGCAGGAAGAAAACGGCGACGACGACGACAAGGAATAAAGCCCCACTACCATGACTGACCTCGTCCTGATCGATGGGTCATCGTATTTGTATCGCGCCTTTCACGCGCTGCCCTCCCTGACCAACTCACAGGGTGAACCAACGGGTGCGATGCACGGTGTGTTAACGATGATTCTCAAACTGCTGCGCGACGAACAACCGGCGCATGTCGCCGTTGTGTTCGACGCGCCCGGTAAAACCTTCCGTGATGAGATGTTTGCCGATTACAAAGCGAACCGGCCGCCGATGCCCGACGATCTGCGTTCGCAGGTCCAGCCGATACTCGACGCTGTCACGGCGATGGGCCTGCCCTTGCTACGCATCGAAGGCGTTGAGGCCGACGATGTGATCGGAACCTTGTGTGCGCAAGCCGAGACGAAAGGACTGAACGTCCTGGTTTCCACCGGCGACAAAGACCTTGCGCAACTGGTCACGGACAAGGTCACGCTGATCAATACCATGAACGACTCGCGTCTGGACCGGGATGCTGTGAAAGCCAAGTTTGACGTGTACCCGGAGCAGATCATCGACTACCTCGCGTTGGTCGGCGACAGTTCGGACAACATTCCGGGCGTCCCCAAGGTCGGCGCCAAGACGGCCGCCAAATGGCTGAATCTCTACGACAGCGCTGACGGCATTGTCGAGCATGGCGAGGAAATCAAAGGCAAGGTCGGCGAGAGCATGCGGGACAATGTCGAGCTAATGCAGCTGTCACGAAATCTCGCAACGATCAAGACGGATGTAGATCTCGAGATTGGCATTGATAACCTCGAGGCCAGCGAGGCCAACACCGAAGCATTACGCAAACTCTACAGCCACTACGAACTGCGCTCGCTCCTGCGACAGCTTGACGAAGCAGCTAACGATGTGCCGGAAACCGCCGCCATCGAAAAGGAACAGGAAAAGATTGACTACGAGACAGTCCTGACCTGGGCTGCCTTCGATACCTGGCTGGCCAAGGTCGGCAAGGCGCCACTCGTCGCGTTCGATACCGAGACCAATAGTCTCGATTACATGAACGCCGAAATTGTCGGTTTGTCGCTGGCCGTCGCCGAGGGCGACGCCTGTTACATTCCTCTCGCACACGATTTCCCCGGAGCACCCGACCAGCTGCCGCGAGACGAAGTGCTCGCGAAACTGAAGCCGTGGCTTGAGGACGACAGCAGTAAGAAGGTGGGCCACCACCTGAAGTACGACGCCCACATCCTTGCCCGCTACGATATCGCACTCGCCGGCATGGCATACGACTCGATGCTCGAGTCTTACGTGTTGAACAGTGTCGCCACGCGGCACGACATGGACTCGGTAGCACGCTTCTACCTCGGCAAGGAGACCATCCATTTCGAGGACGTGGCCGGAAAAGGCGCCAAACAGCTGACCTTCAACCAGATCGATCTCGAGACCGCGTCGCCTTACGCCGCCGAAGACGCCGATATCACGTTGCAGCTTCACGAAGCCTTGTGGGAGCAACTCTGCGAAGTGCCATCCCTGAAAGCCGTCTACGAAGACATCGAGCAGCCCCTCGTCCCTGTACTGCTCGACATGGAAGAAACCGGCGTGCTGGTCGATCGCAAAATGTTGCAGACCCAGAGCACCGAGCTCGCAAAGAAGATGGCCGAGCTCGAAGCAAAAGCGCACGAGCTTGCCGGCGGCCCGTTCAATCTTGGCTCGCCCAAGCAGTTGCAGCAGATCCTGTTCGAGAAACAGGAGCTGCCCGTTATTCGAAAAACGCCGAAGGGCCAGCCGTCGACGGCCGAGGATGTGCTCGTCGAACTGGCGAACGACTACGAGCTGCCCGCTGTGATCATCGATTACCGCAGCGTCAGCAAACTGAAAAGCACGTACACCGACAAATTGCCGTTGCAGATCAACGAACGGACGGGGCGCATCCACACGTCGTATCACCAGGCGGTGGCTGCTACCGGTCGACTGTCGTCTACGGACCCGAACCTGCAGAACATTCCCATACGTACGGAGGAAGGTCGACGAATTCGCCAGGCGTTTGTGGCGCCGGAAGGCTTCACGCTGCTCGCAGCCGACTACTCGCAGATCGAGCTCCGTATCATGGCCCACCTGTCTGCTGACAAGGGCCTGCTCACGGCATTTGAGAAGGAACAGGACGTGCATCGCGCGACGGCCGCCGAGGTCTTCGAGATGGCGCTTGACGAGGTAAGCGATGACCAGCGGCGGTCAGCCAAGGCGATCAATTTTGGCCTGATGTATGGCATGTCCGCGTTCGGCCTTGCAAAACAGCTGGGCATCTCACGCCACGAGGCGCAGGAGTATGTCGACCTCTATTTCGACCGTTACCCGGGCGTACGAAAGTACATGGATGACATCCGCACCCGCGCCAGCGAACAGGGCTTCGTTGAAACCGTCTTCGGGAGGCGCCTGTACCTTCCTGAAATTAACGCCCGCAACGCCCAACGGCGCCAGTACGCCGAACGCACTGCAATCAACGCGCCGATGCAGGGCACGGCAGCCGACATCATCAAGCGCGCGATGATCACCGTGCACGACTGGCTCAACACCGACCGCCCGGGTGCGCGGATGATCATGCAGGTACATGATGAACTCGTGTTTGAAGTTCGGGACGATGAGCTTGATGCGGTGACGAGTAAGGTAACCGAATTGATGAATGGGGCGGCGAAGTTATCGGTGGCACTGAAAGTTGATGTCGGTACTGGATCGAACTGGGATGAGGCTCACTAGGGTCACAATACGTCGCAGGAGAATGCCTTCCCGAACACGCCTCGCGTGTTCCGTTTCTGGCACGTAGTTTAATCGTCGTGCCAGCTCGGCTATAGATTCGGAAAGGCATTCTCCTGCGCCGTTTCCAAACTTTGTCAGCAACCCGGCTGAGTTCCACCCTCCCCCTGGGAAAAAAATTGGTGGTGATCTGGAAGCTGGACACGCTGTAGCGACGGCGGGGGACAGGTAGCCGAATCCATAGCCGAGCTGGCACCGGGACAAAATTACGCGGCGCCGATGGAACACGCGAGGCG